>JBDLJB010000005.1:0-143799 GCA_039714555.1 Bacteroidota bacterium
AAGGCAGGGCTAAATGCAATCAATAATGTCAGTAATACAATTGATTTCCTGTAAATAATGTTTAGTTTATTCATATAATATTTATTTAATAGTAAGTTATTTCATCATTTTAGTACTGTTATCAATTGTAACAGTTTACTCTGCTCTTGTAATACAATAGTTGATCAACAAAAACATAAACGTTAAAAATCAGGGGAATTTTTTAAGGGGATTACTTATAAGGGAAGTTATTTAATTAAGGGGAAGCCTTTTTTAATGAGTAAACAAAATTATAAAAAATATTAAAAGAAAAAAAATAAATACGAAAAACAATCAGATATTTCAAAAATAACGATTAGTTGTAATAAAAATAAAAAGTCTTTTCAAAAATAAAGAAACTGGTAATTATATTTAAAACCCGTAATGCATTAATATTTTAAATTTTGATAATTACCTGGCTGTTCATGAAAAAGGTTTGTCATTTAGAAATTGAAATTTGGTATTTTATTGTTTAATTCATTAGTTAGAATCTGATAATTAAGAAAATCCCAAATAAGACTTATCTTTGCCATATGCAAAAAGAGCTACAACTTTCTGATTGGCTGCCAACTACCAATAAAGAAGTAAAAATAAGAGGATGGGACAGCTTAGACGTCATTATATTTAGCGGTGACGCTTATGTGGATCACCCTGCCTTTGGCCCGGCTGTTTTAGGAAGGATCTTAGAGAGTTACGGTTTGTGTGTTGCTATTGTTCCACAGCCAAATGTAAAAGATAATTTACAGGATTTTGAAAAATTGGGTACTCCCAATTTGTTTTTTGCGGTTACTTCTGGTGCGATGGATTCTATGATAAGCAATTATACAGCAAGTAAAAGGCAAAGAGATAAAGATGCTTACACACCGAATGGTGATAAAGGTTTTAGGCCTGATTATGCTACTACAGTTTACAGTAAGATTTTAAAAGATAAATTTCCGGATGTACCTGTGGTAGTTGGTGGAATCGAAGCATCTCTACGAAGGGTTACTCATTACGATTATTGGAGTAATACTCTAAAACCAAATATTTTAACAGAGTCAGGTGCAGATCTTTTGGTGTATGGAATGGGAGAGCAACCTTTACGGGAATTGGTTCAGCTTTTGCAAAAAGGAGTCCCTTTTGATTCGATAAAAACGATAAAGCAAACAGCTTATTTATCGGAAGAATTTGAAAAAATTCCTAAAAATAAACATTGGGAGGATGTAGAGATAAATTCGCATGAAGAATGTTTAAAAGATAAAAAGACCTTTGCATCAAATTTTAAAACTATTGAGCAGGAATCTAACAAAGTTTTTGGTAGAAGGATCTTACAGGAAGTGGGTGATACTATTTTGGTGATCAATCCGCCATTTCCTACAATGACCGAAGAGGAGATTGATTTTGCTTTCGATCTTCCGTTTACACGATTACCACATCCAAAATACAATAAACGAGGCCCTATTCCGGCATTTGAGATGATCAAATTTTCTATCAATATTCACAGAGGGTGTTTTGGGGGATGTAGTTTTTGTACCATTTCTGCACACCAGGGAAAATTTATTGCAAGCAGGAGTAAAGAATCTATCTTAAAGGAAGTAGATGCTGTTACTAAAATGCCCGATTATAAAGGTTATTTATCAGATATTGGAGGCCCATCGGCAAATATGTATAAAATGAAAGGGAAGGTACAGTCTATTTGTGATAAATGTGTAGCACCTTCATGTATTTCGCCTGTAGTTTGTTATAATTTAGACACTTCTCATAAACCTCTTACCGAGCTTTACCAGTCAATTGATAAGCATCCAAAAGTAAAAAAATCATTTATCGGTAGTGGTATTCGTTATGACATGCTTGTACCTGAATTTAATAAAAATTCCGATCCAAAAGAACTGGAAGAATATACCGAAGAAGTAATGATCAAACATGTTTCCGGAAGGTTAAAAGTTGCTCCTGAACATACTTCTGATCCGGTATTAAAATTAATGCGAAAGCCTTCATTTAAATACTTCAAGCAGTTTAAACAAACTTTTGATAAAATCAATAAAAAGAAGCATTTAAACCTTCAATTAATACCTTATTTTATTTCAAGTCACCCTGCATGTGAGTTAGAAGATATGGCAAACCTAGCTGCTGAGACTAAAAATATGGGCTTTCAATTAGAACAGGTGCAAGGTTTTACACCAACCCCAATGACAGTTGCAACGGTTATTTATTATTCAGGCTATCATCCGTATACATTGAAAAAGATTTATACGCCAAAGTCCAAAAAGGAAAGAGATGAACAGCATAAATTCTTTTTTTGGTATAAAAAAGAGAATTGGAACTGGATACAAAAAACCTTACAAAAAGTGAGTAGGAATGATTTGGTAGAAAAACTTTTAGGTGAAGATTTCAGCAATAAAGGTAAAAGATCTTTTAGAAAAAATACTTCTAAAAAAAAGCAAACAAATAGACCAAATAAAAATGAATATATTAGTGTTTTACCTAAATCAAAAAAAAGAAAACGCAAATAGATTTATAGTTGAAATTTTTTACAATCGGATATTATATTTATTTTCGTTAAAATATTTGAGTCTTTAGCATAAAAAGAACACATAAAAATATAAAGAGTGAAAAAATTAATCTTCTTTTTTTTATTAATTACTGGATTTGTAAATGCACAACAACTTGTTAAAGTAGATCTGAGAAATCCAAATGCGACAATTTATACGCATTTATATTTTTTACAGCCTGATAGTTATGATGAATCAAAAGCTGCATTGACTATACGTGGTGTGTCAAAAAATGAAGCTATAGATATAGCAAAAAAGATCAAAGAAGTTTATGAGGGTAAAGGGCTTGTAGTTGATTTTGGGGAAATACCTAAAGATCCAGATTTTTTAGATACAGTTTCAAGTGTTTTGAATGTTTTAGATAAACCTCTTCAAAGATTTGTACCTTTTGAAACCAAATTACCTGAAATTTATGTTGAAAAAGTTGGTAATAAGTGGTATTACTCTAAAGAGTCGATTGAAAAAATTGAAAAAATTTATAACAATACTTTTCCGTGGAGATTCAATTGGATTCATAAAAATTATCCGAATTTTTTTGAGAAAAAAATTGGTGAAATACATATTTGGAAACCTATTGTACTTATCTTACTTATAGCATTTTGTTTTTTAATTTATTATATATTATATCCATTGTTTTTTTATTTATTAAAAAAATTACAAAAATTAATTCTTCCTGATAAGAATTATCACAAGTCATTTGAGTTGCTTCATGAAATTGCACGGCCTTTGGTTTTTATATTAATAACATATTTTATTGATAAATATTTACCATCTATTCAACTATTTAAAATAAATAACTTTTTATTTTTAGCATTAGATATTGCTGTGACTGTTTTTTGGATATATTTTTTTATAAAACTTATCAAATTATTTATATTATTATATAGTGATTTCAGTAAGAAAACCCATACAAAATTAGATGAGCAATTGGGTCCAATTCTATATAAGTTATTATTAAGTTTTGTTGTAATTATCGGCTTATTGCACATTCTAACTTTATTTGGAGTTAATCCTACTACCGTTATAGCTGGTGCATCGATTGGTGGAATTGCTATTGCTTTTGCAGCACAGGATTCTGTTAAAAACTTAATTGGTACAATTAATATTTTTTTAGATAAACCTTTTCGTTTGGGTGATTGGATCGAAATTGGTAATATAGCTGGAACTGTTGAAAAAGTGGGTCTAAGATCAACTCAGATTAGAGCTGTCGATACTTCTATTCATCAAATACCAAACAGCAAGGTTTCTGAGGCTGATATTAATAATAAAGGGCGTAGATTTTATCGCCGTTATAATACCGAATTGGGTATTAGGTATGATACTCCACCAGAGTTAATTGAAGCTTTTGTAAAAGGAATTAGAGAAATAATAGTTGTACACCCTGATACCAGGAGTGAATCTTATAATGTGGAGTTTACCGGATTTGGTGATTCGGCGTTATTGATTATGTTAAATGTATTTTTTAAACAATTAGATTGGGGCGCTGAACAGTCGTCTAAGCATAGATTACACATAGCAATTGTTAAGTTGGCGGCAGCTTTGGGAGTTGATTTTGCTTTCCCATCTTCTACATTAATGGTTGAACAGTTTCCTGAAAAAGAATCTTTGGATGTGAAATATAATATTAAAGAAAAAGATATTAATAAAAGTATCCAAAAGGTTTTAGATGAATTTAAAGGAATCGATCAAAAAATTGATCCTAATAATTCATCAATTTCCAATTGAGTTATTTATATTTTTCAATATAATCATTAATAACATTGATAACTGAAATATCTTTCCACTCATTTTTGAGTTCAAAGTAATCGATGGTTAATTTTGAAGGTTGATTTTCTAGAGTACCATTTGCAAATGATCGTTGGAGAATATCTTCCACTATAAAATCAAGGGCAATATTTTCCGGATGATATTCATTTTTTAAGTTGAGTTTAAATAATTTAGCAGATGAATTATACCAAAAAGCTTTAAAACCACTGCGATAATCTTTAATCAATTCATATAAAGTTTCTCCGGTTTGTCTGTTGATCAATTTTATCATGATCCTGCCTTCAGTACGGGTCATTTTCTTTAATTCGTCCGTAAATTCACCCTCCATATATTTTTGGATCTTTCGTATTTGTTTCTTTCTTTTTCGTTTTGATTTAATTTCTGAAAGCTCATTATTAATATCTGTCAGTTTTTCAGATGCCAGTTTTGCATAAGGGTAAGCTCTATGAACTTTTTTATAATACCAGTAATAGTATTTTTTTTCTTTAGTTGAATCAAATTTACGGTGTTTATAAACAATCACTTCATCTAGTGGAATAGTAAGTGAATCATTCTTAATGATGTAAAAATCATCTTTTCTTATATTCTTATCTTTTCTTTGAGAAAAAGTTAAAAATGGAATAATAAAAAAAAGTATGATAAAAATATTTTTCATGGCAATCTAATAGCTCAAAAATCAGTCCAAAATTAAGAATATGTTTGTTTAATAAAGTTAATTTATTAATAAATTTAATTTACATTCTCGGTTTTGCATACCTTGTAAGAACTTCTTAATTTAGTTAAAAATTTTAAATTATGTTAAAACAAAAAATACTCAATAAAAAATCAATTGATTTTTTAGAAAAATATTTAAATAATGCGGCGCCAACGGGATATGAATCTGAAGGACAAAAAATTTGGATGAATTATCTAAAGCCTTATGTAGATACCTTTATTACAGATAATTACGGAACAGCTGTGGGTGTTATTAACCCGGATTCAAATTACAAAGTGGTAATTGAAGGTCATGCAGATGAAATTTCGTGGTATGTAAATTATATTACAGATGACGGATTAATTTATGTGATCAGAAATGGAGGAAGTGATCATCAGATTGCACCATCAAAACGGGTGAATATTCATACTAAAAAAGGAATAGTTAAAGGAATTTTTGGCTGGCCTGCTATACATACAAGGTTAAAAGGCAAGGAAGAACCACCAAAATTGGAAAATATATTTATTGATGTTGGGTGTAAAACTAAAAAAGAAGTTGAAAAACTTGGTGTACATGTTGGCTGTGTAATTACCTACCCCGATGAATTTTTTATCTTAAATAAAAATAATTTTGTTTGTCGTGCTTTAGACAATCGAATGGGTGGGTTTATGATTGCTGAAGTAGCTAGATTGTTACACGAAAATAAAAAGAAATTACCTTTTGGTTTATATATTACCAATTCAGTACAAGAAGAAATTGGTTTGCGTGGTGCTGAAATGATCACACATACCATTAAACCAAATTTGGCAATAGTAACTGATGTTTGTCATGATACTACAACACCAATGATCGAAAAAAAGAAAGAAGGAGAAACAAAATCTGGTGAAGGACCTGTGATTTCATATGCTCCGGCTGTACAAAATAATGTTAGAGAGTTGATCATTGATACTGCTGAGAAAAATAAAATTCCTTTTCAACGTTTGGCATCTTCACGTGCTACGGGTACTGATACTGATGCTTTTGCTTATTCTAATGGAGGAGTTCCTTCAGCTTTAATTTCTTTGGCATTGCGATATATGCATACAACAGTTGAGATGGTTCATAAAAAAGATGTTGAAAATGTGATCAGGTTGATTTATGAAACCTTATTAGAAATAGATCCTGAAAAAGGATTCGGTTATTTTGAATAAATATGATTGAATTTCAACAGATCTTTGATACTATTCTACTTAACTGGGAAATTGTTTTATTATTTTTTGTAATTGCTGTTTTGTATTCTTCAGTAGGTTTTGGTGGAGGATCAAGTTATTTAGCAATATTAGCTTTAACAGGATTGGCATACATACAAATTAGAGCTATTTCATTACTTTGTAATATAGTGGTTGTAACAGGTGGAACATTTATTTTTGCTAAAAACGGGCACTATAACTGGAAAAAAGTTTTGCCATTGGTTTTTTTAAGTGTACCAATGGCATTCGTTGGAGGTTATTTAAAAATAAGTCAGGTATTCTTTTTTGTTTTATTGGGAATTACATTGATTGTTGCAGCTTCATTGATGTGGTTTTCAAAAAACTTATCAAATTATCAACTGAAAAATAAAAATTCAATAGTAAATGATGCATCAATTGGAGGATTTATTGGTTTTATTTCCGGAATGGTTGGAATTGGAGGAGGTGTTTTTTTAGCACCGGTGTTACATTTAACAAATTGGGACACTCCTAAAAAAATCGCGGCTACTTCTAGTTTTTTTATATTGGTCAATTCTGTATCTGGATTAATTGGACAGTTTCAAAATCCGGATTTCTTTATAGAACCAAAAATAACTATTATATTGATGGTTACTGTTTTTATTGGAGGTCAAATTGGTTCAAGATTAAGTGCTAATTTTATTTCTTCCTTTGTTTTGAAAAGAATTACAGCAATTATAATTGCAATTGTAGGGATTAGAATTTTATGGAAGTTCTTATTGTAGTTTTAAAGTGTAAATTTTTATAAAAATATAATTATGATTAAAGCAATACAAGATTATTATGATGATGATTTTTCGCATTGTTATGGCTGTGGTAGATTAAACCCTGATGGTCATCAATTAAAAACTTATTTAAAAAATAATGAAACCATAAGTGAATATACACCTAAAAATTATCATATAGCAATAGAAGGCTTTGTATACGGTGGTTTATTAGCATCATTAATTGATTGTCACGGAACAGGTTCTGCCTCAATCTTTTACGCTCGTGAAAATGGTATTCAAATTAAAAAATATAATGCACCAAGGTTTGTTACTGGAAATTTGAATGTAAACTATTTAAAACCAACACCACTTCAAGAAAAATTATTGATCAAAGGAGTATTGAAAGAAATTACTTCTAGAAAAGTAATAATAAGTATTGATATTATTGTAAATGATGTTATTTGTGTTACTGGTGAAGTAACGGCAATTTTACTTCCTGATAATTTTGGAAAAAAGTAAATTTATTAATTGCTACTATTTTAGTTTAACCTCTAATACCAGTTTCAATTTTTCCTGTTTCATTATCTAATTCTGAACCACCCATGGAGTGAGGAATCATGTACATTGCAAAAAGTACCAACATAGCAATAATAGGCCATATTCTGTTTTTTGGGTTTTTTCGAAGTACAATAAAAGCAATCACCCAAAAAAGCCAGGCAAAAATGGTTTTATTATCGGTCCAATCACTACCAAAAGGCCATCCTGTCCATAGTTCACCAAAGGCGTATTTTTGCACAATAGGCCCTAAGATTAAACCCCCAATACCAAATGTAATAAGTGTTAAACGTACGAATTTGAAGGTCTTTTCTCCTCTAAAAATAGCTTCTATACCTGCACGTGTACCTATAAAAAGTGCTATAATCATTAATAATACATGAGGAATTAGTACAGATCGAGGTACAAATCCTTTAAAGCGTAATACAATTGGTTCTTTTGCAGCTATTGATACTTTTTGTTCGCCTTTATAAAGATCAATGTGATATTCTATTTTTCCAGCAGAGGGTTGTTCGGGAAGTGTGGCAGAGAGCACTTCAATTTCATCACCTTCACCAAAGAATGTTTTTTTATATAAAGTTTTACGAAGCATTTTTACTTCGTTCCATGGTTCATCAACTTTAAAACGTTTAAAGAAAATGTTGGCTTCTATTTCCGGATCTTCAATTTCTAAATTAATATCACAAGATGTACCGATTTCATTTGATCGCAATAAACCAAAATTAAATTCTTTACCATCAAGTTCAATTGCTACTTTTTTTGGATATGTAGGCCCGGTCATTCGTTGGTAAAACATGGCACTTACTGTAATTATTACAGTTATAGTCCATAACAAAAAAGAATTTGATTTGCGCATATTATTTTTTAATTAATTTAAGTTAATGGTTTTTCAAAGTTTGCAAAAGTACATTTTGTTATCAAAAAGTGGGTATTTTTAAATAAAAAAGATTTCGAGCATACAGGAATTTCATTTCAACAGATAAAAAAATCCTACAAATCAACAAAATTATAGTTTTCCCAAATATAAATTTTTAATAATCCCATCCGATAGTCCGATCTTTGGAACGTATATTTGGTTGGCTTTGCTCCATTTCATAGCAGAAAGATAAATTTTTGATGCCGGTATGATAACATCAGCTCTATCAGGATTTAGATCTAATTCACTTATGCGTTCATTATAGGACATTTCTTTTAAGAATTTATAATAAGAGTTCAAATAAATATATGAAAGTGGGCTACCGGGCGATTTTCCTGATAATTTGAATATTTTATTGATATTACCTCCTGAGCCGATCAGTGATAATCCCGGTAGATCTTTACTTGTTTTTTTAATCCATTTTTTTGCATCTTCCCAAGTTGTCTTCTCAACTTTATTATCCAAAATCCTTACAGTTCCTAAGGGGAAAGATTTTGAATCGATCAATTTACCTTCATTAAAAAAAGTAAATTCGGTACTACCGCCCCCAACATCAACATATAAATAAGGTTTATCACTTTGTATGAGCTGTTTTAGATCAGTAGATGAAATGATTTCAGCTTCTTCTTTACCGTTGATGACATCAATTTTAACGCTGGTTTTTTTAAAGATATTATTGATGATCTCCTTATTATTTTTAGCTTCTCTCATAGCCGAAGTAGCACAAGCCTTATATTTTTCAACACCATACACTTTCATGATCAATTGAAAAGCTTGCATTGCATCACACAACCTATCTTCATTATTATCAGAAATTTCACCTGTGGTAAAAACATCTTCTCCCAAACGAATTGGAACACGAACTAAAGAAGATTTTACAAACTTTGTTTCTTTCTTTTTAAATTCGATTACGTTAGAAATTAACAATCTTACTCCGTTAGAACCAATATCAATTGCTGCGTATTTATGAAGCTTCATAGTAGAATTGGACATTAAAAAATTAAAATTTCAATTACTATTTATAATATTTAGGAAATTCAGTAAATAAGGTCTTTCCTCTCTTAATATTTTTCCAGTGACTGGTTTTAAATTCAATGGCAACTACACCGCAAGTTGAAACATGATCAATAATTTTATGACCGTATTTATTTACAAAATCACTTATACCGTGATCATGGCTAAAAATAATTGCCGAGTCAAAACCGTCATCCAAAGCTTTTACAGTTTTGATAAGATAACCATCACTAAAACTGTATAATGATTTGCTTATTTTTATATTGGCCAACGGGTAGTTAAAAGTATAGCTAAATATCATGGCAGTATGTAGAGCTCTGTTAGCACAACTTGAGACAAAAACAGAAGGCGTATCAATTTTTTTTTGTAAAACGGTTGAAATTAGATAAGCATCATCAATACCTCTTTTTTTTAAAGGTCGGTCAATATCTTTAATTCCTTCATATTCCCATGAAGATTTGGCATGGCGGACAATGTAAAGGGTTTTCATTTATTTCATTTGAGTTTTAAATAGATGAATCAAATATATAAAACTTTTTAATTTTTTCTTTAAATTTAAATTTTTAAAACTTGATTAAGGCTCTAATCTTTCAATTTTCCAGTTGTAATCTTTTTGTAATGTATAACGAATTCTATCGTGCATTCTATTGGGTCTTCCTTGCCAGAATTCAATAGAATAAGGTTTTACAATATATCCACCCCAATGTTTTGGTCGTGGAATTTCGCTGTTGCGGAACTTTTTATCGTAGATCTCTAATTTTTCATCTAATTCTTCTCTTGAGTCTATAACTTTACTCTGATTTGATGCCCAAGCACCTAATTTACTACCATGGGGTCGCGTTTCAAAATAACCATCAGATAGGTTTTCAGCAATTTTTTCGGCTTTTCCGTTGATAATAATTTGATGTTCTATACTATGCCAAAAAAAAGAAATACAAACATTAGGATTTTTTTCTATGGCTTTGCCTTTATCACTATTGTAATTTGAGTAAAAAATAAAACCTTCCCAAGTGAAGCGCTTTAATAATACAATCCGGTTTTTAGGTAAATTATCCAAACCAATAGTAGCAATATTCATAATATTTGCTTCTTCTATACCATCAAATTCATCAGCTTGATAGAACCATTTTTGAAACAATTCCATCGGATTTTCCGGTACATTATTCTTTAGCAAAGCATCTTTTTCGTAAGATTTTCTATAATTGCTTAAATCTTTTTCCATGGGGTCAAAAGTAGCTATTTTTTCTTTATTAAATACAATCCGAAAAAAGTGAAAATTCCGTTAAGGATCAATATTTCATAACCAAAAACAAAGCCGTTAAACCATAAAGCAGCATATGTATTTAAAATATAAGTAAATGTTACAGATAGTATTGCAATTATCCAAACCCATTTATCTTTAATTTGGTATTTGGTAAATATTCCGAATGAAAATAAACCTAGCAGCGGGCCATAAGTAAATGTTGATACCTGTAATAAACTACTGATGACATTTTCTTTTAATACATACTTGAATAAAATGATTACTAAAACCAATATAATTGATATTCCAACATGCACTTTTTTACGAATTGATTTTTGCTTACTTTCTTCTTTTTTTTCAATATTTAAAAAATCTATACTAAATGAAGTAGTTAATGATGTTAAGGCACTATCAGCACTAGAATAAGCTGCAGCTATCAGGCCCAAAATAAAAATGATTGCCAATGAAATACCAAGGTTTCCATTTAATGCAATTTCAGGATACAAAAGATCGGTTTTTATATTTCCACTTACAGTTGGTATAGCTATTCCGAATTTTTCAGCATAAATAAACAGCAGATTGCCTAAAAATAAAAAAACCAGATTGACAATTATTAAAATAAAACCCAAAGAAATTACATTCCATTTAGCTTCTTTGGTATTTTTACAAGTGAGATTTTTTTGCATATTATCCTGATCGAGTCCGGTCATGGCGATAGTGATAAACATACCACCCAAAATCGATTTCAAAAAATACTTCTTATCGTAAAAATCTTCAGTAAAAATAACTTTACTGTATTTTTTATAATTATTGGTTTGAATTATTTCTGCAAAAGAATAATCTAATTTGTTAAGTATGATAATTATGGTTGCAATTACTGCAAAAAGCATTAAAAAAGTTTGTAAAATATCTGTCCAAACTATTGTTTTAATACCACTTTTATAGGTATATATCCAAATGAGTAAAACCGAAAAAATAACGGTAATCTCAAATGGAATTTTCCAGGCATCAAATATAAAATACTGTAAAACAGAGGCTACTAAGAACAATCGGAAAGAAGCAATTAGTATTCGGGAAATAAAAAAGAAAAATGCTCCTGTTTTATGACTTATTCTCCCAAATCTTTGCCCTAAATATTCATAAATAGAAGTAATATTTAATTTGTAATAAATAGGTAATAAAATATAAGCGATAACCAAATAGCCTAAAAAATAACCAAATACGATTTGTAAATAACTATATTGTGAGCTTTGTACCCACCCTGGAACAGATAAAAAAGTGACTCCAGAAAGAGAAGCTCCAATCATTCCAAAAGCAACAACATACCAAGGTGATCTTTTATTGGCCCTAAAAAATACTGTGTTACTATCATCTTTCCCTGTAAGAATAGAAATTATGATCAAAGTACCAAAATAAACTAATATAATAAACAGTAAAAGAGCAGGTTTCATTTTAAATTGAGTTAATGTAGCAAATAAACAAAAATTTATATAGTTTTATACTTTTAATATTTATAAAACTTCATTTATAATAAATAAACTTATGAGTACAAAACAACGTATTTTATCTGTTGATATTTTTAGAGGAGCAACAATAGCTGCAATGATCTTAGTAAATACTCCTGGAACCTGGAGCCATGTTTATGCTCCGTTCTTACATGCAGAATGGCATGGATTAACACCAACGGATCTGATTTTTCCATTTTTCTTGTTCATTGTAGGTATGTCAATCACTTTTGCTTATACAAAAAAGAAAGCAACAGGTATCACGGTTGATGTTTATAAAAAAATTATTTCGAGAACTTTAAAACTGATTTTTTTGGGTCTATTTTTGGCAGGTTTTAAATATAGTATCCCATTTTTTAAAGAATTATCACATTTGCGAATACCTGGAGTATTACAGCGAATTGGTGTAGTATTTTTTATAGCATCTATTTTGTTTTTGCATTTTAATTGGAAAACCCTTTTGGGGATTTTTGTAGTAATATTAGTAGGATATTGGCTTATAATGACACAGATTCCTGTTAATGGTGAAATGCCTTTATTGACTAAAGAATCTAATTTAGCTTCGGTTGTTGATCTAAATATACTTACAGTTGATCATATGTGGAAAACCCTCTATGATCCTGAAGGAATTTTAAGTACAATTCCTGCCATTGCAACTACAATTTTTGGTATGTTTTTAGGAATGATACTTTTAAACAAAGAAAAAACTCAACAAGAAAAATTAAAATATTTTGTTATTATTGGAATTGTAGCACTTGCAATTGGTTATGTATGGAGTATTGTTTTTCCTTTAAATAAAGCCTTATGGACAAGCAGTTTTGTATTGGTTACTGGTGGTTGGGCAAGTTTGATTTATGCTGCGATTTATTATGTTGCTGATATTTTAGGACATAATGAATGGGGTAAACCTGCAATAATTTTTGGTTCAAATGCGATTACGGTTTATTTTTTATCAAGTTTTATGTCAAAAACTTTTGGGTTAATTAAGTTACCAAGTGGACAATCATTACATGGGTATTTATATGAAATATTGTCTTCAATTATTACAATCCCAAAATTAAGTTCATTAATTTATGCGATCTTAATCATTATTTTTTATTATTTAATTGCACATATTTTATATAAAAAGAAGATTTTTATAAAAGTGTAAAAAGATTACATTTGCAAAATGGAATTTTCTTCTAAATTATTGGAAAATGCGGTAAATGAAATGTCGCAATTACCCGGTATTGGTAAACGTACTGCATTACGCTTGGTTTTACATTTATTAAGGCAGCCTAAAGAACATACTTCGTATTTGGCTGATGCTTTAAAAAATTTTAGAAATGATATCAAACTGTGTGAGAATTGTCATAATATTTCGGATGTTGAACTTTGTGAAATATGTGAAAATCCAAAAAGAAATAGTCAATTAATTTGTGTTGTAGAAGATATTCGCGATGTAATGGCAATTGAAAATACGGCACAATTTAAAGGTCATTATCATGTTTTGGGTGGTAAAATTTCACCTATTGAAGGTATTGGTCCGCATAACCTAACGATTGATAGTTTGGTTGAAAAAGTTAAAAACGGAAATGTTAAGGAGCTCATTTTTGCATTGAGTTCAACAATGGAAGGCGATACTACCAATTTTTATATTTATAAGCAATTAGAAGGCCTTGATATAAGATTATCAACTATTGCCAGAGGTATTTCAGTTGGTGATGAACTTGAATATACCGATGAGGTTACTCTGGGTAGGAGTATAGTTAATAGAGTTCCTTTTGAGAATAGTTTGAAAAATTCCTAAAGTATTAATCATTTAAAATTTTATCAATCAAACTTAATTCTTCAGTAGTAAATTCTAATTTAGATTGAATATCAACAGCCTCTTCAATATGTGAAATTCTACTGGCTCCAATTATAACTGAGGTAACTCTTTGATCTCTTAAAACCCAGGAAAGTGCCATTTGTGACATTTTCTGACCTCTTTCTGTTGCAATTGTATTTAATTTTTCAATTTTTGAAATTTTCTCAGGTGTTAGTTCAGAAGATTGTAAAAAACCGTGTGCTTTGGCTACTCTTGAATTTTTCGGAATTCCTTTGAGATATTTATCAGTTAGTAAACCTTGAAATAATGGACTAAAAACTACCGATCCAACCCCATTTTTTTCTAAAACGTCAAGTAATTCATCTTCTATCCACCTGTCAAACATATTGTATTTAGGTTGATGTACTATGCAAGGAGTGCCTAATGAATTTAAAATATCAAAGGCTTTTTGAGATTGTTCTGCCGAGTAATTTGAAATACCTATATACAAAGCTTTCCCTGACCTTACAATTTGATCTAATGCCATCATAGTTTCTTCAAGAGGCGTATTAGGGTCGGGGCGATGGCTGTAAAAAATATCTACATAATCTAAACCTAAACGTTGTAAACTTTGATCACAACTAGAAATTAAATATTTTCTAGAACCCCATTCACCATAAGGGCCATCCCACATATTATAACCGGCTTTTGAGGTAATTATAATTTCGTTGCGATATCTTTGAAGTTCGGTTTTTAATATTTTGCCAAAAGTTTCTTCTGCTGATCCGGGAGGAGGTCCATAATTATTGGCAAGATCAAAATGAGTAATTCCTAAATCGAAGGCTTTGAAAATCATTTTCTTTGAATTCTCATAAGTATCTACTCCACCAAAGTTGTGCCATAAACCAAGTGATATTAGAGGTAAAAGTAAACCACTTTTTCCACAACGATTATACTGTAATTTATCATACCTTTTTGAATCTGCTGTATAGCTCATAGCTTAAAATATTTTAGAAATTATTTTTTATCATTTTTCATTATTAAAAATACATTCGCAACAGGTCTTTCTCCAGTTTTGTCACTAGGTTGGTTTACTACACCTTTGCTATCAATCCACATAGTTGTTGAACCACCACCATCTAAATTTATGGCCTCTATACACCCAAGGTCTAATAGAAAATCTTGTAGTTCAAATAGATCCATGCCTTTTGCATTTGACCTTCGCCCATCAATAGTTACAAATAATATGGATTCTTTTGTTTTACAAACACAAGTTCTGGGATGTTTATTTTGAACAAATTTTGAATCAAACATTTTTGATCTTTTTGCATTATGCAGTAGAATTGGTCCGGAAATAATTACAGCTTTCTCTTTTTTTGATTTACTATAGAATTGGTCGGATTTTTTTGGTTGAATTTCAAAAGTATTATTCTTATAAAGAATTATAGCACCATTAATTAATGAATTTGATTTTGCCCATTTTATTTCGGGATCAAAAGTATTATTAATAGCGGTATCATTTATTTCTAAATACGTAACACTTCCACCTTTATCCATATCAAAATAACTCCCATTGATAGCACCAATTGCATTCTCACTTTTACCAAAGTCGCTTGTAGTTTTTAGGGCTGATTTCGAATAACCAATTTCTATGTTAAAATGATCATTGGGGTAATTTTGTAGTTTTATAATATTAATTTCTTGGTTATTTTTGAAAGAAGTATCATTTTTTATTTGAGTGTGTTCAAAAAATATATCTGAAGTTTTGTTATGAGATGTCTCAATACTTTTACAACTAATATTCAAAAGAAAAACAGATACAAAAACAAAGCATTCCCAACAGTAAGATTTCTTGTTTGATCCTTTCATGATCCTTAGTTATTATTTATAATATTGGATTAAATATTTAAGTATATTTAATAGAAAATGTTCAATATTGTTGAATTGAATAATATATATTAGTAAAAGTACATATCTCTTTTAAGAAAATATAATATTTTTACCTAAAAACAATTCTACTTGATAAAACTTTCTGTCATAATTGTCAATTATAATGTTCGCTATTTTTTAGAACAATGCCTTATAAGTGTTAATGAGGCATGTAAAGACTTATCTTCAGAAATAATTGTAATTGATAATAATTCTAGCGATGATAGTTGTAGAATGATCAATAAAAGATTTCCGAAAGTAAATTTAATTTGCAATAAGCAAAATATTGGATTTGGTAAAGCAAATAATTTAGCTATTTCGAAAGCAAAAGGTGAATATTTACTTATCTTAAATCCTGATACTTTTCTTGCTGAAGATATTTTACAAAAGATAATTGATTTTGCTGAAAAAAAAGATGATTTTGGTGCTTTGGGTGTGAAAATGATTGATGGAAAAGGAATGTTCTTGCCTGAAAGCAAGCGTAATATTCCAACAATTAAGATTGCAATTAAGAAAATAGCAGGATATTCAAAAGATTATTATGCCAACCATATTGATAAAAATAAAAATGGAAAAATTGAGATTCTAACCGGAGCTTTTATGTTGTTAAAGCGAAGTGTTTTTAATGAAATTAAAGGTTTTGATGAAGATTACTTTATGTATGGTGAAGATATTGATTTGTGTTATAAAATACTCAATAAAGGTTATCAGAATTATTATTTTGGAAAGAGTTCAATCATTCATTACAAAGGTGAGAGTACGATTAAAAATATTGGTTATTTAAAAAACTTTTATGGTGCAATGCAAATATTTTACAATAAGCATTTTAAAAAAAATATTTTGGATGATTTTTTACAAAAAATGATGGTAAAAATGTTAGTTATATTGAATACTGCCAAAACAAAGAATGTTTATGCAGATACCAAATTGAAAAGAAATATCTTAATCATTGGAAATAGATCAAAATTATATCAAGAGGTTTTAAGTGATTTGAAACCAAAAAAAATTGAAATAACCCATGAACTTCCTTTTGATATTTCAGGATTTGATACAATATTTATTGATCAGAATTATGTTAGCAATAAAGAAATAATTCAAATTTTTCAAGAAGAACAATTACAAAATCTATCTAAAAGAATAATTTCAAAAGACTCTAATTTTTATTTAGGTAGTGATTCATCTATAGATAAGGGAGAAGTTGTAGTATTTTAAATATTTACGTCAATTTTTAATGTAAAAAAAAATTATAAAAGTGTATTGTCAAAAGCAAAAGGGAGTAAATCTTTTAAAGAATTGGCTTTGATAATATTTCCAGTTTCTCCGGTGAAATATACCTCTATATTTTTTGACTGTTTGAATTCGTACTCAGCAATGGTTTGACGACAAGCGCCACAAGGTGAAACAGGTTTATCAACTTTGTGTTTAGATGAACTTGCTGTTATGAAAATTTTCTTGATTTTAGCTTCAGGAAATTGTGAAGCAGCATTCCAAATTGCAATTCTTTCGGCGCACATTCCAGACGGATATGCAGCATTTTCTTGATTGTTTCCTAATATAATCTTACCATTATCCAAAAGTAAAGATGCTCCTACACTAAAATGGGAATAAGGGGCATAAGAACTATTTTTGGCTTCAATTGCTTTTAAAAATAACTCTTTATCTTGTTTTGGAAGTTCAGAACTATTTTCGAAAATAATATATTTTGAATTTATTTTTAACTCGTTCATTGTTGTTTAAAAATATTCATATAATTCTCCTAAGTTAAATGATAATGAAAAGCGTAAAGTGCTTTCTAATGGGTTTGTTACATCAGATGAATTTATTAAATAAGAAACGTCTAAAGCACTGCTTCTAAATTTAAAACCTGCACCTAAAGTAAAATATTGTCTTCCTCCTTTCATTTCATTTTCGTGAAAATACCCTGTTCTAACAGAAAAGGTTTTATTATAAACATACTCAGCACCAAGTGCCCAAACAATTTCATTTAATTCTTCACTAAAACCATCAGGAGCGTCGTAAAAGGACTGAAACATACCTTTGGCAAATCCTACATTATTATCTTTACCGGTTATAATTTCACCTGTTTGATTGTCAATAATAGGAGGTGTTGGAACGAGTAATTTATTCATTTCAACATTGGCTGTAATGGTATTAACATCGTCTAAAATAAAATCAAAACCTCCACCTAATTTCAAATTTGTTGGAATAAAACTTTCATCCCCACCATCGGTTAATTGTACTTTTGGTCCAACATTTGAAATATTAAAGCCTCCATGCCATTTTCCGTTAAAGTTATTATAATTTATTTCTTCACTTTGATAGTAACCATTTAGATCAACTGCAAAAGTATTAACAGTGTTGAGTTCAGAATTTTCTATGTGTAAAGTGTAATCAGATCTTATATAACGCAAAACAACACCCATTGAAAAAGTTTCACTAAGTTTTAATGCGTATGCTCCATCAATTGCAAATTCATTTGGATTTTCAGAGCCAATGATCTGACCACTATCATCAGTAAGATCAATTGTGCCTAGTGAAAAGTAAGTAATACTTGTAGCCCAGGCACTTCTTTCATTTATCCTGTTTGAAAAAGATACGTTTCCTAAAAAAACATCATTGGTTAAATTTCGCATCCAAGGAGTATAATTGACCCCAACATTAAATTGTGCCGGAGAAAATGCATATTTAGATGCGTTGTGATGTAAAGAATTAGCATCTGGTGATGTTGCTGCACCAATATCGCCCATACCACCCGATCGTGCATCAGGTACTATCATTAAAAAAGGTGCTGCTGTTGTTATTGGATTTGGTTCATCTTGTGCATAAATATTTAAATTTATCAAAGATAAAAGTAGAATTAAAGAGCTTAATTTTTTCATTTCAATTGAGGCTTTACAGGGTTTATTGTTCAAGTCATTATTGCAGAATTACTAATTTTTCAATTTTTTCTGCTGAAATATTTGAAAATGACGACCTTACTTTCAGTTTGTAAATATACACTCCTTTTCCAATTTTATTACCAAAATCATCCAAACCATTCCAGAAAATTTCTCTTGATAAAGTTCCGTTGGTTTGTATTGATTGATTTATAGTTTTAATTAATTTTCCGCTAATGGTAAATATTTGAATTTGAGTTTCTAATATTTCATTGGGTTTGTTATGATTAAACCAAAATTCGGTATAATTAACAAACGGATTCGGATAATTTAAAACCTTACTTAAAACTAAATCGTTATTATCAACTACAACAAAATTCAACGTAGATTCAGACAAATTATTGTACGTGTCCCAACATTTAAATTTAATATTGTGTAAACCGGGTTCTAAATCACGCAATTGGTATTTAACTTTACCAGTAGTAAAGTCATCTAATTCAGTTTGATAATAGTCGTTTAAAATAATAGGATTTGCATCATCATTATCAATTATAGCAATGATATCATGATCTACAGCGGTAATAGAAGTGTTAATTCCTGATTCATCATCTAAAGTAGCTAATAATAAAGGTGAAGTGTTTGTGTTATTTCCATCTACAAATGATTCATCATTTAAAAATAGTTTTATGTTTGGTCCAGTATTATCATCAGGTGCATTTGAATTAATTCCACCAATAATTATATTAAAATTATATCCGGTTTTATCAAATTGTTTATCATCAGCATAAAAACTTAATTTTGATTTTCCATAAGCTATACGAATATCTTTTGGTACAATGAATTCGAAAGAAAAAAGACCGTTATTCACACTAGCTCTACCTCTAAAAATTTTACTTTCAATGGAAGTAAATTCCATTGTTTTACCAAAATTATCATTATCTAAAGTAGTTTTCTCTAAAGCTTTGTCATAAATTGTTGTTGAAATTTCCCCATTAAAATCATTTAATAGGGTATTAGTTTCATCAGTAACGATTCCTTCAAAAGTGATATGTGATAAAGCTTTTAGTGTATCTTTGGCTTGATTGATATCAATACCATTCATTTTTGTTATTTTGATATTGGGTTTTGCCTGAGCCAAGTTCATTGCCGGGTCACCAAAATTGTAAACAAAGAATCTTTGCTCAGATGTAAAATTGTTTTTGGTATGCAATAAAGCTTCTGAAATTGTATAATTTTCATTGTTAAATTGAAATAAGACCTGGCTTAGTTTTTTGTTGAATACCTGTCCAAGACTAATATAGATCTCTCTGGTTGTGGTGATCATATTTGAAGCACCACCATGAGAATTTAAGAAAACATATTCACCTGCCGAAGGCCTCAAAGGATTATCAAAACGAGAAAATTCACAGGTAACGGTTATGAATAATGGAAGTGTTTTGGAGTTTTTCCAGTCTTGTATTTGAGGTACTTCTAAAATTCTTTCGTTAGCCCAGCCATCCTCACCGCCATGGCCAAAATAATTGATGACCAAAGTGCCTGATTCAATAGCATTATCAATAGCTGTGTTAACCTGAGGGTAACGCTCACCACCGGCTGAAGTTTCTTGCTGGTAAGCATCACAATATATTTTTTTGATATTAAAGCCCGGTTTATTGACTTTGATATCTTCGGCAATAGCATCAACGGTTTGTTGTAAAACAAATTCACCTGGTTTATCCGGATCATCAGCAACAACGGTTATTTGGTTGCGCCAATCACCATAAGAAGATGTATCATAAGAAGATAAAGTTTTATCGATCGCAATTTTGGCTTCTAAAGCAGTTGTTACAGGAAACCTTCCAGTTGCTACATCTTGCTGATCTGAAAAAATTAAGTTTCCTTCATTATCATCCATCATTCCAAAGTAATCATCAGTAACATACCCTCTTGCCAAATTAAAACTTTCAAATGATTGAAAAGCCGGTACAATATTATTATTATCTGTAATTTTATCTTTAAAATCAAAAGAGGAATCACCAAATAAATTTACATATTTAATTTTTTTATCAGGAGTACTTGCATTGACGTATAAAAATCTTATAAAATCACGAAGTGCAGTAATATCCGGAGAGCCTGAGCCAAATTCATTATAAATTTCATTGATTCCTATTACCTTGGTATTGAAATTAGAGTTTTTTTGATGAAAATTTGCTAATCTATTGGCTTCAGAAAACAAATAATCTTGTGTAATAATTAAATAATCTACATCCTGAAGTTTGTGTAAATTTTGATTTTCAACTTTACTATCATCCAATGTCTCAGGTGTATAGAAATCATTTTCATTGAGTACTATAAATTCTTTTGGTATTTCATTTCCATAGGATTTAAAAGTAAAATCATCTAGAATTGACTCATTAATGATTTGTTTAGGATTGATAAAATCACTTACATCCCAAACTTGAGAGATATTACTTCTGTTTTTGATTTGATACTCATAAATACTTGAACTGTTTGTTGTTGAAAGGTTTCTAAATGAGAATTGTTTATCATGTGCAAATAATTTTTTGGTTCCCATTATTTCAATATAGTCTAAAAATGCCCTAGCAGAAGGATTTCCATTATTGTTATAAGCTATTGTAATCTCAATATTTTCCTGATTGGTTTGAGTATTTTGAATTTTTTCACTAGGAATTGCTAAATTCAATGACCCGGATGGAATCCCCTGAAAGTTCAATTGCATTAAATTATTTCCATTTAAATTGACATCCATAAAAGAAGTTGTAGAAGAAATAGCTACACCTCTTACTCTTAAATATAAATCCTGAGTATTATCAATATCATTAAAATTAAAATGAAATGATTGTGTTTCGTTAAAACTAAAATCTTCACCCATCCATTGTTGTCCGTTCGCGAAAAGGTTTATATCTTCTTTTTCATAAAACAAGAAATCATGAAAATTGGTAATATTAGAATTGGTAGGTAGGTCAATTTGATTTTCACTAATGATACGTTTACCCAAACCCTGATCTGTTGTTATAAAATAATAGGCTTTATCACTATAAATATTAAATTGATGCCTTGTTAAACCCAAATTGATATTATTGTAATCCCATGAATGTGGCCCTTTTGCATAAAATAAGACAAAGTCATTATTATCAAAAACACCATCATCTTCACCTTCAACATAAATAGCATTTTCTTGAATGTCATCATACCTGAAAATACTGTTTAATTGAGGTAACATTTTTCCTCCGTTGCCAAAAATTCGTATATTTTTTGGGTTAAGATTGTTTGTGTTAATTCCTAATTTGTCTAAGAATTGTTTATCAATTTTAAATATACCAGTTGTGTCTACAGCAAATTTAAACCAGGTACCTGAGGCTAAAACAGAATTATCAGTATATACAGGAGTCGATGCGCTATTTTTATTAAGGTTATTTGTTTTATCTATGAGTTGATATTCTAAAGTAAAAGAGACAATTTTTTTGGTTTGATTTCCATCATATATTAATGGTGTAATTTTTAAGATTCCTTTTGAAATATTTTTACTTAAACTTATGTTAAAATCACTTTTAACTTTATTTGGAATTTTATTTTTTTGTAAATTAATAGCTACATTGGATGGAATATTTTGGTATTTAACATTTTTTATATTGTATTTATGTAATATTGCATTTTTTTGAACGTTAAAAGAAGTACTATAAATAGGAAGATTATTACTGTCTACAAAATTATTTTCAATTAGAGGAATTGTAATTTGATGTTCAGAGTTTAATATTAAAGTACTGTGATCATTCCATATTAGTTTAAAATCTTTAGTTTCGGTTTTTTGTGAAAATCCAAAATTGAGAAATAAAGTAAAAAGAATGTAGACGAATAATCTCAAAATAAATAAAATAGGTTTTTAATAGTACAAATATTAAATATTTTACAACATTACATATAATAAAGAAATAAAACAATCGTTATACATGAACCGAGAACCAAAAATAACAACAATAATTGACCTTAACTGTGATAAACCAAGTTATTTTCAGTTCAAATTATATCAAACAAAAAATTATGAGAAAGTTTAGCAATAGCAAAGTAGTACTTTTAGTTTTAGCAACTATCCTTATGGCTAGTTGTAATAAAAGTAGTAAGGATGTTTCAACACTAACTGGCTGGGAGTATAACAATCCGAAATACGGAGGATTTGAAACCAATGCAAATTTTAGAGAGAGTCCACCACCTCCAGGGATGGTGTTAATTGAAGGAGGTACATTTACTATGGGTAGTGTACAAGATGATGTTATGTATGATTGGAACACAACACCTGTTAAACAACAAGTTCGTTCATTTTATTTAGATGAAGCTGAAGTTTCTAACCGTGAGTATGTATTGTACTTACAATATTTAGAAAAAGTATTTCCACCTTCGGATGATACATATCGTAAAATATATCAGGCAGCTTTACCAGATACTTTAGTATGGAGAAATACTTTAGGTTTTAACGAATTGTTGACCGAAAATTATTTACGTCACCCTGCTTATGCTGATTATCCTGTTGTAGGTGTGTCATGGAACCAGGCTACTGAATATTGTAAATGGAGGACTGACCGTGTAAATGAAAAAATATTAATTGATAAAGGTGTTCTACATACTTTATTTGATCATGATTCATTAAAAGTAGAAGGTGCAAACCGTTTTGATACTGAAACATATTTGGCAAATCCAAACTTATTATTTAATGGTGATTCTACCATTTATCATAAGGGTATAAAAGATTATTCAAAAAAACAAAAAGGTTCAAAAGGTTCTTTTACAGGTCGTCATGTAAAAATATCTGACGGTATAATGCAACAACGATTTAGATTGCCAACCGAATCCGAATGGGAATATGCTGCAAAAGCCGAGATTGAAAATAGAGAGTATAATTCGCTTAGAGGTCGTAAAAAGTACAGTTGGAATGGTAATTCAACACGTGAGCAATCAAGACGATATCAAGGAGATCAATTGGCCAACTTTAAACAAGGTAAAGGTGATTACAGTGGTTTAGCAGGTTGGAGTAATGATGGTGCTGATATTACTATGAAAATAAAATCATACAAACCGAATGCTTTTGGTTTATACGATATGTCTGGTAATGTTGCAGAATGGGTAGCTGATGTTTATCGTCCGATTATTGATAATGATGCAAATGACTTTAGTTATTTTAGAGGAAATGTTTTTACTAAGAAGAAAATTGATGAATATGGTAATGTTGTTGTAGTTGATTACAACTCAGTTGAATTTGATACTTTAGATAATGGTAAATTAATTCCAAAAGATCTTCCGGGAAGTATAAAATATGTGCCAGTTACTAAACGCGATGCTTTTATGAGAAGAAACTATGAAAAAGCTTATAATATTGATAGTAGAGATGGTGATTTAGCTTCAACAAACCAATTTTATAAAGATGAAGAAGATAGTGAATCAAAACCAAGAATGTATAATTCACCTGAAATACCTAGACAAATTGGTGAAAGTGGGTTAATAATTCAACAATATGACAAAAAAAATAGAACAACTTTAATTAGTGATCAAACCCGTGTTTATAAAGGCGGATCATGGAAAGATAGAGCTTTTTGGTTAGATCCTTCACAACGTAGGTATTTACCTGAATATATGGCAACAAATTATATAGGATTTAGATGTGCTACTGATAAATTAGGACAAATGTCATACTCAAGAAGAAGAAAAGAAGGAAGAAAAGCCAAATAGTTAAAAAAATAACCATAAATAAAAAACTCAATATCATTTTTGATATTGAGTTTTTTTTATATTTAACCTATGGAAATTAAAGACATTTATAACTATTTTATTCAATGTAATAAAGTAGAAACAGATACTAGAAAAGATCTTAAGAACAGTATGTATTTTGCCCTTAAAGGGGATAATTTTAATGGTAATATTTTTGCTGAAAAAGCATTAAAAAAAGGAGCTAAATTTGCTGTTGTTGATGAAAAAAAATACCAGACAGATAATAATATATTTTTAGTTGATGATGTTTTATCAACTTTACAAGAACTAGCAACCTATCACAGGAAAGAACTAGGAATACCAATTGTTGCTTTAACAGGAAGTAATGGAAAAACAACTACCAAAGAATTGATCAATGCAGTTTTGAGTAAGCATTACAAATGTGTTGCCACGAAAGGTAATTTAAATAATCATATTGGAGTGCCTTTAACACTTTTATCTATTAAACCCGAAACAGAAATTGCAGTTATTGAAATGGGGGCAAATCACCCACAAGAAATTGATACTTTGTGTAAAATAACTTTACCTAATTACGGTTTTATTACAAATTTCGGGAAAGTACATTTAGAGGGTTTTGGGAGTTTTGAGGGTGTGATAAAAGCTAAAACCGAAATGTACCGTCATTTAGAAGAGTACAATCAAACAGTTTTTGTAAATACAAATGATTCGATTCAAGTTGAAAACTCAAAAGGATTGAAAAGAATAACATTTGGTGGTGAAAAATCCAATTTTCCTATAACTTTTTTACAAGCAGATCCTTATGTTTCATTACAGTTTGAAAATACTCAAATTAACAGTCGGTTAATTGGTAATTACAACTACTCTAATATTGCTACTGCAGTAGCTGTAGGTAAGTATTTTAAAGTACCAATTCTAAAAATTAGAGATGCAATTGAGAATTATATCCCTAGTAATAACAGATCTCAAATAATACAAAAAGGTTCAAACAAAATTATTTTAGATGCATATAATGCAAATCCGAATAGTATGGAAGTGGCAATTGAAAATTTAGCTCAGTTATCAGATAATAGAAAAATAGCAATTTTAGGAGATATGTTTGAAATTGGTAAAGATACATTAAAGGAGCACCAAATCATTGCAGATCTAGCACAATCAAAGGAATTTGATGATATTATTTTAATAGGAAATACTTTTTCAAAATTAGAAATAAATAATTATTTGGTGAAACAATATGGAGATTTTGAAAAGTTTAAAAAAGAATACGATTTTAAAAAAATACGAAATTGTACAATTTTGATAAAGGCCTCAAGAGGCATGGCATTAGAAAGAGTATTGGATTTATTATAATCTACCAATCATCATCTACTTTTTCAAATTCTTGAGTTGTTATATAATTTTCTAAAGATAAAGCGGCTTTAGTAAGTTCTGCATCTATAGGTTCTTCTATATTTATTTGGTATTTTGTTGGAAATCTTTTAATATAATTTTTTAATTCAACTGCATCAAGTTCACCTAAAACTATTTTTCCAATTTTTAAATTTGAAAAAGTATATTTATAACGATTATCTTTTGTTTTAATCTCAACATCATAAAATAATTGTAGAGAAATATTTTTTGAAATAAATATCCATGAAAAATTATAATTTGCCAATTTTCTTAAAGTACCGGCGCTATCAATAGTAATTTTGGAATCTTTATAATATAGATTTGTCCACTTTTCTGCTCTTTCTACTATTTGCTGTTTTGAGACCCCTTCAACTTTAATAACTTCTTCATATTTATACTCACCTGTTTCGCCATCAACCATTATTAATTGTGCGGATGATATATAAAAGAATAAAAAAAGTATCGATGATAATATTATTTTTTTCAATTTCATAACTTTAAAATAAAAAATACACTATATAGTGTATTTTAATACATTTTACTTAACGAAGTTAACATATTTTCTTTAATAATTCAAAAAATAATCTTTAAAATGCCAATAAGATTTAAAATTTACATTCTTTCAGGAACATCAATTCCCAACAATTTAAAAGCATTTTTAATGGTATTTCCTACTTGATTTGAAATTTGTGTTCGCAATATTTTTTCCTGTAAATTATCACAACCTAAAATGGGCAAACTTTGGTAAAATGTATTATAGGCTTTTACAAGATCATAAGTGTAATTTGCAATAAGAGCCGGACTCAGGTTTTTGGCAGCATTATCTACATTTTCAGGAAAATAGTTCAATAATTTTATAAGATCTTTCTCTTTTTGATGTAGTGAAATATTTAAGATTTTTTCAGAATAATCAAAATCAACTTTTCTTAAAATTGATTGAATTCTTGCATAGGTATATTGAATAAAAGGACCTGTATTGCCATTAAAGTCAATAGATTCTTTTGGATCAAAGAGGATTCGTTTTTTTGGATCAACTTTTAAAATATAATATTTTAAAGCTCCTAAGCCTATCGTTTTGTACAATTTTTCTTTTTCTTCAATTGTATAACCTTCTAATTTGCCTAATTCTTGTGAAATTGTCCTTGCAGTATCAATCATTTCTATGATCAATTCATCTGCATCTACAACAGTACCTTCACGAGATTTCATCTTTCCAGAAGGTAAATCAACCATTCCATAGGATAAATGATAAAGATGTTGTGCCCAGATATAACCTAATTTTTTAAGAATTAAAATGAGTACTTTAAAATGATAATCTTGTTCATTTCCAACGGTATAAACCAAAGTATCAAGATCGGGAAATTCTTTAAATCGTTGGATAGCAGTGCCTATATCCTGCGTCATATAAACAGCTGTACCATCAGCTCTAAGAACAATTTTTTCATCTAATCCTTCTTCAGTAAGATCAATCCAAACCGAACCATCTTCTTTTTTGTAAAAAATACCTTTTTTTAATCCATCAGCAACAATATTTTTTCCAAGCAAATAGGTGTTGCTTTCATAGTAGTTCATGTCAAAATTAACACCCAACTCATTATATGTTTTGTCAAAACCATCATAAACCCATTGGTTCATTCTTTTCCATAGATTAACAGTTTTTTCATCACCTGATTCCCATCTTAACAACATATTTTGGGCTTCTAATAAAATTGGTGCATTCTTTTTAGCTTCTTCTTCTGTAGCTCCATTTGAAATCAACGATGCAATTTCCTTTTTGTATTCTTCATCAAATTTTACATAATAATTTCCTACTAATTTATCACCTTTTAATCCGGAACTATCAGGGGTTTCACTATTCCCATAACGCTCCCAAGCTAACATACTTTTGCAAATATGTATACCTCGGTCGTTAATTATTTGTGTTTTATATACTTTTTTCCCTGTAGCAGCTATTATTTCAGCAACGGAATATCCCAATAAATTATTTCTAATATGTCCTAAATGAAGTGGTTTATTCGTATTTGGTGAAGAATATTCAACCATAACCGATTTTTCATTTTTATCAATTTCTTCTATCCCAAAATTTTCAGTATTATTTATTACATCAAGTGATTGTAAATAATATTCATCAGAAATAGTTAAGTTTAAAAACCCTTTTACTACATTGAAATTAGATAATTCTGATAAATTTTCTTTTAGATAATTACCAAGTTTTGTAGCTATTTCAAAAGGATTTCCTTTTATAAATTTTAAAAATGGAAAAACAACAATTGTTAGATCTCCTTCAAATTCTTTTCTTGTTTCTTGAAATTCTATAGAAGGTATGTCAACTTCAAACAAAGTTTTCATTCCTTTTTTAACAGCTTTCTCTAAAGATTTTTGAAAATTCATTATAATTATAAAATTTAAGGCGCAAAAATAACTATTTTAACATGAAAATTGATGTTATTATTTATTTTTGGTTCATTAATAAAGAAAAAATGGAAATAAATTTAGAACAATTATCAAAATTAGCTAAAGAAAAACATGATGAGAATAAAAAATACTTCTCAATTCTTAAAAAGAAAAAACTAAAACGGTTAGATCTTATAATGCAAGAATTACATGAAGATGAATTTGAAAGAACCGATTGTTTAGCTTGTGCTAATTGTTGTAAAACTACTAGCCCGATTTTTACTGAAAAAGATATCACCAGGATTTCAAAATATTTACGTTTAAAAGAATTTCAATTTATTGAACAATATTTATATCGTGATGAAGATGATTTTATGGTATTAAAAAACTCACCTTGTACATTTTTAGATAATGATAATTCCTGTTTTATTTATGATGTTCGACCAAAAGCTTGCAGAGAATACCCACATACAAATAGAAAAAAATTCATTAAAATAACTGACCTTTCGTTAAAAAATACAGAGGTTTGCCCGGCAGTATATAATATTATTGAAGCTTTAAAAATAAGATTACCCATGTAGAATCATAGGTATTAGTAATTTCCTTTAGTTTTTTTATACAAAAAGAATTGTTTTTAAATTTTATTTAAACGCTAACATAAATCATAACATTGGTAACAATAATTTTTATAACTTTATGCGAAAGAAATATTAAAGCTATTTACCATGAAAATATACGATGAAAAACAGATTAAAAACATTGCTTTAGTTGGCGCCCATGACAGCGGCAAGACTACTCTTGCCGAAACTATGTTATTTGAAGCGGGACTTATAAACCGTAGAGGTTCAATTGAAGATAAGAACACAATTGCTGATTATCATGAAATTGAACATGAAAGAGAAACCTCAATTTATGCAACTCCATTACATACAGAATGGCGAAATTATAAGATCAATATTATTGATACGCCCGGATTAGACGATTTTATTGGTGAAATTGCTTCAACCATGCGTGTTGCCGACTCAGTTGTTACTGTAATAAACGCGCAACACGGAGTAGAAGTTGGGACTGAAATTATCTGGTCTTATGTCAATAGATTTAGTAAACCTACACTTTTTGTAGTGAATCAAATTGACCACCTTAATGCTAATTATGATCAAAGTTTTAAGAGTATTGTAGAATTAGTGGGTAATAATGCTGTCAAAGTTCAATATCCTATACAAGTTGATGGAGCTCAATGTATTATTGATGTTTTAAAAATGAAGATGTATAAATTTGGTAAGGATGGAGGGAAACCGGAAAAACTTGAAATACCTGAAGATCAAAAAGATATCGCTGATAATTTGCACAATGAATTGGTAGAAAAAGCTGCCGAAAATGATGAAGAGTTAATGGAATTATTTTTTGATAAAGGAACTTTAAATGAAGATGAAATGCGATTGGGTATTCAAAAAGGTATGCTCAATCACGAATTATTTCCAGTTTTTTGTATTTCGGCGTTAATGAATATGGGTAGTGGAAGATTGATGGGCTTCATTGATAATGTTGCTCCGGCTGCAGCCGATCTAAAACCTGAACAAAGTGTTGAAGGAAAAGATGTTATTTGTAAATCAAGTGAGCCTACAGTCTTATTTATCTTTAAAACTTTTCACGAACCAAATTTAGGGCAGGTAACTTTCTTTAAAGTAAAATCAGGTGAGGTTAAAGTAAATGATAAATTGGTAAATTCTCGTAATAGAGAAGTTGAAAGTTTAAATCAACTTTTTATTATGGATGGTAAAAAGAGAGAATCTGTTGAAAAATTATCAGCAGGTGACATAGGTGCTACTTTAAAAATAAAAAATACTGAAACTAATGATACTTTGCATACACCTAAGATAAAGACAACAATTAAACCGATTATATTTCCAGAGCCTAGAATTAGAAAGGTGATGAATGCAAAAAATAAAAAAGATGAGGAAAAATTAGGTGAATTCCTTAAAAAATTAAAAAGTCAAGATCCAACTATAATCTCAGAATATTCTTCTGAATTAAAACAACTAATTTTATCTTGTCAAGGTGAATTACATCTGGCAACAATTGATTGGACCTTAAAAAATATATATGGAATTGAAGCAGAATTCACACAGCCCAAAATTGCTTACCGTGAAACTATTCAAAGACCTGCAACCGCATCTTACAAACATAAAAAACAATCAGGAGGAGCTGGCCAGTTTGGAGAAGTGCATTTAAAAATTGAGCCATTGTATGAAGGAATTGGCGAGCCGGAAGGTTTTAATATAAGAGGGAAAGAAGAAATTGATCTTGATTGGGGTGGAAAACTCATATTTTATAACTGTATAACCGGAGGTGTAATTGACACACGTTATTTGCCAGCAATTTTAAAAGGAATTTTAGAAGTTATGGAAGAGGGGCCTCTTACAAAATCTTATGCCAGAGATATTAGAGTTATGATTTATGATGGTAAAATGCATTCAGTTGATTCAAATGATATTTCGTTTAAAATTGCTGGAGCTCATGCTTTTAAAGAAGCTTTTTTAAATGCTAAACCTAAATTGTTAGAACCTATTCAAGATTTAGAAGTTAGAGTTCCTGAGGAATTAATGGGTAATGTGATGACCGATCTACAATCGCGTAGGGCAATAATCGTTGGAATGGATAGTGATGGAAAACATCAAATTATCAAAGCAAAAGTTCCACTTGCTGATATGTATAAATATTCAACCAGCTTACGCTCGCAAACTCAAGGTAGAGCAACATTTAAAACAAGTTTTTCTTCTTTTGAACCTGTACCACAAAACATACAGCAAGAGCTTATTAAAAAAGAAGAATAGGTCTAATTATATAACTTGCGAGATTGAAAAGTATCTCGCAAGTTTTTCTTCAGTTTAATAATAATTCAATTTTGAAACTCGCAGTAAATTAAGGTGTTTATATGAAAATATTTAGATCAGAAAGTTTTGTTGATTATAGCACATATACTTTTAATTATGCTATTTATTGTTTAAAAGAATCTCAAAATGAATTACCAGAGATTTATGATAAAGGATTTTTACCCTATTCAAATAATATTGAATTAAAACAAGAAACATATTATTTGGCGCGTAGCCTGAGGGTTGATCTAAGTAATTTTAAAGAAACTTCAGAAAATAGAAGAGTTTTAAGAAAAATTGAAGTAAAAACACCTAATTTTATCTTAAGGCCAGTAGAAAAATTTGATTTACTAAATAATGATTTTCAAAGTTTTTGTTTAGATTTTGCATCAAACCGTTTTAGTGAAAATATAAGTAGAGAAAGGTTAAATTATATTTTAAAAACCAAAAGTATAAGTCATATTTTTGAATTTTTATTAGATCATAAAAAAGTGGGTTATGTAATTGCTATTATTGAAAATGGTATGTTACATTATTGGTTTGCTTTTTTTGATCTTAGTTTTCAAGAGTATTCTCTAGGTAAATATATGATGTTTAGTGTTATAAATTGGGCCAGAGAAAATAATCTGAAATATGTTTATTTAGGAACTTCATACGGTGAAAAATCATTGTATAAAGTCCGTGATTTTAAGGGTTTAGAATTTTTTGATGGTAATCAATGGAATAATAATATGAAGATCCTGAAAAATAAATGTAAAAAAGATAAAAGTTTTACATTAGATTATTTTAAACAAGACACGGATTTATTTTTAGAAAATTTATCTTATTAAAAATAATCATTTAAATCAACGAATAGATTTTATAAAATAATTAAATTTGTATTTTAAAACTTTATATTGATGAAACTTCTTTTAATTACCATAGTATTACTTGCTTTAGCTTTTGCCGGAATTGCTATAAAAATTTGGGCAAAAAAAGATGGAGAATTTGAAGGGACTTGCTCTGGCAGTAATGCAAAACTTAGAGCAAAAGGTATAACTTGTGGTTGTGGAGGAGAAGGGAGTTGTCATAATAAAGTTGATGAGCAACAAGCTGTGCCTCAGATACAAGTAAAGAAACTTTCCTAACAAAAGATGTTACTTTTTGTTACTTTTTTCATTGTTGTAATTATTCAAATTTTTTATTTCTATTATCTTTTTGGTAAATTCTCATATTCTGGATATAAAGAAATTCAAAAAGAAAATACACTTCCTGTTTCTGTAATAATCTGTGCTAGGAACGAAGAAACAAATCTGAAAAACTTTTTACCTTATATTGCAGAACAGAATCACCCTGATTTTGAAATTATACTTGTTAATGATGCATCGACAGATCATTCTTTTCAAGTAATGCAAGATTTTAAAAAAGAATATTTAAAAAATTCAAATATTTCAAAGATTCAGATAATTACTTTAACTGAAAGCAAGGGTAAAAAAAATGCTTTAGAAAAAGGTATTAGAATAGCTTCAAATAAATTTCTTTTGCTTACTGATGCAGATTGTAAACCAATTTCAAATAAATGGGTTAGTAAAATGAGTTTGAGTTTTAATAATGGCAAAACAATTATTTTAGGGTATGGAGCTTATCAAAAAATAAAGAAATCATTTTTAAATAAGCTCATTAGGTTTGAAACCCTTATGACAGCAATACAGTATTTTTCTTATGCTAATTTAGGAATACCCTATATGGGTGTTGGAAGAAATATTGCTTATGCAAAAAATGAATTTTATAGTGTTAAAGGTTTTGATAGCCATAAACATATTAAATCTGGTGATGATGATTTATTAATTAATCAAATAGCTACAAAAAACAATTCTTCAATTTGTACAGATCAAGATGCTTTTACAATATCAATTCCTAAAACAAATTTTAAAGTTTGGTTTAATCAAAAAAGAAGACATATAACAACTGCTACCAATTATAAAAAAAATCACCAATTTTTACTTGGATTATTTTATGTTTCTCAATTTTTATTTTGGTTTTTAGCAATAGGTTTAATTTTAAAAGGAAATACTATACAGTACGTATTATTATTGATTTTTTTTCGCTTCCTTTTTTGGTATATTACAATTTATAAATCTGCAAAAATGTTGAATGAAACAGATTTGATTTTTTTGGCACCAGTATTAGAAATTGGGATTATTTGTACACAAATGTGTATCTTTATCGTTAATATAGTTTCACCTCAAAAAAAATGGTGATCATTTTTATACATGCTTTTAATTTTAATTGGTAAATGGAAGAAAATTCTGAAATCATTGCACTTATTAATAAAGCTAAAAAAGGTGATCAAATAGCCTATAAAACTTTATTAAATACTTATTGGAAAGATGTTTATAGATTTCAAATGAGTAAATGTAAAAATGAAGATGAGGCTGAAGATATCACTATTAAAACCTTTGCCAAAGCTTTTGATAAAATTGATACTTTTGATAAGAAATACCAGTTTAAGACATGGCTAATTTCAATTTCTTCGAATATTTTTATCGATCATTTAAGGAAACAAAAAACAGAAACTGTTTCAATGCATAAAAATGATAGTGAGATATTTAAAATTACCGATGAAGAACCTTCTCCGGCTGATAAATTAATTAATGAGCAAAATTTAGCACAGTTAAAAGAATATATAAAACAATTAAAACCGCATTATCAAGAAGTTATAAACTTACGTTATTTTAATGAATTGAGTTATAAAGAAATAGCAGAACAACTCGATGAGCCATTGACTAATATTAAAGTTAAATTATTGAGAGCTAGGAAATTATTATCAGAAATCATTGCAAATAATAAGTTTAATTAATTTTATGAACTTCAAATCTTTCGCTTTTATAAGGTCATTGGGTCCAGGTTTACTTTTTGCAGGTGCCGCAATTGGAGTTTCACATTTAGTACAATCAACAAGAGCTGGAGCCGATTTTGGTTTTGGTTTAATTTGGGCTTTATTGTTAATTAATATATTTAAATATCCATTTTTTCAATTTGGTCCAAGATATACTTCGGCAACAGGTGAAAGTTTAATTGATGGTTATTTGAAATTAGGAAAGGGAGTATTAATAACATATTTTGTACTTACTTTTTTAACCATGTTTACGATTCAAGCTGCTGTAACGATAGTAACAGCAGGTTTGGCTTCAAATTTATTTGGCATTTCATCTAATCTGGTACTTTGGAGTTTCATAATTACTGTTTTTAGTTTATTGATCTTACTTGTAGGAAAGTATAAAGTATTGGACAATTTAATGAAAATTATCATTGTAATCTTAGCAATAAGTTCAGTTATTGCTGTAATCGTTGCAATAAATAAAACGAATTTTCAATTTAGCTTTAAGCAAGTTTTACCAAAAGGAAGTATAGAGATAGGGTTTTTAATTGCATTTTTGGGTTGGATGCCGGCACCACTTGACATATCAGTATGGCATTCACTCTGGGCAGTTGAAAAGAAAAAAGAAGTCCACCAAACATATGATAAAAAAAGATCATTATTCGATTTTAATATTGGTTATTTAACTACAATATTCTTAGGCATATGCTTTGTTTCTTTGGGTGCATTAGTTATGTTTAACTCTGAGGAAGAGTTCAGCGGTAATGCAGGGAAATTTGCACAACAACTCATTAGTTTATACACATTAAATTTAGGAGCTGGAACCTCGATCTTTATTTCTATAGCTGCATTTGCTACAATGTTTAGCACTACATTAACCACTTTAGATGCTTCGCCAAGGGCTATGGCAAGATCAACCGAATTATTAACAAATAAGAATTCAAATAAGAATTATTTATTTTGGATTTTTTTATTGGCTGCTGGTACCTTAATCATACTATCTTATTTTTTTACAAATATGACATTTATGGTTAAAATTGCTACAGTTTTATCTTTTTTAACAGCTCCTTTTTATGCAATAGCAAACTATATTTTAGTTACGAGTAAACACACACCTATAGAGTATCATCCCTCAAAAGGCCTAAAGTTTTTAAGTTATTTGGGAATTATTTTTTTAGTAGGATTTAGTATTTGGTTTTTGATGAATTTATAAGAAATTTAAAATATTCTGTAATTTGATAATATTGAGAAGCGTTAATTTTAACTTTTTGTTTTTATCAAAATCCTTTTTTATTAGTATTTTTGCCCACTTAAATTTAGGATTAAAATGTCAGAAGAATCAGTAATTATACCATTAAAAAAACCTGAATGGCTTCGTGTAAAACTTCCTGTAGGAAAAAAATATACGCAGTTAAGAGGTATTGTTGATAAATACAAACTTAATACTATATGTACAAGTGGTAGTTGTCCTAATATGGGTGAATGTTGGGGAGAAGGAACAGCAACATTTATGATCTTAGGTAATATTTGTACGCGTTCTTGTGGTTTTTGTGGTGTTAAAACAGGAAAACCTGAAAGTGTGGAATGGGATGAGCCAGAAAAAGTTGCTCGTTCAATTCAATTAATGGAGATTAAGCATGCTGTAATTACTTCAGTTGATAGAGATGATCTTAAAGATGGTGGATCAATAATTTGGGAAGAAACAGTTAAAGCAATTCGAAGAACTAACCCGAATACTACTTTAGAAACTCTTATTCCCGATTTTAGAGGAATTCATAGAAATATTGACAGACTTATTGATGTTGCTCCGGAAATTATTTCACATAACTTAGAAACAGTTCGAAGATTAACAAGAGAGGTGAGAATTCAGGCAAAATATGACAGAAGTCTAGAAGTTTTAAAATATATTAAAGAAAGTGGTCAAAAAAGGACAAAATCTGGTATTATGCTTGGTTTAGGTGAAAAAGAAGAAGAAGTAATTGAAACGCTTCACGATTTAAGAAATGCTAAAGTTGATATAGTAACCATAGGGCAATACTTACAACCATCAAAAAAACATTTACCAGTTAAGGAATTTATAACTCCTGAGCAATTTAAAAAATATGAGGAAATTGGTTTAAAATTAGGCTTTAAACATGTTGAAAGTGGTGCTTTGGTGCGTTCATCATATCATGCTCAAAAGCACTTAAATTGATAAAAGAAAGTGACAAGTATTTTAACAAAAAATTAACTTAATTATAATTATATGGCATGAAATTTGCAATATAAATAGTGAAAAGCAAAATTCCCCACTAATTTTGTTTTCATTATAATTAATTTTGAGTTAGTAAGTTTAAGAAACATCCGCACCTGCGGATGTTTTTTAATTTTGGGGAGAATTCTAATTCAATAAGATAAATTCTTCAACCAGTTTACAAACATCTTTTTCAGCAGTTTTTGCTGCTATTTGAACTGCTTCATGTGAAACTTCTTCAACATGTCCTTCAACTCCTAGATCAGTGATAACTGAAATTCCTAAACATTTCATTTTCATATGTTTTGCTACAATAACTTCTGGCACTGTACTCATACCTACTGCATCAGCTCCAATAATTCTAACCATTCTGTATTCGGCAGGCGTTTCAAATGTAGGGCCTTGCAATGCTAAATAAACCCCTTTGTGGAATTTTATTTTATTTTTTATAGCCACCAATTCCATTTTAGCCAACATTTTTAAATCATAGGGTTCATGCATGTCTAAAAATCGCTCACCAAATCGATTTTCATTTTCTCCACGTAATGGATGTTCTGGCATCATATTGATATGATCATTGATCAGCATAATATCACCTACAGCAAATTTTGGATTTACACCACCTGAAGCATTTGAAACGATTAGATTTTCAACTCCTAAATATTTCATTACTCTTATAGGAAAAGTGACTTCCTGCATTGACCAGCCCTCATAAAAATGAAACCTACCTTGAAGCGCAATAATTTTTTTTCCACTGAGTTCACCAAAAATCAAAGTGCCTGAATGACCTTCAACAGTTGAAATTGGAAAATTTGGAATTTCATTATAAGGTATTTTTATTTTTATATCGATTATTGAAACCAAACTCCCCAAACCGGTACCTAAAACTATACCGTAATCGGGGTTATTAAAACCTTTATCTTTTAAAAATTTAACTGTTTCTTGTATTTTGTTGTACATAATTGATTATAAGTTTGTTAAAATCATTTTCATTTGAAATAAATTTTGTAATTATGGGTAAATAGTAAACTTTATTGTTGACTTCTTCAAAAGTTCTTACAAAATCTTTTTCAGTTGTTAGTATTATCTTTTTTTTATTTGAAATCTTTAAAAATTCATTTTCAATTTTGCCAATTTCATTTATTGTAAAATTATGATGATCTGGATATTTAAGATGTTTAAATCTTATTTTTTTATTATTTAAAAAATCTATAAGTGGTTGTGTTTTTGCAATTCCTGTTACTAATAAAACATCAAAGTTAAATAATTCATCAATTTTTATCTCATCAGATTTTGATTTGACGCTATCTTCATAAACAATTTTCGAAAAAAAGACAGTTTGATTTAATTCAGGATTCAATTTTTGAGAAGTTTTAAATTGCTCTTCTTCGGATAATTGTTTATTACATTTTGTTACAATAATAATATCAGCTCTAGCAGCCCCTGATTTTTTTTCACGCAGATCACCTGCAGGTAAAACAATATCATCAATGTATAGTTTTTCATGGGTTGTAAGCAGTATATTTAAACCAGCATTTACCTTGCGATGTTGAAAAGCATCATCTAACAATATAATATCCGGCGGAATATCTAGATTTTGTAATTCATTAATTCCATTAACTCTGTCCGTGTCAACGGCAACAATAATATCTTCAAATTTTCTAAAATACTGTAAGGGCTCATCACCAATTTGTTGTGCATTAGAATCTTTATCGGCAATTTGAAAACCTTCGCTTTTACGTTTATATCCTCTGCTTAAAACAGCAATTTTATAAGTATCATTTAACAAGCGGATTAAATATTCAACTTGAGGTGTTTTGCCAGTACCGCCTGTACTTAGATTCCCAACTGCAATAACGGGTAAGTCAAAAGTAGAAGAGGTTAAAATATTTTTATCATAAGCCTTATTTCTCATATCAGTTATCTCACCGAAAAGAATTGAAAATGGGTATAATATTTTTCGAAGCTTACTCATTAAAGCGAAATTATATAAAAAAAGGTCATTAATTTATTTTTAGTAAGATATACAATCAACAATTTCTAAACCATAACCAATCATTCCAACACGTTTTTTAAAATGTTTTTCACTAGAGATTAATCTAATTTTACTAATTTTTAGATCGTGTAAAATTTGTGCTCCAATACCAAAATCTTTTTCATCCATTTCTACTTCAGGAAGTGCTAACTTATTGTGTTGGTTAATTTTGAGTTGTTTTAATCGGTTAATCAAATTATAGGATTGGAATTCTTGATTTATAAAAACAATAGCACCTTTACCTTCTTTATTGATCAGATCAAACATTTTATTTAATTTATTATCGGTATTATTGGTTAGTGTACCGATGATATCATTGTTGATTAAAGTAGAATTCACCCTTACTAATACTTCCTCATCAGATTTCCAACTGCCTTTGGTTAAAGCTACATGCACCTGATTATTAGTGGTTTGTTTATAAGCTCTTAGACAAAATTTTCCAAATCTAGTTTGTAAAGAAAAGTCTTCTATTTTTTCGATCAAAGAATCATGACTCATACGATAGGCAACCAGATCTTCAATAGAAATGATCTTTAAGTCAAACTTTTTAGCTACTTTCATTAATTGTGGTAAACGGGCCATAGTTCCATCTTCATTTAGAATTTCAACAAGTAAACCCGAAGGTTTTAAACCTGCCAAACGCGCTAAATCAATAACTGCTTCTGTATGACCAGTTCTTCGTAATACACCACCGGTTTTAGCTCTTAAAGGGAAAATGTGCCCGGGTCTTCCCAAATCTTCTGGTTTTGTATCGGGTAATGTAAAAGCTCTTACAGTTTTAGCCCTGTCATGCGCAGAAATTCCTGTTGTACAATCATTACCAATAAGATCAACTGAAACTGTAAATTGTGTATTGTGAAGCACAGTATTTTTTCCAACCATCAAATTTAGGTTAAGCTCATCACATCTTTTTTCAGTTAGAGGAGCACATATTAATCCTCTACCATGCGTAGCCATAAAATTGATCATTTCGGGTGTTACCATTTCTGCTGCTGCAACAAAATCTCCTTCATTTTCACGATCTTCATCGTCAACTACAATAATTAGTTTTCCTTTTTTTATATCTTCAATAGCCTCTTCAATAGAATTTAATTGAATTTTAGTATTCTTTTTAATTTCCATTTTTAGGATAGTTTAAATTGCTCATTAATATATTTATTAATAATAAATTAAAGTTATTTTTTTTCAATCTTAAAAAGTTTATTAAAGAAATTGTTAATAGGTTGTAAGAATTTATCTAAATTAAAAATTCCTTTATCATTAGTTGCTCTTCTCATTAATAAGAGTCCAAGTGGTAATAAAATAAATGTAGCTAACCAACCACCAAAAAATGGTGAGATTGTATTAGAGGTTGCCATTTTCTCACCAAATGTTGAAATGAAAAAATATACTACAAAAATAAATATTGCTAAAATCATTGGGAAAGCAAATCCCCCTTTTCTTATGATAGAACCTAAGGGAGCTCCTATAAAAAAGAGAATAAGACAAGCAATTGAAAGTGCCAATCGTTTGTGAAATTCGGTATTATATGCATTAATTATTTTTTGTTTTCCTTTGGCAATATCTTGAAAGCTACGAATATTATCTAAATTACTTTGAGTTAGATTAATGGCATTATCCAAAACTAAAATTTTACTATCACCCGAAAAATTTTCTAAAATATCTGCATTTAATTTTGTTTTGGAAATGGTATCATTACCATATAATTTCTTTGCTCTAAGAGTTTCATAATTTCTATGAGCTTTATTTTTAATATAACTTTCATAGGGTGGTATTAATGAGTCTACATAGAAATTAAGTTGATTTAAACTTAACATGTGTTTACCGGTTTTGAATTTTAGTTCATCAGGATCAAAATCACCAATATTAGAAATATCAATATTTACTGTGTATTCTTTAAAAACAGCTTTATTGAAAGGCATTCTTTTTTTTTCATCTATCGATGATCTTTTATTTATAATATCTTCATGATAATATCCATCTTCTAAAACTAAAGTTAAATACCTGCTACCTTCTTCATTTAAAATTGTTCCTTTTTCGGCTGTAATAACTTTATTATTTACTTGGTTATCAGCAATCTCATATATCAATACATTTTTAAGAAAATTTTTATCTTCACCATATTTTTCATCAAATTTTATACTAAAACCTGGAATTTCGGTATTGAAAGTGCCAGCAACTAATGCCAAACCTGGCTCTTTCATTTTCATATTATAGATTAAATTTTGTGATTTTAGTGAAGCGTATGGGAAAGCGTAATTCAAAAATAAATAATTAAAAAAACTAAGTACTAACATTAAGATTATAAGTGGTTTTATTAATGTTCTTAATGAAATTCCAGCCGATTTGATTGCGGCCATCTCATAATTTTCGGCTAAGCCTCCTAAGGTCATTATTGAAGATAGTAATATTGCAATTGGGAGTGCAGTAGGTATCATCATTAAAGCTAAGTAACCCAAAAACTTAAAGATTATAATCAAGCTAATTCCTTTTCCGGCAATTTTGTCAAATTGCAACCATAAGGCTTGCATTATTAATACAAATAAGATAATTAATAAAGTGGCCAAAAAAGGAGCTAGAAAACTTTTAAGTATGTATTTATTTAAGATCTTCATTCAAAAATATTATTGAAGAAAGTAGTTTTTAACTTGTTAATCATTAATTATATATCCTAAATCTTCATATTTTTTATTGTCAAAAACAAATATATTTTTATTCAAATCTTGGTTGATGATATATTTTTTGACTGATAGAACAGTTTGGGTTTCATTTTTACCAATTTCAATTATTTGGTAGATGTGTTTTGATTTTGTTTCAATACCTATTAGAATATGTGAGATATCAGAATTACTATCTATCGGAATTAGTTTTACATATTGAATTTGTTTACCATTGATTTGTTTTTTCTTATCTAAGTTATATGTATATCCTTTTTTGTAAAAAGAATAAAACTTAGAAGGTGTTATCGTGTTTTCGTCATCTGAATTTGATGATGAGACATTTACCTCTTCGTTTTCGGGAATAATAGTATAGGTTTTTGACCCGTCATAGATCTGTATAGTACCAAAAAAGTTAACCTTGTATTTATTTCCATTTATTGTTAGATCACCTTCGTTTTTTTGTTCTACATCTGCTGCTTTATTCTCTAATGTATAATCAAATTCAATGTAAACATTGTCATAATTACTTATTGTAGTTGAAACTTCATCGAGAAGATCTTTTGCATTTTCAGTAATTTGTGAATAAGCAATAATACTAATAAATAAAGTTATTCCTAAGCTTAAAATTTGTTTCATGTTATAATTTTTCATTATCTAATAATTGTTGTAAAGCTATTACATCATGGACCAAAACTTGACGAGCTTTACTTCCTTCAAATTGACCTACAATACCTGCGGATTCTAATTGATCAATAATTCTACCAGCACGATTATATCCTAACTTTAATTTACGTTGCAATAAAGATGCCGAACCTTGTTGTGCCTGAACAATTAACTGGGCAGCTTCTTCAAAAAGATCATCTCTGTCAGAAACATCAACATCAATACCTGAACTATTTTCTTCACCAATATATTCAGGTAAAATATGTGCATCGGGATAGGCTCTTTGCGAACCAATAAAGTCTGTTAGTTTTTCAACTTCAGGTGTATCAATAAAGGCACATTGTAATCGGGTTAATTCGCTACCGGTTGAAATTAGCATATCACCTTTACCTATTAACTGATCTGCACCTTGAGAATCTAAAATAGTTCGCGAATCAATTTTTGAAGTTACTCTAAAGGCAACTCTTGTTGGGAAATTTGCTTTAATAATACCGGTAATTACATTTACTGATGGTCTTTGAGTAGCAATTATTAAATGAATACCTATGGCTCGTGCTAATTGTGCCAACCTTGCAATTGGTGTTTCAATTTCTTTCCCTGCCGTCATGATTAAATCAGCAAATTCATCAATTACCAAAACAATATAAGGTAAAAATCTATGTCCGTTATCAGGATTTAATTTCCTCGATTTAAATTTTGTATTGTACTCTTTAATATTTCTTACATATGCTAATTTTAACAAATCATAGCGATTGTCCATTTCAATAGTAAGAGAATTTAAAGTGTTGATCACTAATTTAGTATCGGTAATTATAGCATCTTCTGTATCAGGTAATTTTGCTAAATAATGCCTTTCAATTTTATTGTAAAGCGTTAATTCTACTTTTTTTGGATCAACCAAAACAAATTTAACTTCAGCAGGATGTTTTTTATAAACTAATGAAGCCAATACTGCATTTAAACCAACAGATTTTCCTTGACCTGTTGCTCCGGCCATTAATAAATGTGGCATTTTTGCAAGATCTACTATAAAAGTTTCATTTGAAATTGTTTTTCCCAATGCAATGGGTAATTCCATTTTGCATGTTTGGAATTTTTGAGATGACAAAACCGATTTCATTGAAACTACTGAAGGTTTTTTATTGGGGACTTCAATTCCTATAGTCCCTTTTCCTGGAATTGGCGCTATAATTCTAATTCCTAATGCTGCAAGTGACAAAGCAATATCATCTTCTAAATTTTTAATTTTAGATATTCTAACACCGGCATTGGGTATAATTTCATAAAGGGTAACTGTGGGACCAATTGTGGCTTTGATACTTTCAATACCAATTTTATAGTTGTTTAATGTCTCAACAATTTTATTTTTATTGTCTTCAAGCTCGGCTTTATTGATATTGATATTCTCGTTTGTATAATCTTTTAATAGGTTTAAGGTTGGAAATTTGTAATTTGCCAATTCTAATTTTGGATCAAATTCACCAAATTCTTCTACCAATTTATTTGAAAGATTTTCAACAGTATGTTCTTCAGTTATTGGTTTTTCAACTTCAATTTCAACATCAACTGTTAGATCTTTTTGCTGTTTTATTGTTTTAGTAGTAGGCTCAATTTCTGGTATGCTTTTTGAATCATCAATATTCGTATTTAGATCAAATTCGATTTCTTTATCAGAATTTTCATGAATCGTTTCACTTAAATAGCCTTCCTTAGTAATATCGTCAATGGCATTAATTGTCTTTTTCTTTTTTGATGGAATAACATTTTTAATTTTATTAGGTGTGATTTTAAATTTTGAAATTAGAAATGTTAATAAACTGATTAATAGAATTAGAAAAACTCCGGTCTTGCCGATATAAATTTGTAAGAATTCATTGATCTCATAACCAACTTTACCTGCAAACAAAGGATTTTCAATCCAAAAAAAAGCAAACCCTAAAGAAAGCCAGATCATTGCTAATAATCCGTTTAGCCATGATTTTTTTAATTGCTTTACAGGAATATCTAAAATGATATATAAACCTGTAAAAAACAATAAGATTGGAAAAATAAAGGTTGCTATTCCAAAGCCGTCAAAGACAAAAATGTCGCTTAAACTAGCTCCAATTTTTCCTAAAATATTATTGGCTTGGATGGTTTTATCAGTAAAATCATTTAGCTGACTTTGATCTGCTTTCCAATGATGAAAGAAAGAATAAAATGATATTAATAAAAAAATGGCAGATGTAAATATTAAAACACCAAAAACAAGGTGTGTTTGTTTACTCTTAAAAAAAGCTGAAAAACTATTATTTTTATTTTTTGCTCTTTTGGTTTTTGAGCTGGTTTTTTTCTTTTTTGCCATAAGCCACAAAAATACATAAATATTTTCGGTTTCAAATTAAACAAATTCTGTTTAATTTAAACTTAAATCGGTGTTAATTTATAAAATTTTTGGTAAGTAAATGATCAAGCCAATAATGATGGCTATAAGGGCGGCAAATGTTGAAGCTCCTGCCGAAATATCTTTAATAAACCCAATCTTTTTGTGGTAATCTGGATGAATGAAATCAGACAATTTTTCTACACCGGTATTTAGTGATTCAGCTACTAATATCAAACCAATTGCCAACAATTGAAACATCCATTCAACGGTAGAAATTTTAAATATAAATCCTGCAACAGTTACTACAAGAGCAATAAACAATTGTACTTGAATACTCGGTTCAGTTTTAATAAGTAATACAGCACCATTTAAGGCGTATTTTAAACTTTTTAACCGGGTTTTTAAGTAACTGTCATCAGGATTTTTCATTTAATTTAATCAACTAATTATTTTAAAGCTTCTAATGCAGCTTCATAATTTGGTTCATCAACGGTCTCAGGAACTTGTTCAGTATAAACAACTTTACCCTCTTCATCAATAACTACTACTGATCTTGAAAGTAATCCTTTCATAGGTCCTGATTCAATTGTAACACCGTATTTTTTCCCAAATTTTCCTTTTATAAAATCTGATAATGTGATTACATTTTCAATTCCTTCAGCACCGCAAAAACGTGCTTGAGCAAATGGCAGATCTTTAGAAATATATAAGATTACAGTATTTTCTAATCCTGCAGCAGCTTCATTAAATTTTCTAACTGAATTCTGACAAACACCTGTATCAATACTTGGTGTAATGTTTAGCAATACTTTTTTTCCTCGGTAATCTTTTAATTTTCCTTTAGAAAGATCGCTTTTTACTAATGTAAAATTTGGAGCTAGTTTACCAACTTTTGGTAATTTACCACTAGTTTTAATAGGGTTTCCTTTTAATGTTATTTTTGTCATAATTGTTAATTTTTTAGGTGGTTATATTATTTATACAAATTTACGTAAATTAAAAACTCCCAAAAAATTTAGGGAGTTTCTTTTTATTTAAAAAATTTATTATTTAATGTTTTGCTAAATAATCAGCTACACCTTCATGGGTGTCACTTAAGGCATCTTTTCCTTTACTCCAGTTTGCAGGACAAACCTGGCCATACTTTTCATTAAACTGTAAAGCATCAACCATTCTTATTGCTTCTTCAATATTTCTCCCAAGTGGATCATCATTGACTACTTGATGACGAACAATACCATCTTTATCTATCAAAAATAAACCACGGTATGCTACTAATTGAGCATCAGCTTGTAATTGATCATTTTCATCATAATAAAAATCACCATCAAGAACATCGTAATTTTTTGCAATAGTTTTACTGGTATCAGCAACAATTGGATATGTTACGCCTTTGATACCACCTTCTGCTTTACTCATTTGTAACCAACCCCAGTGAGATTGTTCAGTATCTGTTGAACATGCAACAACTGCTGTATTTCTTTTTTCAAACTCAGAAAGGTTTTCTTGAAATGCATGTAATTCTGTTGGACAAACAAATGTAAAATCTTTTGGATAAAAGAAAAATACAACATGTTTTTTTCCTAAAAATTGATCTAATGAAAATCCTTCAACGAATTTTTCTCCATCAACAACTGCAGTTGCTGAAAAATGTGGTGCTTTTTTACCTACTAATACGGCCATCTTTTTTATATTTTTTAATTATTTTTTGTTTTACGAATTTACGAATTAATCTGCAAAATTTAAATGTAAACTATTTCTAAAATTTATAACAAAATAGATATTATTGATATAAATATTGCAAATCAGGTTTATAGTTCTTTTTTACAAAGATAAAAATCAGTTCTTTCACAAGTGTCATCATTTAATCTTTGATTCATTTCATCTAAATTTTTTGGTGGCGGAATAATAACTTTATCTCCTTTTTTCCAATCCAAAGGCATAGCTACATCATATTTATCAGAAGTTTGTAGCGCTTCTAAAGCTCTTAAGATCTCATTCATATTTCGACCTACATTTAAAGGATAATACATTACCAATCTAATTTTTTTCTCAGGATCGATAAAGAATACAGCTCTCACTGCAGCAGTTTCACTTTCGTTAGGTTGTAACATTCCGTAGAGTTTTGATACTTTCATATCAATATCAGCGATAATAGGAAAATCGAAAAAAACACCGGTTTTTTCTTTTACATTATTAACCCATCCTAAATGTGCATGAATACTATCTATACTTAAACCTACCAATTCAGTATTTAAAGCAGTAAATTCATCTTTTCTTAAAGCAAATCCGCTCATTTCTGTTGTACAAACAGGAGTAAAATCTGCAGGGTGAGAGAATAGAACTATCCATTTATCTTTTGCATAATCGTGTAATGTAATATCTCCTTTTGTTGTTTTTGCTGTAAAATTAGGTGCAATATCTCCAATTCTAGGTATAATCGCTTGATTAATCGTTTCTTGTGTTTCCATAATTATTTATTTTTTAATATTATTGCTTGATTTATTTGGCAAATGTATGACTGATTAATTTTTATAAACTATAAATATAATTTATTGTTTTTATATTTAAATAGAGTATGTTTATAATAGTCTTTGATGGAGTACCTTAAATTTAATGATTTTATACTATTTTTACAAATAAAATATTGAAATGATAAATCCTTACCAAAAATATATTTTACCTAAAGTTGTTCATTGGGCTTGCGATCAAAGATCCAGTAAAATTCAAAGGTCAAAAATCATACCTTTAGCTAAGGGTAAGGTATTAGAAATTGGTATAGGTTCGGGATTAAATCTACCTTTTTATGATCAAAAAAAGATACAAAGTTTAACTGCAATTGATCCATCATCTGAAATATGGAATTTAAATCAATACAATATAAACCAATTGGATTTTGATTTTAAATTTGTTCAAGCTTTCGCGGAAGAAATTCCTTTTCAAAGTAATTCTTTTGACAATATTGTAATTACCTATTCACTTTGTACCATTAAGGACATTATTACAGCAATGAATGAGATGAAACGAGTTTTAAAACCCAAGGGGCAACTATTGTTTTGTGAGCATGGTATCGCTCCTGATAAGAGTGTAATTAACATTCAAAATACCATAAATCCAGTATGGAAAAGAGTAGGAGGAGGATGTAATCTTAACAGAGATATTCCTCAACTAATTATGGATAATGGTTTTAAAATAATCGATTTGCAAAAAATGTATATTCCAGGATGGAAATTTGCCAGTTTTAATTATTGGGGAGTGGCTGAAGTTGAATAAAATTTATTCAGGGTTTTACTCAAAGTGAAGTCCAGAGTCTTCAAATGCTCAGCAGATTCATCTGATGACTATCTTCATAACGGTTATTAGTCATCAGATGAATAAAATTTACAAATGAATTACCTCATCGTAAGCATCAGCAACAGCTTCCATAACAGCCTCGCTCATTGTAGGATGTGGGTGAATTGCTTTTAAAACCTCATGACCTGTGGTTTCTAATTTTCTACCTAAAACAGCTTCAGCTATCATATCAGTAACACCTGCGCCAATCATGTGACAGCCTAACCATTCGCCGTATTTGGCATCAAAAATTACTTTTACAAAACCTTCTTTTGTTCCTGCAGCCGAGGCTTTTCCTGAAGCAGAAAAAGGAAATTTACCTACTTTGATCTCATAGCCTTTTTCTTTGGCTTGAGTTTCAGTTAGTCCAACACTTGCAATTTCTGGTGAAGCATAGGTACAGCCGGGGATATTTCCATAATCGATAGCTTCCGGATTTAAACCTGCAATTTTCTCAATACAAGTAATTCCTTCCGCAGAAGCGACATGAGCTAAAGCAGGGCCAGGAACAATATCGCCAATAGCATAATATCCGGGTAAGTTGGTTTGGTAATGGTCATTCACTAAAATTTTGTCTTCATCGGTTACGATTCCAACATCTTCTAAACCAATATTTTCAATATTTGATTTAATTCCAACAGCTGATAATAAGATATCTGCTTCTAAGATTTCTTCACCTTTTTTGGTTTTTACTGTTGCTTTTACACCAGTTCCCGAAGTATCAACTTTTGTAACACTTGAATTGGTCATCACCTTAATTTTCGATTTTTTTAATGATCGATTAAACTGTTTAGAAACATCTTCATCTTCTAATGGAACTACATTTGGTAAGAACTCAACAATTGTGACCTTTGTCCCCATTGAATTGTAAAAATAGGCAAACTCGACCCCTATTGCACCTGAGCCTACAATAATTATACTTTCAGGTTGTTTTGGTAAGGTCATTGCTTCGCGATAGCCAATAATTTTCTTACCATCAATTTTCATAAATGGTAATTCGCGAGAACGTGCACCGGTTGCAATTATTATATGATCAGCACTATATTCTGTAATTTTATTATCAGCATCAGTTACGTCAACTTTTTTACCAGTTTTAATTTTCCCAAAACCATTAATAACATCTATTTTATTCTTTTTCATTAAAAATTGAACACCCTTACTCATTCCCTCTGCAACACCACGACTACGTTTAATAATTGCATCAAAATCTTTGTCAATTTCAGTTGCTTTTAAACCGTATTCGTCAACATGTTTTAAATATTCATAAACTTGTGCGCTTTTTAGTAAGGCTTTGGTAGGAATACATCCCCAGTTCAAACAAATTCCACCAAGATTTTCTTTTTCAACAACAGCAACTTTAAATCCAAGTTGTGAAGCTCTAATTGCGGTTACATATCCTCCGGGTCCGCTACCAATAATGATAATGTCGTATTTCATGTATTTATTTTTAATAAATTAATTATTTCAATCATTTTAGAGAGTGCAAAAGTAAAGAAATATTAGGGACATATCAAGTTTTGTCATGGTTAGTCTATCAGATTTAAAACAGGTTCAAATATATATTTTTTTAAATATTTGAAATAAACACCTTTAAATCAAAGTCTTACTAATTTTGTGACAGAATGGGAACTAACCAATTTCATGACTTTTTCTTATAAAGACTAACTAAATTTTATGGCTTTTACTGGACTGATCTTACTCACAATATAAGAAGGTATCAAAAGCATTATCAAGCATAAGATCAAAGTACCTAGATTTAATAACAATATGTGGTTGATATCCAGATATACAGGTGCCTGATTTACATAATATGTTTCGGGATTCAATTTAATAATACCGAAATATTTTTGTGCTAATAATAGTGAAATTCCAATCAAATTACCCCAAAATAATCCTATACCAATTAAATAAGCAGCGTTGTATAGGAATATTTTTCGAATACTCCAGTTGGTGTTGCCAAGTGCTTTTAAAATTCCAATCATTTGTGTTCTTTCTAAGATCAAAACCAATAGGGCAGTAATCATATTGATTCCTGCAACTAAGATCATAATGGTAATAATAACCACAATATTAGTATCAAACAGTGCCAACCATTCGAAAATATTTGGATATTTTTCGGCAATCGTCATCGCATTTAAGTCAGCATCAATATTACTGTATATTTCAAAACCAGTTTCATTTAGTTCGTCAAAATCATGTAATAAAACTTCAAATCCGCCAACTTCGTCGTTTTTCCATTTATTGATCTTTTGAATGTGTTTGATATCACCAACAATAAAACCTTCATCTATTTCATTAAAACCACTGTTAAAAATTCCGGAAACAGTAAATTTTCGTGAATTGGGTGCTTTGTTAGGATTATCTTTTACAAAGAACATATGAAAACTATCCCCAACATTTAATTTTAATTTTTCGGAAGTTATTTGTGAGATAATCACTTCATTTGAAGGTTTATCTTTAATAATTGGAATTTTTCCTTTTTTGAGATACTCTTCAAAGAATTTCCAATCGTAATTTTTATCTACACCTTTTAATAAGATTCCTTCAAAATCAGAAGGAGTTCTTATAATTCCTGCAATAGTTGCAAAAGGTTGAACTTTTTTTACGTTTAAAACTGATTTGAATTCAGGATAAAAATCCTGATGTATTGAGATGGAATTTACAGTAACTTTAGAATTGTTGGCATCATAATAAGTTATTTGAACATCACCGTTAAATCCGGATACTTTTTCTTTAATTTTTTTTTGTAACCCAACACCTGTTGCAATGGAAAATAACATTACAATAATTCCAATAGCAATTGCCAAAATGGATATTTTTATAATAGGAGAAGATACACTATTTTTGTACTTCTTAGAAGCTATTATCCGCTTTGCAATAAATAACTCGTAATTCAAATTGTATGAAAATTTTTAAGTTGTCCAAAAATACTGATTTAATTTCACTCTCTAAATTATTAGTTCTTGTTTTTCTTTTTAGCCTGAATTCTTGTGCTGAAAAACAAACAAAATCAACCAAAGATCTTTTGGCTGTAGTGATTGATAATGATTCTAAAAATAAAACAATTATAACCGGTGCAAATAGAACTGAAAAATACTTACCTCTTTTAAAGAATAAAAAAGTTGCTGTTGTTGCTAATCAAACCAGTGTTATTTTTAAAAACTTCGATGAAAGGTATATTCACATTGTAGATTCACTGATTTCATTAGATGTAAATATTGTAAAAGTATTTGCTCCTGAACATGGCTTTAGAGGTAAAGCAGATGCTGGCGAACATATTTTAGACGGTGTTGATACTAAAACCGGATTAACTATAAAATCGCTTCACGGAAAAACCAGAAAACCTTCGACTGAAGTTTTAAGTGATGTTGATGTGGTATTATTTGATATACAAGATGTAGGGGCTCGTTTTTATACTTATATATCAACGATGACCTATGTGATGGAGGCTTGCGCCGAAAATAATATTCCGGTTATTATTTTAGATCGACCAAATCCTAACGGACATTATATTGATGGGCCAACTTTAAAAATGGAACACAAATCGTTTGTTGGTATGCATCCTATACCTTTGGTTTACGGAATGACCATGGGTGAATATGCTAAAATGGTAAATGGTGAAAAATGGTTAAAAGATGGAGTTCAATGTGATATTACCATTATTCCATTACAAGATTATACGCATCAAAGTGAATATAGTTTACCTGTTAGGCCTTCTCCAAATTTACCCAATGATAAATCGATAAATATATATCCTAGCTTAGGTTTTTTTGAAGGAACTATTATCAATGCAGGTAGAGGTACCGAATTTCAATTCCAAAGATATGGCGCACCTTTTTTTCCAAAAAGTGAATTCACTTATACACCAAAACCTAATTTCGGATCTAAAACACCGAAGTTTAATGGAGAATTGTGTTATGGAGTTGATTTGGGTAAAACTCCAAAAATGAGTAAAATTGATATTAAATACATAGTTGATGCCTATAACAAAACTCCTAAGGACAAAGAATTTTTTGGAAAAACTTTTACCATTCATGCCGGAACTGTAAAATTAAGAGAGCAAATCGAAGCAGGAATGACACCTGATGAAATTCATGCTACCTGGCAAGAAGATGTTGAAAAGTTTAAAAAGATTAGAGAAAAGTATTTGATGTATGAATAAACGTAAGATAAAAAGTCTTTTATTATATATTGTAGGGATTGAATATGCTAATTTTGATTATAATTAAAATCATCAAAAAATATTCACTTCCATTTCTATTGAAATATTAAATATTTCCAATACTGTTTTTTGAATTTTCTTGGCGAGATCTAAAATTTCTTCCCCTGTGGCATTACCATAATTTACCAATACCAAAGCCTGGTTTTTATGAACTCCTGCATTGCCAAATCTTTTACCTTTAAATCCACATTGTTCAATTAACCATCCGGCTGGAATTTTAACCAGATCATCTGGAAGTAAATAATGGGGAATTTTCGGGTAGTTAACTTTTAAATTCTCAAAATGAGCCTTGCTTATTACAGGATTTTTAAAGAAACTACCACTATTACCAATTTCTTTAGGATCGGGTAATTTACTTTGTCGGATTGTAATTACAGCATTTGAAACATCCGTGATACTTGGGTTAGTGATTTTATTTTTTTCTAATTCTGCTTGTATGGCACCATAATCGGTGTTGAGTTTGTGTTCGCTTTTCGTAAGTTTAAAAGTTACACTTACAATAATGTATTTTCCTTTTCCTTCTTTTTTAAAAAAAGATTCTCGATATCCAAAATTGCATACTTCTTTGGAAAAAGTTTTTAAGGTATTTGTTTTAATATCAAGAGCGTCTAATTCAAAAAACACATCTTTAATTTCAACACCATAAGCACCAATATTCTGCATCGGACTTGTGCCAACATTACCCGGTATAAGCGATAAATTTTCTATGCCACCATAATCTTTTTCAATACACCAAAGCACAAAATCATGCCAATTTTCACCAGCTTGAACTTTAACAAGAACAGTATTTGAATCCGATTTATTTTCTAATATTTCAATTCCTTTTGTGTTGAGCTTAATTACAGGTTTTGTGATGGTATTTGTAAGTAATATATTACTTCCTCCACTAAGAATAAAAACATCTTTGTGATTAGAGATAATATCTTGAAGTTGTTGTATTGAAGAAACAGAAACAAAACTTTCGGCATTGATATCAATACCGAAAGTATTATAAGTTTTTAAAGAAACATTTTTTTTAAACATTAATTTGGATATTGCTCTAATGCAAGTTTAAGTAATTCAACTGAGCGAATTAAACTTTCTTTTTTCAAAACATATGCAATTCGAATTTGATTTTTACCCGATCCTTCAGTAGAATAAAATCCACTTGCAGGAGCCACCATTACAGTCTCATTTTTATCATTAAAATTTTCCAACATCCATTGGGCAAATTCGTCAGCATCTTTAACAGGTAATTCAGCAATACAATAAAAGGCACCTTTTGGTGTGGCAACTTTTAAATTTGGAATTTTTTTAAGTTCTTGGATCAATGTATTTCTACGATCAACATATTCTACTATAACATCATCAAAATAATTTTGTGGTGTATCTAAAGCAGCTTCACTTGCTAATAATGCATAGGTTGGTGAGCTCAATCTTGCCTGAGCATATTTTAAAGTTGTTTTGATAAGATCTTTATTTCTTGACACAATACAACCAATTCTTGCGCCACACATACTATAACGTTTTGAAACGGAATCAATCATAATAGCATTTTGATCTAAACCGGTTTCACTCATTACAGAGTGATGTTGTACGCCGTCATATACAAACTCTCTATATACTTCATCAGCAATTAAAAATATATCGTGTTTTAATACCAAAGATTTTAATTTTTCAATTTCCTCTTTTGAGTATAGATAACCTGTTGGATTACCTGGGTTACATATTAATATTGCTTTGGTTTTAGCTGTGATCAATTTTTCGAAATCTTCAATATTAGGGAGTGAAAAATCATCGTCTATTGAAGAAACAATAGGAACAACATTTATACCATTTGCTGTTGAAAAACCATTGTAATTGGCATAAAATGGCTCGGGAATGATAATTTCATCTCCAAAATCAGTTATACTTCCCAATGTAAAAAGTAAAGCTTCAGACCCACCTGTAGTTACAATAATATCATTGGCAGTAACATTAATATTATTCTTTTTGTAATATTCAGACAATTTTTCTCTATATGTTTCAGATCCTTCACTTCGGGCATAAGATAAAACTTCAATATTATTATTTTTAACTGCATCTAATGCAATTTTGGGTGTTCTAATATCGGGTTGACCAATGTTTAAATGAAACACATTAATACCTCTTTTTTTTGCTTCTTCTGCATAAGGTACTAGTTTTCTAATGGGTGACTCAGGCATATTTTGCCCTTTATGAGATATTTTAGGCATAATTTATAATTGATTAAAAATAATACACAAAATTGCAAAATTAAAATTAAAATAATGTATAAATGACACCTTTTTTTAGTAAAAAAATCTTTTAATTAATCTATATATTTAGTATATTTACATTAATTAATAATAACTAAAAACCTTTAATTATGTCAAGTGATTCAAAACTATTAGTAGGTTTAATACTAGGAGCCGCAGCTGGAGCAGTTGCAGGTTTATTAGTTGCCCCGGCATCTGGTGTTGAAACAAGAGAAAAAATTGTTGGTAAAGCAAGTGATTTAAAACATGATCTAGAAGAAAGATTTGGTGATCTATCAGAAAGAATTAGTAATTTAGAAAGTGATTCAATTGATGATTTCAAAGACAAATTTTACGATGTAAAAGGTAAATTAAAAAAACAATATTCTCATGTTGCTGCAAAAGTTAAAGATTTGGAAAAAGAACTTGCCGGTAAAATGGACGAGCTTAAAAAACAAGCCAAAGATATTGAAGAGAAAGCAGAAACTGTATAATTGTTATATTTGATTATAAAACATGATAGATCTGATTAAAAAATATATCGATAACCGAATTCAACTAATTAGATTAGAGCTTATTAATACATTGGCAAATGTTGCAGCAGGATTGATAAGTTCATTTTTAATTTTAATAATTGGTTTATTCATTTTAATGATGTTTAGTTTTTCTTTGGCATACTGGTTAGCTACTGTATTTGAAAGTGATGCAATTGGTTTTGCAACTGTTGGAGGTATTTACATCTTAATTTTTATTATTTATATTGCTTTTAGTAAAGATGCAATTGATAAAAAAGTTAAAGATCAAATTGTAAGAGCAGCCTTAGATGCCGATGATGATTTAAAAGATGATGACGACGATGATGATTATGTAGTTTAAAATGTTATTTAAATCAATCTTTAAAGAGTTAAATACTTTTAAAGATTGATTTAAATATATTTTTAAATAATGTAAATTCAAATATTATAAAATTTTAAACAAGTGAAAAACGAAATAGTTTCCAATATTAATTCTTATGATGATTTAAAACTTGCCAAAAGTCGACTTAAATTAGAGATAAAACAGCAAGAAGAATCGTTTAAAGATAATTCTGTTTTAAGAATTGCTTCTTCACTTTTTACTAGTGGTAGGCAAACCAATGCTTTTAAAAAACCTTTGTCTTTTGCTTCAATTAAAAGTCCTTTATCATTTTCTTCAGAGTATAATTTAAAAAGTACTGCTGAAAATTTATTGGGTACTTTTTTGATTTCCAACAAAATAACAAGAAAATATTTTATTGCTTATACAATAGCAAAAGAAATGATACCTTTTACCATACAAAAAGTAAACGAGCTTCTTAAAAAGTAACTTTTTTTATTAAATAGTCTTAATAAAAGCTAATTTTTTCTTAAAAATTATGAAAATACATTAGTTTGTATTAACTTCATAGAGTTTATATAACGTATTCTTTTTATTTTGAGAACAATATCCATAATAATATGTTTTCTATTTTTGGGAACTTTTACAGGAGTTTCTCAAGATAGGTTTTATTTGCAAAAGAATAAAAAGAGCCATTCAATGCCTTTTAATTTTGTAAATAACTTAATTGTGATTCCAGTTGAAATTAATGGAAAAGAATTATCATTTATTTTAGATACAGGAATTGACAAGTCCATCTTATTCAACCTTAATATTACTGATTCAATAGAATTTAATAATGTAGAACAGATCAAACTTTTTGGTTTGGGTGAAGGTAGTTCAATTACTGCTCTAAAATCAAAGAAGAATAGAGTTAGAATAGGTAATATTTATAATTATGACCATTTGGTATATATTATTTTAGATGAACAATTTGACCTTTCTTCAAAAATGGGTATAGATATTCATGGTATAATTGGAGGAGAATTGTTTAATAATTTTATTGTTGAGATTAATTATTCTAATAAGAAACTAGAATTTCACGATCCGGAAAGATATTCTTATAAAAAATGTAAAGGCTGTGAAACTTTCCCTTTAGAATTCTACAAAAATAAACCTTACATCAATGCACAAGTTACAATCGATAATGATAATGCTATAGATGTTAAACTTTTAATTGATTCTGGTGGAGGTGATGCCTTATGGTTATTTAAAGAGTCTAATCCAAATATTAGTATTCCTATAAAATATTTTGATGATTTCCTAGGGAAAGGTTTAAGTGGTAATATTTTTGGTAAAAGAAGTAAAGTTGATGCGTTTTCAATAGGAAATTTTACTTTTGAAAATGCTACAGTATCTTTTCCTGATTCTTTATCAATTATTACAGCACATCAAAACAAAAACCGAAACGGTACACTTGGAGCAGAAATATTAAAACGATTTAATGTGGTTTTTGATTATCAAAATCAGCTTATTACACTTAAGAAGAATAAAAGAATGTTTAATAAACCATTTTTATATAATAAAAGTGGTATTGAATTGATCCATGGAGGTGATATGCTTATCTCTGAAAAAAAAGGAATCGTTATACCTAATAATTATAATGAAGATAATAATTCAGCGTTTACAAAAGTATTATATACTTATTCTTTAGCATATAAACCAAGTTATGAAATTTCATTGATAAGAAAAGATTCACCTGCACTTTATGCCGGATTAAAAGAAGGTGATATTATTTTAGAGATCAATGGAAAACCTGCTTATGAGAAAAGAATGGAAGAAATAATACATACTTTTTCAAGTAAAGAAGGTAAAAAAATTAAGATGAAAATTGAAAGGAATGGAAATACAATGTACTTTGAATTTGAGTTAAAAAACTTATTATAAAAAAGCCCGTTAAAGGGCTTTTTTTAATTTTCAGAAACGATACTTTTCTTTTTTTCTAAATTATTAACGGCTTCTTTCTCTAAAACCCTTCCTTTTATTGAAAGAACTTTCTTAGGTTCAAAAGCATTAGAATTTATAGTAACAGTTTTAGAGAAAGGACCAACACGGTTTGTAGCATATTTCACTTTGATTTCACCGGTTTCTCCTGGCATAATTGGTTCTTTAGGTTTTGAAGGAACTGTACAGCCACAACTAGACTTAATGTATGAAATTATCAAAGGTGATTTACCAACATTTTTAAATTTAAATACCCTGTTTCCATCACTATTTTTAAGGATGTCACCATAATCAATTACTTCATTTTCGAATTCAAAAACCGGACCGGTAAAATCCTTTTTAATCTCTTCTTTTGTTTGTCCGTTTATTGAGATTGATAAAATTCCAACAAACATAATTAATAGTATTTTTTTCATGATTTTAATTTTAATGTAAAAATAATACTTTTATATTAAATTAGTAACTAAAATGAAGCTTATATATTGCTTAAAATTGTAATTTTGCAAACGTTTTTGAAATTTTAACATATGAAGATCCCATCAAAATATAATCCTGTAAACGTTGAAACTAAATGGTATAATTATTGGATGGAGAATGAATATTTTCATTCTACACCTGATGATAGAGAACCCTATACAATTGTAATACCGCCGCCAAATGTTACAGGTGTTTTGCATATGGGGCATATGTTAAACAATACTATACAAGATGTTTTGATTCGTCGAGCCAGAATGAAAGGTTTTAATGCCTGTTGGGTTCCAGGTACTGATCATGCTTCAATTGCTACTGAAGCAAAAGTTGTTGCAAAATTAAAAGAAGAAGGTTTTGATAAATTGGATATTTCAAGAGATGAATTCTTAGAACATGCTTGGGACTGGACTCATAAACACGGTGGAATCATTTTAGAACAATTAAAAAAGTTGGGCGCATCATGTGATTGGAAACGAACTAAGTTTACAATGGATGATGATATGTCAGAATCTGTCACAAAAGTTTTTATTGATCTTTATAATAAGGGACTAATTTACAGAGGTTATCGAATGGTAAATTGGGATCCTGAAGCAAAAACTACAGTTTCGGATGAAGAAGTTATCCATATTGAAAAGCAAGGAAAATTATATTATTTACGTTATCAAATTGAAGGTGAAGAAAATTTTGTAACTATTGCAACTACGCGTCCAGAAACTATTTTAGGCGATACTGCAGTATGTATCAATCCGAATGATGATAGATTTAAACATTTAAGAGGAAAGAAAGTTATTGTTCCAATAGCCAATAGAATTATTTCAATTATTGAAGATGAATATGTAGATATGGAGTTTGGAACAGGATGTTTGAAAATTACTCCTGCACATGATCCAAACGATAAAGAAATTGGAGATAAGCATGAATTAGAAGTAATTGATATTTTTAATGATGATGCTACTTTAAATTCAAATGGATTACATTATCAAGGCAAAGATAGGTTTGTTGTACGCAAAGAAATTATCAAAGAATTAGAATCACTGGATAGTTTAATAAAGGTTGAAGATTATCAAAATAAAATTGGAACTTCTGAAAGGACAGGTGCGATTATTGAACCAAAAGTATCGATCCAATGGTTTTTAAAGATGAAAGACCTTTCAGAGCCTGCTTTAAAATCAGTGATGGAAGATGAAGTAAAATTAGTTCCTGAAAAATTTAAAAATACTTATCGACATTGGATGGAAAATGTTCGTGATTGGAATATATCTCGTCAATTATGGTGGGGTCATCGTATTCCGGCATTTTACTATGGTGATGGTCCAAATGACTTTGTAGTTTCCACAACATTAGAAGAAGCAGTTATTCTAGTAAAAGATAAAACCGGAAAAGATTTAAAAGCATCTGATCTAAAACAAGAAGAAGATGTTTTAGATACCTGGTTTTCTTCTTGGTTATGGCCTATTTCTGTTTTTGATGGTATTAGAAATCCTGAAAATAATGATATTAAGTATTATTACCCTACCCGAGATTTGGTTACTGCTCCCGAAATTTTATTTTTTTGGGTAGCAAGAATGATCATTGCCGGATATGAATATATGGGTGAAAAACCTTTTTCAAAAGTATATCTTACAGGCATTGTTCGTGATAAGCTTGGTAGAAAAATGTCAAAATCATTAGGAAATTCACCTGACCCAATTGGTTTGATGAATAAATATGGCGCAGATGGGGTTAGAGTAGGGATGTTGTTAACTTCACCTGCCGGTAATGATTTACCATTTGAAGAAGAACTTTGTGAGCAAGGACGAAATTTTTCAAATAAAATATGGAATGCTTTTCGCTTGGTTAACGGTTGGGAAGTTTCAAAAGAAATTGAACAACCCAAATCAGCAAAACAAGCAATTAAATGGTTTGATGCTAAACTGGTAAAAGTTCTTGAAGATCTAGAAAAATCTTATGAAGATTATAGAATTTCAGAAGCATTAATGATAACCTATAAATTTATTTGGGATGATTTTTCTTCCTGGTATTTAGAAATGGTAAAACCAGCTTATCAAAGTCCGATTGATGCTAAAACCTATGAACAAACTCTTGATAATTTTGAGAAAATTGTAAAGATCTTACATCCTTTTATGCCGTTTATATCAGAAGAAATTTGGCAATTATTACGTAAGAGAACTACAAAAGAGGCTTTAATAATTTCATCATGGCCAAAACTTGAAAATGAAAATAAAAACTTGGTAAAACAATTTGAATTTACAACGGGTATAATCGGAGGAATAAGAAAGATTAGAAAAGATAAGAATATACCCAATAAAGATCAGCTTGAACTTTATATATTGAATAATGAGAGATTAAATAATGATTTTGATGTAATCATTCAAAAACTAGGTAATATATCTACAATAAAATATGTAGATGAAAAAGTAAACGGAGCCAATTCATTTAGAGTAAAATCGAATGAATACTTTATTCCAATGAGTGAAAATATTAATATTGAGGAAGAAATTGAAAAATTAGAAAGTGAATTAAAATATGCCGAAGGTTTTTTAAGGTCTGTACAAAAAAAATTAGAAAATGAGCGTTTTGTTAATAATGCACCAGAACAAGTTATTATTAATGAACGTAAGAAAGAAGCTGATGCTTTGGCAAAGATCACTACAATAAATGAAAGCTTAAAAGGCTTAAAAAAATAATAAAACCTGCAAGAATTTAAATCTTGCAGGTTTTATTATTTTTAGAGTTCTTTATTTTTTAAAAATAGCTCTAATGCTGTTTATTTTTTTCAATTGATTTTTGTGGTTTTTATATTAATTTCTACATCAACTTCACTCCATGTTTTACTAATACCATCAGCAGCTTTATGTTTTTCACTGCAAACCACATTTAAAGCAGTTATTGCCGCTTGAGCTTGCCAATTATCAAGATCAATTCTGGTGTTGATCTTGATATTTTCACCATGTACTTCATACAAAACAGGTATCGTTTTATCTAATCCATTTAATGTTAAAGTAGCTTCTCCTTTACCATCACTTTTTAAACTAATTACACCATTAATTTTTACTGTATTTTTCATAGTACCAAACAGAGATTCTCTTAATTTAAAATCACGAATTGAGTCTTTGCTATAAATACTATTAACAGGAATGCTGAATTTCACATCCTTTATAACTTCAACTGGGTTTTTAGCTTTGAATATATTATTAATTTCAACTTCTTTAAAAGTTCCTTTAACTGGAATTTTTTCACTTGTTTTATATGCGGTCCAGTCTATAATAATATTTTTATTTTCAATAGAATAATAAGCTTCTTGAATGGGTTCTTTAGGAGATTTTTTACATGCATAAGTAAAAAATAATAACAAGCTAAAAACTGAATAGATTATTGGTTTTTTCATAATAGTAGTAATGGAATTATTTTATTTTTATTTGATTGTATTTTTCAACAAGTTCTATATATTTTTTTTTGGCTTCTTCTGGTGTGAGATTATTGATTTGAAACCATGCATTCAATTTAAAAGCATTTCTTATTTCATCATCACCAGATGGTAAATAAAATGGGGTATTTATGGTGGCTTGTTTGTAATAGGCATAGAACTGTAACATTATATCAGGAGGTAATTTTTCAGTCATCTCCGAAGCAATTTCAAAAGCCTTTTTGAATTTTTTATCTAATTCATTCATTAAATTGAAGCAATAATAGTTTTTCCACCAATGGTTTTATCATTAAGTTTTACCTTAATATCCATATCCAAAGGTAAGAAAATATCTATTCTTGACCCAAATTTTATAAATCCGGCATCTGTTCCTTGAACTACAGTTTTATTTACTTGGGCATAATTTACGATTCTTCTTGCCATAGCTCCTGCCACTTGTCGGTATAAGATTTCACCTAAAGTTTTATTTTCTACCACAATAGTTGTTCGTTCATTTTTTTCTGATGCTTTTGGGTGCCAAGCAACTAAATATTTACCGGGATGGTATTTGCTGAATTTAACTTTACCTCCAATAGGATAACGTGTTACATGAACATTAAGTGGAGACATAAAGATAGATACCTGCTTTCGTTTGTCTTTAAAATATTCATTTTCTAAAACCTCTTCAATAACAACAATTTTGCCATCAGCGGGTGCAATGATACGATTTTCATTGTGTTCAGTTGTACGTTTTGGGTTTCTAAAAAAGTATAATATGATTAAGAATAATATTAAACTTAATAGCATTAATATTTTTTGTAACCATATAATTGAAATAAAATTTTCAAATAGGAGCAAAAGTACAACCAAAATTAATGATGCAATAATAATTGTTTTATAGCCTTCTTTATGAAACATCTAAGTAGTTAAAAATAAATAAATAAATATAAAAGGTGTTGCAAAGATAATACTATCTAAACGATCTAAAAAACCTCCATGACCCGGAATGAAATTACTACTATCTTTTATTTTTGCCTGGCGTTTAAACATTGATTCTACAAGATCACCTAATACACCAAAGACACTAACTATAATTGCCAATGCTAACCATTGATAAGATATTAGTGAATCGCAATAATTTGATATAAAAAAACCAGCAATAAATGTAAAAATAAATCCACCTACAAAACCTTCTATTGTTTTATTTGGTGAAACACGTTCAATAAGTTTATGTTTTCCAAAATTTTTACCGATAAGGTAAGCAAAAACATCATTACTCCATATTAAAACAAAAATTCCAATAATAATTGGAAAATCAAATTCATGATTATAATTTAAATATGGAATTTTAATTAAAAGTGAAAAAGGAATTATAATATAAATTAAACTTAAAAATATTTTTCCAAGATATTGAATTGCAACTTTTCTTGAAGAAATTAAAGCTGAAATAAAAGTAAAGAACATCGCAATCGTAAAAATTGAAACGATAATTTTTTGAATTAAAGCTTCTTCAATATTAAAAGAATTATTATTAGATAAAATTGACGAAATAAATGAAGTTACCGCTAAAATATAAGGATAAACACTTTTTAATTCAATTAATTTTAAGAATTCATATAAGCTGAAAAGCATTAAAATAAAAAATAAACTGTAAAAATAGTATGATCCATAAAATGATGAGACAACTATTAAAGTTGTATATAGTAAACCAAAAATTAAGCGTTTTGTAAAATTGTTCATCAATTAAAGATCTTCTAATAACAGTAAATATAATGTTTTTGAGTTTGTATTTCCATATCTCATGAAATCTGTTTCTGTTTTATTTGGTAAATAGTCTTTAATAGAGCATACAATCGTAGGTGAATTTTTTTTAGCTCTCATTCTTACTCCCATTACACCTTCTCTAATTGTATTGACAAGCTGACTTGTTTTTGCAAATACTATAAAATTGTCGGGTAAATTGTTTAATTTTTTTTCGCGCAATTGTTTGGATGAAAACATAATACTTCCATCTTCAGAAACCAATGACTCGCAATTACTGAAAAATGGAAGTGAATTAACATTTTTGGTTGTTTTTGCACTATTAATTTCAGTCAATATATTATTTAACTTTTCATTAAAGCATATAACGTTATTCCAATTATTTTCTTCAAGGATTTGAGATAAATTTTGTTTTAATTCATCGTGATTTGAGCAATATAAGAATTTACCTCCTTTTGAAATAAAGTTTCTTACAAACAATTCATCAGTGGATAAATTATCAGGATTTATCGCATCTTCTTCTTTGACATTTTTGTCAGAAGAAATAATTCTATTTTGGAATAATTTTTTTAAAAAATTCATTTGTTTTTGAAATTATTCAAATGTACAAAAACAAATGATTATTTTGTAGTTTCAGTCGAAGTTTCGTTTTCAGAATTTTCAATTTCTTTATCCTCAGTTTCCTTTTCTTTCTTTTTTGTTTTTTTTACTTCTGGTATTACCTCAAAAGGTCTTTTGCCAAAAATTCTTATTAGATCATCTTCAAAAATGACTTCTTTTTCAATTAGCAATTCGGCTAATATTGTTAATTCGGGTTTGTGGTGATTTAAAATATCTATAGCTCTTTGGTATTGCTCTTCAATGATTCTTGATATTTCATTATCAATGATCTCTGCAGTTTTTTCACTATAAGGATTAGTGAAATTGTATTCGCTTTGGCCGCTAGAGTCATAATAGGTTATATTGCCAATTTTATCGTTTAAACCATAAACTGTAACGATTGCTTTGGCTTGACGGGTAACTTTTTCAAGATCATTTAAAGCACCAGTTGAAATTTTATCGAACATGATTTTTTCAGAAGCTCTTCCACCTAAGGTAGCACACATTTCATCTAACATTTGCTCGGTTTGAACTATTTGGCGTTCTTCAGGTAAATACCAAGCAGCACCTAATGATTTACCTCTAGGTACAATAGTTACTTTTACCAATGGGGCTGCATGTTCAAGCATCCAACTTACGGTTGCATGACCGGCCTCATGGTAAGCGATAGTTTTCTTTTCTTTATCGGTAATAATTTTATTTTTCTTTTCTAAACCACCAACAATTCTATCAACTGCATCTAAAAAATCTTGATGATGAACACTTTTTTTGCCTTTTCTGGCAGCAACTAAAGCGGCTTCATTACATACATTGGCAATATCAGCGCCTGAAAATCCTGGAGTTTGCTTTGATAAGAAATCTAAATCAACATCTTCATTTAATTTTAATGGTTTAACATGAACATCAAAAATTTCTCTTCGCTCATTCTTATCGGGAAGATCAACATAAATTTGTCGGTCAAATCTTCCTGCACGTATTAAGGCTTTATCTAAAACATCTGCACGGTTGGTCGCTGCAATTACAATCACATTGGTGTCGGTTCCAAACCCATCCATTTCAGTAAGTAATTGGTTTAAAGTATTTTCTCTTTCATCATTACCTCCTGTTATATTGCTTTTACCCCTTGATCTTCCAATTGCATCAATTTCATCAATAAAGATAATTGAAGGAGCTTTTTGAGCTGCTTGTTTGAAAAGATCTCTAACACGAGATGCACCAACACCTACAAACATTTCAACAAAATCAGATCCTGAAAGTGAGAAAAATGGCACATCAGCTTCGCCGGCAACAGCTTTAGCTAATAGAGTTTTACCGGTACCCGGAGGTCCAACCAGTAGCGCTCCTTTCGGAATTTTACCACCTAATGCAGTGTATTTATCAGGATTTTTTAAAAAATCAACAATTTCCTGAACTTCTTCTTTAGCCCCTTCCAATCCGGCAACATCTTTAAAACTGGTTTTTACATGAGTATTTTTATCAAAAACTTTTGCTTTTGATTTACCTATATTAAAAATTTGACCACCAGCACCACCACCAGCACCACCAGACATTCTTTTCATAAAGAAAATCCATAAACCAATGATGAAAATGAAAGGTAGCCAAACTAAAAAGGTGTCAAAAATACTTGTTTGTGTTACATTATTTTTATCAAAATCTAAATCAGGATTTTCTTCTTTAGCCTTTTTTAAGTTGTTTTCAAAATTTTGTAAATCACCAAAATCATAAACATACATTGGTGTATTTTGGTTGAAAATTGTAGAAGATTGTCTTTTCTTATGCTTTTCTTTTTCCTTTGCCTCACTTTTTAGATATAAGTGAGCCTCATCACCATTTACAATAACAATTTTTTCAATATCGTTATCCATTAACATGTTATTAAACTCATTTTCAGTGAGTTTAGAATTTACCATTTCAGCACTATTAAAGAACTGATACCCTAATAAAAGTGCAAAAATAATTCCGTAGATCCAATAAAAATTGAATTTAAAATTAAATTGCTTTAATGGATTATTATTGTCTTTATCGTTTTTTTGTTGCGTCATTTTTTAAATATATTTTTAATTTTTTAGTAGGCGTTTTGAATCGTTGTGATCTTGGCATCACCCCAAAGACCTTCTAAATTATAAAATTCTCTGGTGTTTTTTTGAAAAACATGAACAACTACATTTACGTAATCAATTAAAACCCATTCTGCATTACTTTCTCCTTCAACATGCCATGGTTTTTCTTTAAGTTTTTTACCTACATTTTTTTGTATTGAACCTGAAATTGCATTAACTTGTGTATTTGAATTTCCATCACAAATTATAAAATAGTCGCTAACGGTATTTTCAATTTCTCTTAGGTCAAGTATGGTTGTGTTTTCTCCTTTTACATCTTCAATACCTTTTATAATTTCTGTAATCAAAAGGTCAGTATTCGCTATTTTTTTAGTCATTTAAAATTTTTATAATTTCTTGCAAATGTATTATATTTTTATCATTTTAGATGTGTCAATATAAATATTATATATGAATATAGTCAAACTTGATGCCATAAATTCTACAAATCAATTTTTAAAAGATTTTGCAAAAAGTAATGAAGTTGATAATTGGACTGTTGTAACTGCCCAGTATCAAACTTCTGGGAGAGGACAAATGCAAACAAAATGGGAATCAATTAAAAATAAAAACTTGTTGTTTAGTGTTTTAATTAAGTTTGAGGATATGAATATTGAAAATCAATTTTATATGAATTGTGCAATATCTTTGGGTATTTATAATTCATTATTAAATTATAAAGTTGGTAGTTTATCTGTAAAATGGCCAAACGACATAATGGCAGAAAACAAAAAAATTGCAGGTATTTTGATAGAAAATACTTTGGTTAAAGATCATATTAAATATGCAGTTGTTGGAATAGGATTAAATGTAAATCAAATTCAATTCCCGGTATCATTACCAAAAGCTACTTCTTTGAAACTTTTATTGGATAAAGAACTTAATAGAGATATACTTTTACAAGAAATTGTAAATAGTATAAAACACTATATCAATTTTCTTAAAAAAAAAGAGTTTTCCTTTTTAAAAGAACAATATGAAAAAGTATTGTTTAAGATTGGGATAAATCAGGTTTTTGAAAATAATAAAGGGCATACTTTTACAGGTAAGATCTTAGGAATTAACAAACAAGGAAAATTACTGATTGAAGAAGAAAATAAAGAGATAAAAGAATTTAATTTTAAAGAAATAAAATTTTTATAAACTTTATTTCTTTTCAATATTGCTTATTAGAGTATTGATAAATTTTTGAAGTGGACTTTTAACCATCATAGCCACCATTGGATTGAAACTTCCTTCAAATACCAATTGAACCTCACTTGATTCTTCTGATTTTTCATCAATATTTGCAGTTAATGTAAAAGGAAACTTTTCACTGGCTGAACCCAAGACTATTTTTTTTGGAGCTTTTTGCTCTTGAAGTTTTAATTTTATTTCGGGCATACCTTTAAGCGCAAATATAAATGAATTCTCATCAGCTTCAAATTTATCAATATTTTCGGGCATTATTTGTTCAAAATTTTCAATTTTACTTAAATATGTAAAAATATCATTGCTTGATTTTTTTACAGTTACTTTTGGACTTTCTAGGTTCATTATATTTTATTTTTTCCATTTCGCCGGATCTTTTCTCCAGGCTTTTAAAGTTTTAACATCTTTGTCAGAAATATAAGTTGTGTCTAAGGCTTGCTCTATTAAATGTTCGTAATCACTTAAAGTTGTTAGTTCAAGATTAATTTTTTTAAAATTCTTTTTAGCTGTTTTAAACCCGTAATTAAAAATAGCTACCATTCCTTTAACATTGGCATCAGCATCTTTTAATGCTTTAACAGCATTTAAACTGCTTTTTCCTGTACTGATCAGATCTTCAACAACGATAACATTTTGACCATTGTCTAAAAAACCTTCAATTTGATTCTTCCTTCCATGTTTTTTAGGTTCTGGTCGAACATAGACAAATGGTACACCCATTTCTTGAGCTACCAAAACACCAATAGCTATAGCTCCTGTAGCAACACCGGCAATAACATCCGGTTTACCATGCTTTTCAAGAATGATTTTGCATAAATTTTCTCTTATATAATTACGAATAGGAACATAAGATAAAGTTATTCTATTATCACAATAAATTGGAGATTTCCACCCTGAAGCCCAAGTAAAAGGTTCATTTGGAAGTAATTTTATCGCTTTTATCGATAAAAGTAATTCGGCAGTTTTTTTTGCTGTATTTTTGTCAAAAATCATATTGCAAATGTATAGAATTTTTAAGGATGATTGTGAAATATTTTTAATTGATAATCTTGAATTTCAAGAAAAATCTAATTTTTATCTTTGGGATGATTTTGATCTAAGAAAATATTTACACAAATGTAATTTAAAGATTTCTTCAAATATTTATTTGTATCATCCTGAAATAGAAACTCTTTGGAAAGAGTTTAAAAATAATTTTAAATTGATTGAAGCTGCAGGAGGTATTGTATTTAATTCTGATAAAGAAATTCTATTTATTTATAGAAATGATAAATGGGATCTGCCCAAAGGAAAAATTGAACCGAATGAAGAATTAAAAGAAACAGCTATTAGAGAGGTACGAGAAGAAACGGGTATTATTAATATTGAAATTGAAGAATTTGTGATGTGTACTTATCACATATACACAGAGAATGATCGTGAAATATTGAAAGTCTCAAATTGGTATCAAATGAAAAGCTTTGATGATGAAAATTCAATTTTAAAACCTCAAATTGAGGAAGGTATTACCAAAGTAGTTTGGAAAAATAAAAATGGAGTTCAAAAAGCTTTACAAAACACTTATCCCAATATTAAAATACTTATTGAAAACAGTATTATTTAAACGTCAATTTTTTAAAAAACTCATATCATTTTAATACACTATATTTGCCGCTTTTTTAAAATTAAGCAAATATGACAGAGTTTATAAGCAAAAGAGTTCCCAATATAAAAAATGATATTTTATCGGGTATTACGGTTTCTTTAGCATTGGTACCCGAAGCAGTAGCTTTTGCTTTTGTTGCAGGTGTTGATCCTTTGGTTGGTCTGTATGCAGCCTTTATGGTTGGTTTAATTACTTCAATTTTTGGTGGAAGACCGGGGATGATTTCCGGAGCAACCGGTGCCCTAGCAGTTGTTATGGTTACTTTGGTTTCAAAAGGTAATGATATGGGAGTTCAGGGTGAAAATTTAGGCTTATATTATCTATTTGCAACAGTTATTTTAATGGGTATTATTCAAGTTATGGCAGGTGTCTTGAAGCTTGGTAAATTTGTAAGACTTATTCCACATCCTGTTATGTTGGGGTTTGTAAATGGCTTGGCTATTGTAATTTTCATTTCCCAATTGGGAATGTTTCAACATATTGTTGATGGCGAAAAAGTATGGTTACAAGGTAGTAACATGTATTATATGATTGGTTTGGTAGGTTTAACCATGTTAATAATGATTAGTTTAAGCAATTTTAAATTTACTCAAAAATTACCCGAGGCATTAATAGCAATTTTAGTAGTTTCAACTTTGGTTATTGTATTTAATTTAGATGTTGCAACGGTAGGTTCCTTTATAAAAGAAGGTGGCGGAGAAGGTTTAAAAGGAGGTTTGCCCACATTGCATTTAGAAACTTTTCAAAAAATACCATTTACATGGGAAACGATAATATTTATTTTACCTTATGCATTAATTTTAGCAGCAATAGGATTGATTGAATCGCTAATGACATTAAATCTAATTGATGATTTAACCGAAACCCGTGGAAATGCCAATCGTGAATGTATTGCTCAGGGCAGTGCGAATTTGGTAACCGGTTTATTTGGTGGAATGGGAGGTTGTGCTATGATCGGACAATCTATTATCAATATAAAATCGGGTGGTAGAGGTCGTTTGTCAGGTATTGTTGCAGCATTAATGCTTTTAAGTTTTATACTTTTTGCATCGGGATTAATTGAGCAAGTGCCCATAGCCGCATTAGTAGGTGTGATGTTTATGGTGGTTGTAGGAACTTTTGCATGGAGTAGTTTTAGAATTTTAAATAAAATTCCGAAAACGGATGTTTTTGTATTGATATTGGTTTCGGCTATGACCGTAATTTTTGATCTGGCTATTGCTGTTCTTGCTGGAGTTATTGTTAGTGCTTTGGTTTTTTCTTGGGAAAATGCTGTTAGAATTAGAGCCAGAAAGCATTTGAAAGAAGATGGTACGAAAGTATATGAAATTTGGGGACCATTATTTTTTGGTTCAATTGCTGCTTTTAATGATAAATTTGATGTAAATAATGATCCGGAAAATGTGGAAATTGATTTTATTGAATCGAGAGTTAGTGATCATTCTGCCATGGAAGCAATAAATAGTATTGTTGAAAAATATGAAAAAGCCGGAAAAAAAGTTCATTTAAAGCATCTTAGTGAAGAATGTAAATTACTTTTAAATAAAAATAACTCAAAATTCCGGGAAGTAATTATCAACTCTATTGATGATCCGAGATATCATGTTGTAGAAAATCCTGAAAAGTTTAATTGATAATCTGTTTTTTACTTTTTTCTAACACTATAAACAGGGTATTGTAAAAAAGGCTTTTCGTTATATTTTGAATGTTTATAGATATAATTTAACTGCGCATACCAATTGCTTGCAAAATCTTTATCATTAATTTTTAATTGATCAAAATCAGCTTTTAATTCTGGATCTTGATTAAGTATTTCTAGTGCCAGATCTTCAAAAACATAAGGAGAAAAATATTCTTTCTTCTGTAAAATTGTATCAAAAAAGTTCCAGTTAAAAAATGAATCCGGAGCTTCGGGCTCTAAAGTTTCAATTAAATATCTAATCCCTTTTTGATCTGTTGGAATATAAAGATCACCATTTTTAAATTGTTGTTCAATAGATACTTTGGTTATTTCTGTATTGTAATGTAAATAATGCCCCTCGTATGTTTTTTCAGTTGTTTTGTAGTTTGAGATCTTATAAGATTCAACTTGAATGATAGTATCTGTTCTAAGTATTTTGTATTGAATTTGGTTGATATCTAATTGCTCTTTTATTTTCCACCAACCATTTGGGATAATATATGCTTTAGGAATTATGATACTTTTTTTTGGTTTATAATAATTATAATAAGTTATTGGTTTAGTAAAGGGTTTGGTTTTATCATATTTTAAACGTTTTAAACCTGTAACTTCACTTTTTATAAAGTTACCTTCATAGCCTTTAAATTGTAACATTGATGTTTTAGTACTGTCGATTTCCCATTGAATGGGATATGTTTGATTAGAAATAAGTTGTTTATTTAATTTATTTCTTAACGATGTAATTTCTTTTCCGTTTTTATTTAAAAAATCTAATGTAGTAAGCATCAATTCATAAGTAGCTTCTACGCGTTGTTTGTAGGGTTTAAGCATATGTGTTTCAACCATTAACCCCAAAGTATTGAATAGTGTTGTATATCCTGTTGAATAACGTGGGTTATCAAAGAACTGCGAGAATCCATTATCAGGAACTCTATTAAAAACGTTTACATAAGGAGTTATGATCAGATCTTTTTCATTGAGATCTTTTATTATATCGGGCATCATTTTTTTATCTAAAAAATTACCTAGATCACCTCCTAATTTATTGTGTTGCGTAAATAAATGTGTTAAAGTATATTGATAATCAGCACCGTTACTAACATGATTGTCAATAAAAATATCAGGATCTGCTAAATGAAATATCTCAGAAAACGCTTTTGAATTTTTTGTATCATTTTTAATAAAATCACGATTTAGGTCAAAATTTCGGGCATTTCCACGAAACCCATAAGATTCTGGTCCTTTTTGGTTAGCTCTTGAAAAGGAATTGCGGTTTAAACTTCCACCTACATTGTAAATTGGAATAATGTAGATTATAATATTCGAAAATTGGTCTTTTAAATTCTTATTTTGAACTATATCTCTTAACATCAACATGCTGGCATCAATTCCATCGGGTTCACCGGGATGAATACCATTATTGATCAAAATTGTATTTTTTTCGGTTAGATTATTTTGATCTTTATTAAAAGTAACCAAATGAAGAGGTTTTCCCGAATCGGTCATTCCAATTTCTTGGATGGATATTTCAGCGTATTTATTAGCTAAATCCTTATAGAATTTGATGGTTTGTTGATAAGTAGCTGTTTTAGTTCCATTACTTTTTTCAAATACTGTTTCAAAATTTTGAGCATTACTGGTAAGCGTAAAGCTTATAAAAAATAATATAAAAAGCCTTTGCATATTAATGTTTTTCAATAACTGCTTTTGGAACCAGCAATGAAACATCGCCTTTATTTTTTAAAATATCTCTAACAATACTTGAACTGATATAAGATGTATCTGCACTGGTGAGTAAAAAAACAGTTTCAATTTTCGACATCTTTCGATTGGTATGAGCAATGGCTTTTTCAAATTCAAAATCGGCAGGATTTCTTAAACCTCGTAAAATAAAATCAATATCATTTGTTTTACAATATTCTATCGTTAAACCTTCATAGGTATCTATCTTGATTTTTTTAACACCCGTATAGGTTTTTTCAATAAATCTCTTTCGTTGTTCTAATGAGAACATATATTTTTTGGTAGAATTTGTTCCAATTGCAATAATAATTTCATCAAAAAGAGGAAGTGCTCTATCAATAATATCAGTATGTCCTAAAGTAAGAGGGTCAAAAGATCCGGGAAAAACTGCTCGTTTCATACGTTAGAATTTTTATAAATATTTTTATTCTTTTAATGCCATTTCAATAGAATTTCCAAATAATTCTTTTAAACTAATACCGGCGGCACGTGCTTGTTTGGGTAAAATACTCTCACTTGTAATACCGGGCACCATATTCATTTCAATAAAATAAGGAATCTCACCAACAATAATAAAATCAGCTCTAGATAAACCACTTAAATTAAGTGATCTATAAATTTTTTCGGCAGCTTTTTTTACATTTTTATTTTGTGTTGGTGTTATTCGCGCAGGCGTTATTTCTTGAGATTTACCTAAATATTTCGCTTCAAAATCAAAAAAATCATTTTCGCTTACAATTTCTGTAGTGGGTAATACTTTAATCTTATCTTGATATTGGATGACTCCAACCGAAACTTCAATACCGTTTAAAAACTCCTCAATTAATATTTCGTTATCTTCTTTAAAAGCTTTTTCTATTGCAGGAATCAATTCGTCATGTGTATGAACTTTAGATATTCCAAAACTAGAACCTCCACGGTTGGGTTTAACAAAACAAGGTAAACCTACTTTTTTTAATATTTTATCTGAATCAAATTTATCACCTTTATTAATGTAATAGGATTGGGCAACATTAATTCCGTAAGGTTTTACAAAACTTAGGGTATCACGTTTGTTAAAAGTCACAGCCATTTGATAAAAAGGTGCTGATGTATGCTTTAATCCCAGTAATTCAAAATAAGCCAGGATAGTACCGTCTTCACCAGGGTGACCATGAATTGCATTGAAAATACAGTCAAATTTAATTTTATATCCGTTTACTGTTGTTGTAAAATCCTGAACATTAATTGGGTGTTCAGTATTATTTTCATCAGTATAAACCCATTTGTTTTTTAAAATTAAGATTTTATATAAATTGTATTTTTCTGTGTCTAAATTATTGTAAACTACATTGCCACTTTGCATTGAAATTTCAACTTCACTAGAATAACCTCCCATAATAATGGCAATATTTTTTTTCATGCGTTTTTAATTTTGTTATAACACAAACATACAAAAAAAGATGAAATGATTTTTTTCCTTTTTTACTGTAACAAATATATACTTTTTGACGTCTATTTAAGATATAGGTTAGCTACTAAAATTATTATAAAATCAAGAAAATATATTTAAATGTTCGATTTTGATCGTTGGCAGGAAATATTCGATTCTATTCGCAAAAATAAGTTGCGAACATTTTTGACCGGACTATCGGTAGCATCCGGAATTTTTATATTGGTTATTTTATTAGGCTTTGGTCAAGGAATGGAAAACGGTATTCGAAAAGAATTTGAGGCTGATGCCAGTAATCGTATTTGGATATGGACACAAGTAACAACCAAAGAATTCAATGGTCTAAATCCGGGCAGAACAATTGAATTACAAAATGCCAATTACGATCAAATCACTTCAACATATATTGATAAATTAGAACATAAATCAGGATTATTCAGAGTAAGGGGCGGAACCATAAATTACAAAGATGAATCAGGAGCATATAGCATTCAAGGAGTGAGTCCTGAATATCAGCAAATTGAAAATCAAAAAATGGTAAGTGGACGCTATTTGAATTATGCTGATATGGAAAATCGAAATAAGGTAACTGTAATTAGCAGTAAGATCAAACGCGAGTTAATGAAAAATGTTGAAGATCCTTTAAATGAATATCTTAAGATTTCAGGAATTAATTTTAAAATTATTGGAGTTTATACAGATGAAGGAGGTGAGCGTGAAGAAAATCGAATATTTGTACCACTAACTACTGCTCAATTTGTTTTTAATGGTTCAAATAGGATCGCAAACATGGGATTTACACTTGAGCCTGAAGAGAGTTTTGAAAAAGCACTTGAAGTTTCTAAAAAATTTACTGCAGAGGTCAAGCAATATTTACAACAAGTGCATACCGTTGCACCTGATGATAGCGCAATAAATGTACATAATATGCTTGATGAAGCCAAGCGATTCTATACTTTAACAGATAATATTGCTTTCTTTTTCTGGTTTGTTGGGATTTGTACAATTATTGCCGGAGTTGTTGGTGTAAGTAATATTATGTTGATCATTGTAAAAGAGCGTACCCGTGAAATTGGTATAAGAAAAGCATTAGGAGCTAAACCTTGGTCGATTGTTGGAATGATATTACAAGAATCAATTTTTGTTACAGCAGTTTCAGGATTTGGAGGATTAATATTTAGTATGGGGCTTCTTGAAATTGTCGGGCCCAATGTAAAGGTAGAATATATATTAAATCCATCAGTAAATTTTACTATGGCAATTTCTATGGTTTTTGTGCTGATCATTGCAGGGGTTTTTGCTGGATTTTTTCCGGCTTGGCGAGCTGCAAATATTCAGCCAATAGAAGCTTTAAAAGACGAATAAATAATTAATAATATGTTTAACAGAGATCGTTGGAGTGAAATATTAGAAGCACTTACCAGTAATTGGTTAAGGACTCTGTTAACTGCTTTTGGTGTTTTTTGGGGTATTTTTATTTTGATCCTTTTACTTGCTGCCGGTAAGGGTTTAGAAAATGGAATAAAACAAGATTTTGGAGATATTGCAACCAATACGATGTTTATGTGGACACGTACAGTAACAAAATCTTATGAAGGAATGCCTAAAGGTAGAAGGTATAATTATCGTTTAAGTGATGTTGATGATATTAGAGAGAATGTTCCCAATTTGAGATTTATTTCACCTCGTAACCGACTTGGAGGTTTTAATGGTGCAAATAATGTTATTAGAGGACTTAAAACAGGCGCTTTTGATGTATATGGAGATTATCCCGAAATAATTAAGCAAGAACCTATGGATATTACTTCGGGTAGATTTATAAATTATGGTGATATTAATGAAAAAAGAAAAATAGCAATTATTGGTGAAGCCGTTAAAAATAGTTTATATGATAAAGGAGAAGAAGTAATTGGAACCTATATTAAAATTCAGGGAATCAATTTTATGGTTATTGGTACTTATAAGAAAAAAAGCTCAGGAGGCGATAATGAAGAAGAACAAAAACAGATCTTTGTTCCATTTACCTCTTTTTCTCAAGCATTTAATATGGCTGACAGAGTTGGATGGATGGCAATAACAGCTAATGATGGTACACCAATTACTAACATAAAGCAAAACATTTTTGATATTGTTAAAAAGAATCATAAAATTCATCCGGATGATGAAAGGGCAGTCGGTTTTTTTGATTTATTTGAACAGTACAATAGAGTAGAAAATTTGTTTATGGCAATTAGAGTAATTGCCTATTTTGTAGGAATTTTAGTTTTATTATCGGGAGTTATTGGTGTTAGCAATATTATGTTGATTGTTGTAAAAGAACGAACCAAAGAAATTGGAATTAGAAGAGCTTTAGGTGCCTCACCGGCAAAAATAAGAGGTCAGATCTTAACTGAATCAGTTTTTTTAACCATAATATCTGGAATGGCAGGAATTGTTTTTGGAGCTTTATTTATTTACGTTATTAACTATGTATTAGATTTAAGCGGTCCGATAGATATGTTTCTAAACCCAAGTGTTAATCTGGGTGTTATTTCAGCTGCTTTAACAATTTTAATAATTTCGGGTTTATTTGCGGGTTTAATTCCTGCACAAAATGCTATTAATGTAAAACCAATAGATGCCCTTAGAACAGAATAACCAATAATAAAAAATAATTATACAAATGAAGAAGTCAGTAATAATTTTTAGTTTAATTTTTTTAGCGATCACTTTTTTAGGAGCGATGTACTATTTGTATTCAAAGAATGCTCAAGATCCTGTAGTTTATAAAACTGAAAAGCCTTCAAAACAAACTATTATAAAACAAACTGTAGCCACAGGTAGTATACTTCCTTTAGAAGAAGTACTCATTAAACCTAATATTTCTGGGGTTATTGAAGAGGTTTATGTGGAAGGTGGTGATTACTTAAAAGCAAATGATCTGATAGCTAAAATTAGAGTGATCCCTAATTTATCAGCCTTAAATAGTGCTAAAAATAATATTCAAAAAGCTAAGATTTCATTAGATGATGAAAAACGAAATTATGATCGTCAAAAAAGTTTATTTGAAAAAGGAGTAATTTCAAAACAAGATATTGAAAAAGTGGAAGTTGCATACAAACAGGCTTTACAAGCTTATAATGCAGCCAATCAAAATTATGACATTGTTAAAACCGGCTCAACCCGTGGGTTAGGAAATTCGGCCAATACTTTGATACGATCTACCGTTTCAGGGATGGTACTAGAAGTGCCTGTAGAAGTTGGTAATCAGGTAATTGAATCTAATACTTTTAATGAAGGAACAACCATTGCCGCTTTGGCGGATGTAAATAAATTGATATTTGAAGGTAAAATTGACGAATCGGAAGTTGGTAAAATTAAAGAAGGATTACCTTTAGAAATAACGGTTGGTGCTATTGAAAATAATACTTTTAATGCGGTTTTAGATTATATTGCACCTAAAGGGAAATTAGAAAATGGTGCTATACAATTTGAAATAAAAGGAACACTTAAAAAACAAGATACCACTTTTATAAGAGTTGGTTTAAGTGCTAATGCTTCAATTATCTTAGCTAGAGCCGATAGTGTATTATCAATTAAAGAAGCCTTGGTTCAATTTGATCCTAAAACCAAAGAACCGTTTGTTGAATTGCAAATGGGAGAACAACAATTTGAAAGAAAAGATATTGAATTGGGTGTAAGTGATGGTATTAATGTAGAAGTTAAAAAAGGACTCACAATAGATGATGAAATTAAAGTTTGGAATGAAATTAAACTTTAAACCATATACCAATTTATTGTAAACAACCGTTTTCTTAAATTAGAGTAGATTTATAAAATTATAATCCATATAAGTATAGTTAATCCAAAAAAAATTATCTTTGAAATCTAAAATATTTCTATGGGATTTTTTCAATACTTTAAAAGCAAAGAATTTTTAGTTACTATCATTTCAATTCTGGCAATAATATTTTTATTGATTTTTGGTTTGAGTAGTTGGCTCAATTATTTCACACATCACAATGAAAAAATTGAAGTTCCAGATCTCAAAAAATTATCGTTATTTGAAACAAATAGAGAATTATACAAAGTTAATTTAACATTTGTGGTTATTGATTCTGCTAGTTTTAATCCTGATTATCCTCCAAAATCTGTTATTGAACAAAATCCTGAACCGGGAGATTTTGTGAAAAAAAACCGAAAAATTTATTTAACACTCAATCCTTCAGATTACCGTAAAATTGAAGTTCCTGAGGTTTTAGACCAAACCAAAAGACAGGTAGTTACCAGATTAAAATCAGCCGGATTTAGAATAGGTAAAGAAAGGTTCATACCTGATCTTGGTAAAAATGTGGTGAGAAAGTTAGAGATAAAAGGAAAAGAACTTAAACCCGGTATGAAAATAGCTAAAAACTCAATTATTGACCTGGTTTTGGGAGATGGCTTAGAAAGTAAACAAAAGGATAGTATTGCTAATTAGACATTATTCCTGATGGATGATACGATTGAAGAAATAAATAACGACGAACTTTATGAGCATTTTAAATTTATAGCCGCAGAAGGTCAGGAACCTTTGCGTGTTGACAAATTTTTAATGAACTTTATTGAAAATGCTACTCGTAATAAAATTCAGCAGGCAATAAAAGCAGAGAATGTTTTGGTTAACGATAGGGTTGTAAAAGCCAATTATAAAGTTAAACCACATGATGTTGTACGAGTTGTTTTAGCACATCCACCACATGAAAATTTATTGGTTGCCGAAGATATTCCTATTGACATTATTTATGAAGACGATGAGGTAATTGTTATTAATAAACCTGCCGGTATGGTAGTGCATCCCGGACACGGAAATTATACAGGAACTTTAGTAAATGCCCTCATTTATCATTTTGAAAACTTACCCAAAAACAGCAATGAACGCCCGGGTTTGGTACATAGAATAGATAAAGATACCAGTGGTTTATTGGTTATAGCTAAAACTGAATTTGCAATGGCTAATTTAGCCAATCAGTTTTTTGAACGTACTTCAAAACGTTTGTATTATGCATTGGTATGGGGAAATTTAGAAAATGATGAAGGTACTATTGAAGGAAATATTGGAAGAAGTTTTAAAAACAGATTGCAAATGGATGTTTTCCCGGAAGGAGATTTTGGGAAACATGCCGTAACACATTATAAGGTAATTGAAAGATTTAGCTATGTTACTCTGGTGGAGTGTAAGTTGGAAACCGGTAGAACGCATCAAATACGAGCACATTTTAAATATATTGGTCATCCTTTATTTAATGATGAACGATATGGTGGAGATAAGATATTAAAAGGAACTACCTTTACAAAATACAAGCAATTTGTTGAGAATTGTTTTAAAGTTCTACCACGCCAAGCCCTACATGCAAAAACGCTTGGATTTACACAACCTGTAACTAAAGAAAATTTAAGTTTTGATTCAGAGATTCCTGAAGATATGCAACTATGTTTAGAAAAATGGCGAAATTATACCGTAAATCAGAATTAGTTTTCAATTTTCAGTCTCAGTTTACAATTAAGTCTGAATATTTATTTTAAGTTTAGCATCTTGATAATTTATAAAAAGTAGAAAAATGAAGATCGTAATCTCACCAGCCAAATCACTCGATTTTGAAACCCAAATTCCAACAAAAAAATATACCCAAAGTATTTTTTTAGAGCAATCAGAAAAGTTGAATAAAGTTTTAAAAAAGAAGAGTCCCAAACAGCTATCAAAATTGATGTCAATTTCTGATAAGTTAGGAGAATTGAATTGGCAGCGAAATCAGGATTGGCAATTACCATTTACAAATACTAATGCCCGGCAAGCAGTTTATGCCTTTAAAGGTGATGTATATATTGGTTTGGATGCTTATACAATTTCGGTAGATAAAATAGAACAATTACAAGATAAACTTCGAATTTTATCAGGACAATATGGTATTTTAAAACCTTTAGACCTAATGCAACCTTATCGTTTGGAAATGGGAACAAAGCTTAAAATTGGATCTAAAGATAATTTGTATAAATTTTGGGGAGATTCTTTAACAGAAACATTGAATAATGAAATGAAAAATGATGAACCATTGATTAATTTAGCAAGCCAAGAATATTTTAAAGCCATCAATCCAAAATTATTAGAAGCTCCGGTTATAACCCCTGTTTTTAAAGATTTTAAAAATGGAAAATTAAAAATTATTAGTTTTTTTGCTAAAAAAGCTCGTGGGATGATGGTACGGTATGTTATTGATAACAATATTGAAAATGCTGAAGACCTAAAAGGATTTAATAGTGGCGGATATGCTTTTGATGCTAATTTATCTACTGATGATCAATTGGTTTTTACAAGGTAAATTATTTATTATAAATGATATAGATAACAAAAAATAAAAAAATCCTGCCATTTGGCAGGATTTTTTTATTTCATATTTAATTTAAATATTAAATTATTTTTATTATAAAACGCCCATTTCAACCATGCATTTTTTCATTTCCTGATAGGTACGTTCAATATTGTTATCCAAACCTATAGACATTCTGATCAATCCGTCTGAAAGTCCCATTGTTTCTTGCTCATCTGCAGGAATTTCAGAAGAAGTTCCTGTACCCGGTGCGTTAAACAAAGTTTTGTAAAACCCTAAGCTAACTGCCAAATAACCTAAGTTTCTATTTTGCATTAATTCCATAAGGTCATCAGCTTTTTTTAGTGAACCCACATCAAAAGCTAACATTCCGCCAAAACCATATTCTTCATTGTACATTGTTTTGTACAATTCGTGTTGTGGGTGACTTTTAAGTCCGGGATAAATAATTTTAAGTCCGTCTTTTTCAAATTTCTCTGCTAAGTACAAACCATTTTCACTGTGTTTTTTCATTCTAAGATGTAGTGTTCGCATGTTTTTTAATACGCTGGCAGATCTTAGACTATCCATTACAGGGCCTAATAACATACTGGCACCATCATTTACACTGCGTAAACTATTGATAAAATCCTGAGACCCACAAATCACACCACCAACGGTATCACTTGAGCCATTGATAAATTTTGTTAAACTATGGATTACTATATCTGCTCCTAAGATTTTAGGAGATAAGCTCAAAGGTGAAAAAGTATTGTCAACAACCAAAGTAAGATTGTGTCTTTTTGCCATTTTTGAAAGTTCTCTGATATCGGCAACCTCTAATAAAGGATTGCTAACAGTTTCACAATAAATCACCTTGGTATTTTTAGTAATTGCAGCTTCAATATTTTCTAAAGAAGTAATGTTGACAAAGGTTGTTGTGATACCAAATTTTGGTGCAAAGTTCTTTAAGAAAGCATAAGAGCCACCATAAATAGTTCTTGAAGAAACAATATGATCACCATTATTGCAAAGTTGCATAAGGGTAGGAGTAATGGCTCCCATACCAGAGGCAGCAACATTGGCAGATTCAGTGCCTTCCATGGCAGCAAGAGCTTCTCCAAGATTCAAGTTACTGGGGCTCGAATGACGAGAATATAAATAACAACCTTCGGCGTTTCCTTCAAAGGTATCCATCATTGTTTTTGCATGTAAAAAAGTATAGGTTGAAGAATCAGAAATAGAAGGATTTACGCCTCCAAATTCTCCAAAGTATTGAAGATCTTGTATCTTATCGGCAGGATGAAAACTCATAGTAGTTATATTTAAGGATTAAATAATAAATTAATATAAGCACAAAATTAAAGATAAATAGAGTAAATTTCAGTTAAAATTAATAGTTACAGAAAATATAACTATTATATAACTATTAAATAGTTATATTTACAGTTATATAAACAATAAATTTATTTTTTTAGAAAATTTTACAGATGAACTTAGATACAACAGATAAAAAAATTCTATTCTATTTGCAAAAGGACAGTAAAATGACCACCAAAGAGCTATCCATTTATTTAGACCTTTCAAATACCGCCATATATGAACGTGTTAAAAAATTAGAAAAATCTAAAGTTATTGAAAAGTATGTAGCTATTGTAAATAAAGAAAAAGTAGCTAAGAGTTTTATGGTTTATTGTCAGATAAAATTAGTACAGCACAAACATGAGTTTGTAAGCAAGTTTGAAAAAGAAGTGATAAAATTTGATGAGGTTTTAGAGTGTTATAATATTAGTGGGGATTATGATTATATCTTAAAAATTGTGGTTAAAAACATGAAAGCTTATCGCGATTTTTTAAATAATAAATTAACTTCTTTAGATCATATCAGCAGTGCACATAGCAACTTTATAATAAATGAAGTTAAAAATACATTGGAGATTACTGTTTGATTTTTTTTTATTGATAATGAGTATTAATAATTAACCTTATCCGGTAAATAAATCATATAAAGGTATATTTGTCTGGATGTAACAAGATATAGCCAATAAAAATTGTATTTGTAATGATACTTGAAACAGAAAGATTATCAGTTAGAAATCTCAGTGAAAATGATTCCGATTTATTCTTTGAATTAATGAGTAATCCAAATGTAATGGACCCCATTCCTCAAAAAATTTTCACTAGAATGGAAAGTGATTCAAAATTGACTGAACTAATTTTACTTGAAAAGTCATCATATCCTAAAATTTGGAGTTTGACAGAAAAATGGAACGGTGAACTTATTGGAATTTGTGGTTTTCTAAAGAATAATGATGATGATTATGAAATTGCTTATCGATTAATTGAAAACTTTTGGGGAAAAGGATATGGAACGGAAATTGTTAAAGGATTGATCGAATATAGCTTTAAAGAATTGAAAATTGATAAAATTACAGCTGATGTAAATACAAAAAATTTAAAATCTTCTAATATATTAGAGAAATTTATGACTCCTGTAAAAGAATTTTACAATGAGAAAGATAATTGTACTGATAGAAGATATGAAATAACAAAAACTGGCTACATCAAACGATAACATTAATCAATGAAATTTCAAAAATTTATAGTATTACTTCTTTTTTTGACAACAGGATCTCTATTTGCTCAAAATACCGATTTGTTAGTAAAGGATATTATTTCAAAATCTAAGATTATTAAAGACAATATAGATATCTACGATAATAAAATTACTCAGGTTTTAAATGAGTCAACAGAAGGTGGAATGGCAACAGCATATTGTGATAAAGCCGAGCTAAAATTGATACAGATTATTTGGTTTGGAGAAATTGGAAAAAATATTATTGAATATTACTTTGATCAAGATCAACTTATTTTTGTTTCTACCCAAGATTTTAACTACAATCGGCCAATTTATTTCGATCAAAAAACACCAAAAAATATTGTTGTCAATGAAGTATATGATCCTGACAAAACAACTGTTAAAGAAAATAGATTTTACTTCAATAATGAAAAACTTTTCTTATGGTATAATAATGACAAGCAAGAAATTGATATAACATTAGAACAAAATGTTATTAAAGGGGAAAAATTATTAGTAGATGCTAATAGAAGAAAAGAAGCATTAAAAAAATAAAGGTTTAATATTAGAAATTATTTACTAGCTTTTACTTCAACAGTTAATTCCATCTCATCATCAATGAATTTATCTTTAAGATCATTAAAAAATGATTTTGATTTATAAGTAACATTCCATTTAGATCGATCAATTTTAAAAGTATCACTTTTAAAATCTAATTTATTACCATCAATAGTTACTGTAGCTAAAAATTCAACAGGATTGGTCTTGTCTTTTAAAGTAAGTTTACCTTTTATTAAGGTTTTACCTTCTTTTTCCTCACTGCTATTTATAATAAATTTTGCAGTTGGGTAGGTAGTTACATCAAAAAAATCATTACTTTTTAAGTGATCTACTAATTTTTTATTATAAGCATTATCAGCAGCTAGATCAAGATTAACAATGCTATTCATCTCAATTATAAATTCACCTCCAACAATCTTATTATTCTTAATAGTAAAAAAACCATCTTTTAGATTAATTGTACCATAATGCGAGCCGGTAGGTTTAAAACCTTTCCATTTAAGTATGGCATTTTCGGTATTTGTTTTATAATTGGTTTGTGCAAAGCCAATAAAGCCTACTAATAAGAGTAATGTTAAAATTAGATTTTTCATGATCTTTAATTTTTAGTTAATATATGAAAAAAATACCAAAGTCAAATTGTATGACTTTGGTATTTTTAAAGTTAATACTTACTGATCAACATTTTTCTTTTTAAATTTATCAAATTGTGTGTCTTCTTTTTTCTTTGGCCAACTGTTATTGCTTTGATCAACATCGGCAGTTAATTTTTTTGGATCAATATTTATTTCTTTGATCTCTTTATCGGTTGCAAATAATTTTTTGATCTCTTTATCATTGAATCTCCAAATTTCTGCAGGGAAATATTTTTCTTCTTTAGTACCGTCTTTATAAATAATTTCAGCAATAATTGGCATTACCAATCCTCCTGGTTTTTCAAAGATAATTTCATAGAAATATTTAGTATTTTTTAATTGCTTAATCTCTTCGTTGCTATAGTTGTCTTTTAGATAATCATTCAAAAATTTAAAATCGTTAATCGGATCAGTATTATTTGCCATATCAGGCGTATAATCATCACTATCAGGATCAACTAAAAACAAAGCCGGTAAGAAATTATTTACATCAACACCATACATTTGGGCCATTCTTTTGGCTCTTTTTGTAGGTTTATCAGTAACTACATATTTTCTTACATTTTTTATACCTATATCATTGTATTCGGTAGTATAGAACCATCCTCTCCAAAACCAGTCAAGATCAGTACCTGAAGCATCTTCCATGGTTCTAAAGAAATCGCTAGGAACAGGATGTTTAAATTTCCATCTGTTGGCATAAGTTTCAAAAGCTTTGTCAAATAATTCATGTCCCAAAATTACTTCACGTAACATATATAAACCAGCAGCAGGTTTAGAATAGGCATTGTAACCGCTATTAAATACATTGTCATGGGAGGTCATTATTGGTGTAATTCTACTTTGATCACCACTCATATAATTAACTACATTGTTTGGAAAAGCCCTTGAAGGAAATCCTGATTCAAAACTTTGTTCTGCCAATAATTGTGCAAAAGTATTTAATCCTTCATCCATCCAACCCCATTGTCGTTCATCAGAATTTACGATCATTGGAAACCAGTTATGACCCACTTCGTGAATAATAACACCAATCACTCCATTACGTGTTCTTTGGCTATAAGTTCCATCTTCTTTTGGGCGCCCAAAATTAAAACAGATCATTGGATATTCCATTCCTTGTTGTTTAGCATTTACTGAAATGGCTTTATGGTAAGGATAATCAAACATTTGTTTAGAATAACTTTTAAGGGTATGAGCAACAACTTTAGTTGAATATTCTTCCCATAATGGGTTTCCTTCTTTTGGATATACAGAAACAGCCATAACTGTTTTATCGCTAAGTTTAACAGCTTGCATATCTAAAATATATTTTCTGGAGGTTGCAAAAGCAAAATCACGAACATTTTCGGCTCTCATTTTCCAGGTCTTGGTTTTTTTAGAAACTTTCTTTTCTCTTTCTATTGCTTCTTCTTGTGTCGCAATAATAACAGGCTTGTCAAATGATTTTTGAGCTTTTTCATATCTCTTCCATTGCTTTTTGCTAAGCATTTCTTTTCTGTTCAAAATATGACCTGTAGCTTCTAAAATATGATCATCGGGTGTAGTGATATTCACATCAAAATTTCCAAAAGGCAAAGAAAATTCACCACGACCTAAAAATTGCATAGTTTGCCAACCTTCAACATCATTGTAAACTGCCATACGAGGATAGAATTGAGCAATGATATAACCATTATTACCATCTTTAAAAGGCTCGTAACCAGACCTGCCTCTTGTAACTGTATAATTAGGTATATTATACCACCATTTGATCTTAAAGCTTATTTTTTCTCCGGGTTTTAATGTGTTAGGAATATCAACACGCATCATAGTTTCGTTAATTGTGAATGAAATTTCACTACCATCCATATTTTTAACGAAATCAATTTTAAAACCACCATCAAATGGTTTACCTAAAAAAGATTGTGTAAATTTAGTGGGATTGTAAAAAACACCGGGTCCATCTGCTTTAACATCATTTGTTCTAGCATTGGCAGCTCTAATATTTTGATCTAATTGTACCCAAAGATACTCTAATTCATCAGGTGAATTATTGTGATAAGTAATCGTTTCTTCACCATAAATTTTTTGTTTTTCATCATCTAAAATGATATCCATTTTATAATCAGCTTGTTGCTGATAATATTCAGGTCCCGGAGCACCTGAGGCTGTGCGATAAACATTAGGTGTAGGCAATTCTTCTTTTAATTGTTTGAATTTACTTACGTTGTAGTGACCGGGTTGTTTTTCTTTAGCTGCTTCTTTTTCCTGAGCAAAGCCTGCAAAAAAAACAAGAACAAAACTTAAAGTTAATAAAGTTAATTTCTTCATTTGTTTTCTATAAATTTATTGATTTTTAAATAATTTCCGAATATAATCTTTTTGTATAAGAAGGAAATGTAATGTTAAAATTTTAACAAATCTTTATCATTATCTTTTATAAGAATAAAGGTCTTTTGTTGATTGTAGATATTGAGTTTTATATAATTTTGTTGCTCTTCAAATTCTTCAAAAAGCATTCTATTTTGTACTTCAAGGGCTTTAATATTTTCGATATCAGTAATTTCTAAATAAAAATATACCACATCATTCTCATATTCTTTACCAAGATATTGATAGGTTTTTACCTGGTTATTGATCTTAATATTAAATTTTTGATTTATATATAATGCAATGAATTTATTAGCTTCTGAAAGCTCATTTTCTGTAGCGAGTTCAAATGACTTATTAAAACGATTGTTTATTGTTTTTTCAACATCATCAATAAAAAAACGCATGGTAATTTGTACAGATTCCTTTTCTTGAATATAATCAATTTTAGTTAGACTGATATAATATTTATGTAGGGTAAAAGCAAAAAGAGGAAGGACAGTTAAAATGAGTATGATTTTTTTAAATTTCATCATAAATTCTTATTTTGTGTTGCAAATGTCAGTAATCGATTCATATTTGGCAAAAAATAAAGTATAAATTTATCCTAAAAAATTATTTTGGAAACCTATAAAGAGATAATTCAGTTTTATAAAAAAGATCCTGTTTTATACAATGCTATTGTGCAATTAGATGATAAAATCAAGCCTGAACCAAGTGTTGATGTTTATAAAAGTTTATTGGCCTCAATTGTTTCACAACAACTAAATACAAAAGTGGCAGATATTATTTGGCAACGGTTTACAGATCTGTTTATTAACCGATACCCACATGCTAATATTTTATTAGAAATGCCACATGAAGAAGTTAGAAAAGTTGGCTTATCAAACAGTAAAGTTAATTATGTAAAAAATGTAGCAGAATTTTCACTTAATAATAATATCTCGTTTGAATATTTACAGCAAAGAACAGATGTTGAAATTATTGATTATTTAACTCAAATTAAAGGAGTTGGTAAATGGACTGTACAAATGATCTTGATGTTCCCAATGGACAGACCTAATGTTTTTCCGGTTGATGATCTTGGAATTCAAAGAGCGATAAAAAATTTGTACAATGTAACATTAGAGAAAAAGGAATTAAAACATAAATTAATTAAGATCTCGGATAATTGGCATCCTTATAAAACACTTGCTTGCAAATATTTATGGAAGATGATCGATTAGATTTGAAAAGGATTTATTTTACTTATCAATCTGTTGAATCGATTGTAAATAATTTGTTTTATTCTTAATAAAAATATCAACCATTTCAAGATATCGTTCTTTTTCAAATAAGCTTATGATACCTTTTGATATACAATAATAAATAAAATCGTTGATATTTTCTTGAGGAATTTGTATAGTTTGTATAAAGAAATCATCTTTAAAATGTGCTTTAATTTCTTGAATTCTAATTTTGTTTATGGCATCAATTTCATCCTGATCCATTAAGGCTTTTAGTTTTCGATGTTTTTTGCGATTTCCGGAAATGATGTTGTATAAATCATCAATTCCACCTTTTTGCCCTAAAAGCATTGCCAAAATAACTATTGGCGTACTTTCCTGACTGTAATAATTCAATTTTCTTTCAATTTGATTAAGAGGTTTTTTATCCGCATTTGGCAACCCTAGAGGGTTGGTTGGTTGTTTATTTTTAAAAATAACCACTTCATCAAGTTTGTTGGTATTGAATTCTAATTTAACAGCTAATTCCTTGTCGGATAAATGCTGCTTGTTAATAATAACTTTTTTGACCATATATTGAATGTCAGAAAACATTAAAGTATCATTTTCTTTTACAGATATTTTAAATTCACCATCCATATTGCTCAATGAACCTCTGTTAGAAGAAATATTAATCACATGAACATTAGCTATTGATACCGAATCATTTTTTATATGACCTCGTATCAATTTTCTATCTTTTTGAGAAAAAATTTGCTGTGAAAAAGCGAATAAGATGATTAAGTAAAAAACAGGCTTAGTTTTCATTAGGTTCATTATATTTTTTACTTTCCTTTAAAAATACATCAATTAATTCAATATTGCTATTTTTTAAAAAAAGATCAACTATACCTTTTGGGAGACAAAAAAAGATAAAATCATCAATTTGTTCAACCGGAATAGATAAGTTTTTAATAAAAAAATCATCTTTAAAATATGTTCTAATTTCTTGTACTCTAATTTTGTTTATGGCATCAATTTCATCCTGATCCATTAATGATTTTAGCTTTCGATGTTTTTTGCGATTTCCGGAAATGATATTATAGATATCTTCAATACCGCCACCCGGTCTCGGAATAAATAAACCTAATATTGGGTTTAGAATTAAGGCATCTAGCAAAACATTAGGAGTGCTTTTTTGACTGTAATAATTCAATTTTCTTTCAATTTGATTAAGAGGTTCTTTACCCGCATTTGGCAACCCTAGAGGATTGTTTGGTTGTTTATTTTTAAAAATAACCACTTCATCAAGTTTGTTGGTATTGAATACTAGTTTAACAGTTAATTCCTTGTCGGATAAATGCTGCTTGTTGATAATAATTTTTTTGACCATATATTGAATGTCAGAAAACATTAAAGTATCATTTTCTTTTACAGATATTTGAAATTTACCATTTTTATTACTTAAGCTACCTCTATTAGAAGAAATATTAATAATATGCACATTTTCAATTGATACGGAGTCGTTCTTAATTTCTCCGGTAATTATAATTCTATCTTTTTGTGCATAGATTTGAAAAGAAAAAATAAATAAAATGATACTATAAAAGAACCGATATATTTTCATTCGTTATTTTTAAAGTTTTTACTCTCTGCTAAAAATACATCAATCATTTCAATTTTTTTGTTTTTTAAATATAGATCAATTATTCCTTTTGTTTCACAGAAAATAATAAATGCATCAATTTGATTGATAGAAATACTTAATGTTTCCATAAAAAATTTATCACCAAATTCAATTCTTATCTTTTCGGGAGCTGATTTAGCATTTTGTTGATATATTCTTTCTATTTCTTTTAGATTTCTTTTGGTTTTACCAATTTTCTTGATCTCTTTTGTTAGTGGTTTTAGTATAAAAGCCGCCAAACCAATTATATCACCTCCAATGGGTACATTTGGATCGGTTGGATCCGGCATTTTGTCAGGATCTAATTGTTTAGCAACAGATAAAGAAGGAATGCTAAAATCCATGCTGCCAAAATCTAATGCAGAATTTACTTTTGTAACAGTATCTTTAAATTTTTTAGTATCACTTGTAAGATTACCTGTTAGATCATGTGCTTTTAACTCAACTTCGGCAAGTGTATTTGTTTTAGGCAATAGATCAATAATAATATATTTACTTTTTAGATGCTGTTTAGAAATTTGAATTTCTATTCGATAAAATTGAATATCCGAAAATAACAAAGTATCGTTTTCTTTTGCAAAGATCTTAAATTCACCTTTTTTATTACTGATTGTTCCCTCTTTAGAAGTTTTATTGAGAATATGCACATTTTCTATAGGGATAGAATCACTCAGTACTATCCCTTTGACAAGAACACGGTTGTCTTGAGCATTAATATTTACAATTAAAAATAGAGCAATGATTAGGTTTAGTTGATTCATCACCTCAAAGAAACAATACTATTATCTTAAAAATAATTAATAAAGTGATAAACTTTTGTTAAAGGCTTTGAATTATTTAAATTTGGTAAAAACTTAGAAGTATTATGAAAAAAATGATTATTGCCAGTACTTCAACTGTTCACGGTAGCGGTTATTTAGAATATATATTACCAACTTTAAATATTTTTTTTAAGGATATTGAGGAAATGTTATTTATTCCTTATGCGCGCCCAAGTGGAATGACCTATAATGAATATACTGATATTGCTAGAAAAGGTTTTGCTAGAATTAATATTGAAGTAAAAGGAATTCATGAGTTTAATAACCCAATAAAAGCAATACAAAATGCAAAAGCAATTTTTGTTGGTGGAGGCAATACTTTTTTACTTGTTAAAACTCTGTATGATAAAAATTTGATGGCGGTTATTAGAGAAGTTGTAAAAAATGGTATACCTTATTTTGGTACAAGTGCCGGAAGTAATATTACCGGTATGACTATGCAAACAACTAATGATATGCCAATTGTGTTTCCACCCAGTTATACTACTTTAGATCTAATTCCTTTTAATATCAACCCTCATTATATTGATCCTGATCCAAAATCAACTCATAAAGGAGAGACCCGTGAAACACGAATTATCGAATATCTAATGTGTAATGATATTCCGGTTTTGGGAATAAGAGAAGGTAGTTGGTTGGAAGTTTTTGGAGAATCAATTATATTGAAAGGTAAATTACCTGCACGATTATTTCGTCAGGGCGAAGAACCGGCAGAATTAATACCGGATTATAATTTACAAACAGAGTTTAAAATTGATAAACAATAGCATTGATATTCATACCGGCACCCACAGAAGCAAATAAGATTGCATCACCGTCATAGATCTCATGATCTTCAAGTTTGTGTTTTAAAATAAGATCCAATAAAGTAGGTACTGTTGCTACTGAACTATTGCCCAATTTTTTAATGCTCATAGGCATAATATCTTCAGGCATTTTAGCTTTATATAATCTGTAAAATCGTTTAATGATGGCCTCATCCATTTTTTCATTTGCCTGATGGATCAATATCTTTTTAATTTTTTCGATTGGTAAACCACTTTGATCCAATGCCATTTTCATAGCATTAGGTACATTGTTTAATGCGAATTCATATATTTTTTTGCCATACATTTTAATATAGCGTGTATTGATCTTAGGAATTACTTTATATGATTTACCAAAATAGAGGTAATTTGCTTCGTCATAAGTAAATGATTGTGCAGCGTGACTTAAAATTCCTTTATTTGAATCGTTTCCTTTTTCAACAATACAGGCACCTGCTCCATCAGCATAGATCATTGAATCTCTATCGTGTGGATCTACGACTCTTGAGAGGGTTTCAGCTCCTATTATCAAACATTTTTTAGCAATTCCAGCCTGGATAAAATTATCGGCTTGAATTAATCCTTGTAACCATCCGGGACAACCAAAAATTACATCATAAGCAACACAATTCGGATTTTTAATTTTCAATAAATGTTTTACTCTAGAAGCTAAACTGGGTAGCATATCCGATTGATTATCATTAAATCGAATATCACCAAAATTATGCGCATAAATTATCTGGTCAATTTTTTCGGGATCAATATTAGCTACTTCAATGGCAATTTTAGCAGCAATTGCACCAGCTTCACTATTTTGAAGTTCCGGTTCTAAATACCTTCGTTCTTCGATACCGGTTATGGCAATAAATTTTTCAATAATTTCTTTATTAGAGCTAGTAAATGGTTCATTTTGCTCACCATAGAAGTGTTCATTTAAAAAGTCAGAATTTTTTTTGATAATTTTTGGTATGTAGCTACCTGTACCGGTTATAATTGAATTCATATTGTTGTTTTATGAAAATGGTATTCTAAAGTTCATTATTTAAAAAATAATTATTTCTAAGCTAATATTTTTTACAAGATTCTTAAAAAAAATTAGAAATTATTATTGTTCTGTAATAAAAAACAATAATACACAAATATAGATTATTTTTGGATTGATGATTAAGAATTTATTGTTTTTATTCTCATTACAGTAGCAATTGAAAGCGCTCTATTTTTTAAGATACTTGCATTTTTACCTTCGAAATTACTATCAATAGATTGATTAAAAAGCTCAAGCCAGATCTTAAAATGGTTCTCTGAAAAAGGTTTTTTTTGATGTAAATTAATATGAGGTTGCATTGCATTTTTTTGATAGGTTCCGGAATAAAATAAAATATTATCCCAGAAATCAACCAACGTTTGTAAGTGTTCTTCAAGTGTATTACTATTTTGAAACTTTTCAAAAAAATGTTTCATTTCATTACTGGTCAATAATTCTTTATAAAATTCACTAACAATTAAGTAAAGATCGTCTCGATTAGAAATATCTTTTTTCATAGTTTAAAAATAATTTGTTACCAAAAGCAAAAGTAATCTAATTATTTTTCAATTCTAATTCTAACATCTACCGCAGTAATTTTACTATCTGTAGCCATAAGAGGATTGATATCTAACTCGGCAATTTCAGGAGAAATTTGTAATAAACCGGATAGTTTGACAATGGTTTTGGCAAATGCTTCCAGATCAATCCCTTTTTGACCTCTGATACCCTTTAAAATTGGATAGGCTTTTAAATTTTCTATCATTTTTTTAGATTCTTTTTTAGAAACAGGAATCATTGATGTTTGTACATCTTTTAATACTTCTACAAAGATTCCACCTAGACCAGCCATGATGATGTGGGGGAAATCACCTTCTTTTTTTGCTCCTAAAAAAACTTCAATGCCTGATATCATGGGTTGTATCAAAACAGATAAAGCACCTTCTATGTTCATTAATTTTTCAAAGTTTTGCTTCAAATCTACCTCGTTTTCTACATTTAAAAATACACCTCCAACATCTGATTTATGCAAAGGTCCAACCACTTTTTGAACAACCGGATAAGTTAACAATTTTGTAATATCCAGAAGCTCTTTTTCGTTTTTAACTTCATATTCTTTTACAAAATCAATCCCCGATAATTTTAATATTTCTGATGCTTTTTCAGGACTTAAATATCCATTTTCAGATGATTTAATAATATGTCTAATACTTCTTAAATCAGTATCTTTACTTGAAATTTTTTCAAGATTAAACCTTGAAGTATTATATACTTTTGTCAAAGCTTTTCCAAATAGAACTTCATCATTAAATGCTATATTTTCTTTAGAAATAAATTCAGAAATTTCATTCTTTACATTCACTACTGAGGGTAAAATGGCATAAATAGGTTTTTTACAGGATTTTATTTTTTTATCTAAAACAGCATAGGCATCATCAACAGGAGTTAACCCCGGGCTTCCAAAGATTACTACTATAGCATTTATTCTTTTAAATTTAGTTTCACAATAATTAATAATGGTTTCTAATTGTTCTGCAGTTCCGGTAGCAAGAAAATCAATAGGGTTTGAAACCGATGATCCGTTAAACAACTCATTTAACAATTCTTTACTGTATTTTCCTTTTATAGCAGGAACTTTCAATCCGTTTTTAGATAAAACATCTGTAAGCATAACAGCAGGTCCGCCTGCATGTGTAATAATGGCAATATTTTTCCCTTTAGATTTTTTTTGGATTAAAATTCCGGCAACGTTTATCAGTTCATTTCTTCCATAACAACGAATAATTCCGGCTTTTCTAAAAAGTGTATCTACAAAAACATCTGAACTTGCCAAAGCACCTGTATGTGATGAAGCTGCCCGATTTCCTTCTTCAGAACTTCCGGCTTTAATTGCTGCAATTTTACAGCCTTTTTTAATCAGTGAAGTGGTGTGTTTTAAGAATTTATTTGGTTTTTTAATACTTTCAATATAAAGCAGTTTTACTTTTGAACTTTCCCCTTTTTTGTAGGTACTGTCTAAATGTTCTAATACTTCTTCAATACCAATTTGAGCGCTGTTTCCTACAGAGTAAACACTTTTAAAAGTTAAACCTATACTTTTTGCAGCTTCTATAATAAAAACTGCAGTTGCACCGGAACCTGAAATAAAATCAACACCTTTTTTATCTAATTTGGGAATAGGTGTAGTAAAAACACCTGCATAATGTTCATTGATCAAACCTATATTGTTTGGACCAAGTAAGCTACCTCCAACTTCATTTATAAGATCTACAATTTCATATTCTAAAACAGCACCTTCAAGGTCTTTTTCACTAAAACCTGCAGAGAATATAATGAAACCTTTGGTGTTTTTTTGTTGGCTAAGAATTTTTACCGTTTCCGGGATATATTTGGCTGCAATAGCAATAATTGCGAGATCTACTTTAGGAATATCAGCAACATCTTTAAATGTTTTTACACCTTGAACATTTTCTTTTTTAGGATTAACTACAAACAAATCTCCCTTGAAATTATGTTCAATAATATTTTTTAATACCTTGCCTCCAGGATTCGAAATATTATCCGATCCACCAATAATAACAATACTTTTGGGTTTTATTAAATTTTTATGTAGCATGACATCATTGATAATTGATTACAACTGTAAAGTAACTTAAAAAATTTACCCTATTCAATGATATATATCAATGTCTGAATAAACAAAAATTTGTTATTTTTATAAGCTCAAATATCTATAAATGGAATATTTATTTTCTCACATGGTTAATTCCATGCATGCCGAAGATGTTAAATTATTAATGAAACAATCTTCCGGAAAAAACATGATCTCTTTTGCAGGTGGTATGCCCAATAATGATCTTTTCCCAACAAAACAAATTGACGATATTTATAATTCACTTCCTGAAAATATTAAAAAACTATGCTTTCAATACGGGCCAACTTCAGGGTATCCTCCTTTTGTAGAATCAATTAAAGAATATTTAAAAAAGAAAGGGCTTCCTGTAGAAAAAAATAAGATATTGATAACAACAGGCTCTTTGCAAGCCATCAGTATAATAACACAAGAATTTGTAAATAAAGGAGATATTATTTTAACCGAAAACCCTTGCTTTGTTGGAGCACTCACTGTATTTGAAACGTATGGAGCAGAAATTCACGGCATTCCTGTTGATAATGATGGTATTGATATTGATGCATTAAAGCAAAAAATAAATAGCTTAAATAAAAAGCCAAAGTTCTTGTATGTAACACCTAATTATCACAATCCGGCAGGAATAATTTATTCGCCTGAGCGAAAAAAAGCATTATTGGAAGTCCTATCCGGTACCGGAATAATATTGTTAGAAGATGATGCTTATAACGATCTGTATTTTAAAGAAGATGAAAAACACCTGACAAAACCTATGATATCTTATAATGTTAAAGATGTAGAAATTATTTATACGGGTTCATTTTCTAAAATTCTTGGTCCGGGATTTAGGTTAGGCTATATGCTGTCTTCACCCAAAATTTTTGAAAAAGCAGAAAGTGTTAAGCAGGCTTTGGATGCCTGTACTTCTAACTTTATGCAGATCTTGGCGAATGAATTTATGACCCAAAATAAATTGCAACCCTATTTAAAGTTTTTAAGAAAGGAATATGCTGAACGTAAAGACCTGCTTCAATCATGCTTAATTAAATATATGCCAAAAGAAATCATTTGGAATGAACCTAAAGGTGGATTTTATATTTGGTTAAAGCTTCCTGAAAGAATTAACGCTACTGATATTTTCAAAGAAAGTGTTAAAAAAGGTGTGGTTTTTGTAACCGGACGAACTTTTGATCCCGCAAGTAAGAAAGATGACAGGCTTCGACTATCATTCTCAAATATGCCAAAAGAAAGTATTGAAGAAGGTACTAAGATATTAGCAAAAGCTATTAAAAAAGTTTTAGCATCCTAATTTTTTACATTCATAAATAATTTGATGACTTATACCTATGTAAAATAGTTGTCTTATTAGTTTTGTAAAAAGCAAATCATAACATTTAAAAAATAATGATATATATATAGAAATCAATGTCACACCATTAATGATTAACATTAGGGTTTACTAACTATAAACAAATTCTGAAAAATTTTGAGCTAATTTTTTACCAATTTCAAATGCCTCTAGATTTAAATTTACAACTTTTTCGCTTTTCCTTAAAAACAGGTCTTTTATAGCAGTTTTTAAGCTTTCTTCCGATAAGGGTAAAAGGGTAGAGGCTGCACCCAATAAAACCATATTGGCAACTTTTGAATTTCCTAATTTTTTAGCTTCTTCTGTAGCATTGATGATAATATGATGTGGATATAATTTTATTTGTTTATAAAGTTCATGCCTCTCAGGATAATTAACAATATTCATAAAAGGATTTGAATCAGTTAAAAGCCAGCCATCACTTTTTAGATATGGGATATGACGCAACAACTCCATCGGTTCAACCGATAAGATTAAATTTGCTTTACCTTGTGGAATCAGATCAGAATACACCTCTTGATCAGATATTCTAACATGAGATTCTACTGCGCCTCCTCTTTGACTCATTCCGTGAACCTCTGATTGTTTTACAAATAAGTTTTCATTTAATGCTGCAGTATCCAAAACTGCGGCAATGGTCAAAATACCTTGACCACCTACACCTGATATGATAATATTTGTATTCATTTTTAAAAGGTTTTAATTTAATGCTGCAATTTTTTGTTTGATTTCCTCTTTTTTATCCCTTGATAGTCTTACACAAGGCCTTTGTGCAATAATTACCGATACATTTTTATATTCTAGTTCCTTACGGATAATATCAACATTTGCTGAATGATTTTTCTTTAACGGAACTATTGTTTTTACATGCTCAGGAGGTACGCCTATTCCTAAGCAAATACTTTTAAGCCGTCCAACCGCAGTTGAATCTTGTGCTCCTGTCATCGCTACAGCAGAATTATCAGAAATAATAACAGTAATAGGAGTGTTTTCATAAACAGCATCCAATAAACCGGTCATTCCTGAATGGGTAAAAGTTGAATCACCAATAATTGCAATAACATTTTCCAAACCGGCATCGGCAGCACCTTTTGCCATTGTTATTGAAGCACCCATATCAATCAAAGTATTGATAGTATTCAAAGGAGGTAATGCGCCTAAAGCATAACAACCAATATCACCAAATACTTTTTTATTACCTATTTCAGGGATTAGTTCGTTAATTGCATTAAAAAGATCGGTATGTCCACAACCTTCACAAAGTTGAGGTGGTCGGCCAGATACAATATCAGGAATATTTTTGGTATTTTCCTGAAAAAATCCTGCAGCTTTTCCAACAGTATTAGGGTTTAGTTCACCTGTTAAAGGTAGGTCACCGGTTAGTTTACCTTTAATTTTATCATTTTCATCAAAATAATTGTGTAATACTTCTTCTATCAAAGGATATCCTTCTTCAACTACCAAAATTTTATCGCAATGTTTATAGATCTCTTTAATCTTTTCTTTAGGAAGCGGATATTGAGATATTTTTAAAATTGAAAAGAAATCTTTATTTTCATCAATATTCTCCATTACATAATTGTATGCAATTCCTGAAGTAATGATTCCTAAAGAACGATCTTTTTTACTTAAACATAATTTATTATAGGTAGATTTTTCAGAACTCTCAATAAGCAATGATTTTTTACTGACCAACTTTTCAAATTGTTTTTTTGCATAAGCTGGGATCAAAGCAAATTGAGTTGTATCAACCGGTAATTGTATGCCATTTTGAGTCCTCCGTTCTTTAAAAATAACACCCGCTCTTGAATGTGATAATCGTGTTACCATTCTAACTAAAATGGGTAATTTTAATTCTTCAGAAAGGTCAAATGCATAGTGCATCACATTATAAGCATCTTGTTGGTTGGAAGGCTCAAGTATTGGAATCATAGCAAATTTTCCATAAAACCTTGAGTCTTGCTCATTTTGTGAGGAATGCATAGACGGGTCATCTGCAACTACTACGATCATACCGCCATTGATACCTGAAACCGCCATATTCATAAAAACATCTGAAGCAACATTTAAGCCAACATGCTTCATAACAACCATAGATCTTTTACCTGTATATGACATACCCAAAGCTGCTTCCATAGCAGTTTTTTCATTAACGGACCAAGTTGAGTGGATACCTAAACTTTTAGCGGTTTTTGATCGTTGAATATATTCGGTTATTTCTGTAGATGGTGTTCCTGGGTAGGCGTAAACGCCTGATATTCCTGCATCAATAGCTCCTTGTGCAAGAGCTTCATTTCCGAGAACTAATTTCTTCATTTTTTATGAATTTTATTGTGTAAAAATATATATTAGATATGTTTATAAATATGATATTCATCATAGTGAAAAATTAATTTAAAAGAGAACTGTATATTTTTCAGATATTTTATTAGATTTATAAGGATAAAAGGAATTTCAAATAGTTTGGTATAAAAATAATGTCGAAATTTGAAAAAAATAAAATCATAAGTCAAAAATAATGATAAAAATTGGGGCACTATCTTGTGAAACAGGTATTTGGCAGGCAAATACTGTTGCAAAACAATTAGAACATTTTGGACAAGAAACAGAAATAAAAATAATTGAATCGAATGTTGATGAAGATTTCAAAGAAGGCTATATTTATGAAAGAAGTTTAGATAAAGCACTTTTAAATAATGAAATTGATATTGCTGTATATTCATTGGTAGATGTACCTACAAAATTACCTCAGGGAATTGTTCAAGCTGCGGTTTTAAAAAGAGGTGATTATAATGATGTTTTGATTTTTAAAGAAGATGAAGAACTCTTCACAAAAAAGAATGCAATCATTGCAGCAAGAAGTTTAAGAGAAAGATCTCAGTGGCTTTATCGATACCCTAACCATATAATTAAAGAGTTTAATGGAAGCGTAAAAACACGTTTGGATAAATTACAAAATAGTGATTGGGATGGTGCAATTTTTTCAAAATCAGATCTAAAAAGAATTGATCTATTACCTGAAGATCATATGAAATTAGAATGGATGGTGCCTGCGCCTGCTCAAGGAACTGTAATGATAGCAACCCTAGAGAACAGTAATGAATTGATTGACATTTGTAAGGAATTAAATGATGAGGAAACTGAAAAAAGTGTATCACTTGAAAGAAGGTTTTTGAATGAATTAAATGTTGGTCTAAATGCACCTGTAGGAGCTTTAGTAACAATAAAAGATGACAAATTAAAGTTTAAAGGTGTTATTTTTAGTCCTGATGGGGATAATAGAATTGAATTCACAAAAGAAGTTGATACGTTCCATACTACTGATCTGGCAGAATATGCTGCCCGGTTTATTTTAGATAGAAACGGGAAGAAAATAATGAGGCAGGAAATAGATATTGATAAAAAAATACTACTGTATTCTACTAAGGTTTTATCTTTAAATCAAGTAGGAACCCTGCCATCTAAAATAGGAGTGCATGCCAGTGATTTCATCACTGTTAGATTCAACCGTTTAAAGCCGGTAATTGTAAAAAACACAATTGATAATGTGGTTTTTACCAATCAATTGGCAGTTGAATCAATTTTAAATAACTTTTCACCCGCTGAATTAGATTTTAAAAGTATTTTTTGTGTTGGTAAGCGAACCAAACGATTTATTGAAAAAAATATTGGAAAAGTGAATCAAGAAGAAAAATCGGAAGAAAATTTAATAACTTATTTAAATAATAATTTAAAAGATCAAGAAGTAACTTATTTTTGTGATAATAATAAAAATGATGAATTTTCTAATACTCTTGAAAAAAATAATATTTCAGTAAATAAAATTGAGTGTTATAAAACAGTTTTAACTCCGGATAAACTAGAAAAAAATTATAAAGGAATTCTTTTTTATAGTCCTGAAGGAATTGAAAGCTATTTGATAGAAAATAAAGTTAAAAATGAAATTGCATTTTGTAATAGTGAGGTTACTGCAACACTTGCCAAAAAACATTTTGAAAAGGTTATTGTTGCTAAGTTGTCAACAGTTGAAAGCATCATAAGATCTGTTAAGGAGTATTATAAAGAGAAATGATTTTAATTAATTATATCGTTTATTATATTTTTGATACAATGATTTTTTTATACTATCTTACCCTTTTTATTTGATTAACCATAAATCAATTCTTTAATGAAGAAAGTAATTCTTATTACTGGAGCAACTTCCGGAATTGGGAAAGCCTCAGCAGAAATATTTGCAAAAAACAATTATAATCTGATCATTACCGGTAGGAGGAATGAAAAATTATTAGGATTAGCAGATCTTTTAATCAAAAATTATGATGTAGAGGTTTTACCATTGAAATTTGATGTAAGAAATAAAGAAGAGGTTAAATCTTTAATAAGTAATCTGCCTGAAAAGTGGAAAAATATTGATGTTTTATTGAATAATGCAGGTTTGGCTGTTGGTTTAGATAAAATTCAGGATGGATTGATTGAAGATTGGGAAACTATGATTGATACCAATGTGAAAGGTTTGTTGTATGTGAGTAATGAAATCATTCCTTTATTTATCAAAAATAAAAAAGGACATATTATTAATATAGGTTCTACTGCTGCAAAAGCTGTATATGAAAAAGGAAACGTGTATTGTGCAACAAAATTTGCAGTTGATGCGTTGAGTAAAACTATGCGTGTTGATCTGTTAGAACATGGCATAAAGGTCACACAAATTTCTCCCGGTGCTACAGAAACTGAATTTTCAATGGTTCGCTTTAAAGGAGATAAGTCTATGGCTAAAAATGCATATAAAGGTTTTCAACCTCTTGTTGCTCAAGATATTGCACAAAGTATCTATTATGTAACAACGGTTCCTGATCATGTATGTATTAACGAACTAGAAATAACAGCTTTGGCTCAGGCCAACAGTAATTATTTTTATAAAAAATAAGTAATGAATCAAGTAGATCAGTTAGTTTTAAATTTTGACCCAAGCAGTTTATTGGTTTTAAATATCATACTTGGTGTAATCATGTTTGGTGTTTCTTTAGATTTAAAATTAGATGATTTTTATAGAATTTTAAAAAATCCAAGAGGGCCAATCATTGGTTTAATTGCCCAATTCTTATTATTACCGGCATTTACCTTTGGCTTAACACTATTGATAAAGCCGGCACCCTCTATAGCTTTAGGAATGATCTTGGTAAGCACTTGTCCAGGTGGAAATGTTTCGAATTTCTTTACAAATTATGCTAAAGGAAATACTGCTTTATCAGTGAGTATGACTTCGATATCAACTGTCTTGGCAGTATTTATGACACCTATAAATTTAAAATTATGGGGAAGTTTAAATCCGGAAACGGCAGCATTATTAACTAAGGTAAATATTAGTTTTTGGGATATGTTTTTAACAATATTTTTAATTTTAGGAATTCCCCTAATTTTAGGAATGTACTTTGCAACAAAAAAACCAAAAATTGCCAAAAAATTAAGGTTACCATTTAAATATGCTTCTATTATATTCTTTGTAGGATTTGTGGTTGCAGCTTTTTCTAAAAATCTTGATAATTTTTTAATGTATATCAAATATGTAATGTATATCGTGGCTGTTCATAATTTAGTAGCGTTATCATTGGGATATTTTTCAGCAAAATTTGGAAAATTACCTGAAAGAGACAGGAGGGCAATTACCATGGAAGTTGGTATCCAAAACTCTGCCTTAGGTTTGATCTTGATTTTTGATTTTTTTAATGGTTTAGGAGGTATGGCTTTAATAACTGCATGGTGGGGCATATGGCATATCATTGCTGGTTTGACTTTAGGTACTTTATGGTCAAGAAATAATACTGAAGATGTTACCATAAAATGAAAAATATGAATTTAAAGAGTCGAATTTTAATAACAGAAGCTGAAAATTATATCAAAAAAAGTTGTCAATAAATTATTTCAGAATATATATAAACCTAACTTATGAGTCAAGTGGTATTCGATTATTATTTATAGAGAAGAAAATTTAAGAATGAATAATCCGGCCGGTAGTGAATTAAAAAGGGGGAGAAAAAAACTACCGAACCGAATTACACTTACACTTAAAATAGATAACGTAATAACCAACTAAAAAATTGTTGTAATAAAAGGTGTTACCATAAGATTTGGAGCTGAATTTATAAGATATATCAAAAAAATGAACTATAAAATTACTTTGTTGAGTATTTCTTTGGTAGGAATTTAAAGTTTGTTAGATAAACTTCAGTAGTAAAAAGAGAACTATTAATTGATTGAAATTGGTATTTTAGATGAATAAATAATATTATTTATAATTCAAATTCATCAAAGATTTCCAGATTGATTTCTTTTTTCTTTTCAAAAGTATTTTCTCAAAAACTCTGTAAATATTTTCATAAATTTGCAAACCTTAAAAAATGAAAATAATGTCAAAATTTGAATTGAAATTACCTAAAATGGGTGAAAGTGTTGCTGAAGCTACAATAACTTCATGGTTAAAAGAGGTTGGTGATACAATTGAATTGGATGAAGCTATTGTTGAAATTGCAACAGATAAAGTTGACAGTGAAGTACCCTGTGAAGTTGAAGGAGTATTGATTAAAAAACTTTTTGGAGTTGATGAAGTTGTTAATGTAGGTGAAACTATAGCAATTATTGAAACAAATGCTGATTTTGATGAATCAGAAATAGAAAAAAATGATGTAAAAGAACAAGTTGTAGAAAAAGAAATTACTGCTGAGGTCCCAACTGTTGAAAAGGTAAAAGAAGAAGGAAAAATTATTGAAGACGCTGTTAAGAAAATGACTTCACAATCGGGTAAATTTTATTCCCCATTGGTAAAGAATATTGCAAAAACAGAAGGTATTACTTTAGATGAATTAGATTCTATTGTTGGTTCAGGAAAAGAACAAAGAGTAACAAAGAACGATATTCTAACCTTTATTGATAATAGAAAATTACAACCAAAAAAAGTTATAGACCAATCAAATATTGAAAGTTCACCTCAAAGTATTGGTAGTGGAGATGAAATAATTGAAATGACCCGTATGGGTAAACTCATTGCAAAACACATGGTTGACTCAGTTAAAACTTCGGCACACGTACAAAGTTTTGTTGAAGTTGATGTTACCAATATTGTAAGATGGAGAGAGAGAATAAAAAATGATTTTCAAAAGCGGGAAGGTGAAAAAATTACCTATACACCTGTTTTTATGCAGGCAGTTGCAAAAGCATTGAAAGATTACCCTATGATGAATATTTCAGTAGATGGTGATAGAATAATTAAGAAAAGAGATATCAATTTAGGTATGGCGGCTGCTTTGGCAGATGGAAACTTAATCGTTCCGGTAATTAAAAAAGCAGACCAATTGAGTTTAGTTGGTATGAGCAAAGCTGTAAATGATCTGGCAAAAAGAGCAAGAGCAGGTAAATTAAATCCTGATGATATTCAAGGAGGAACATATACAGTTACCAATATAGGTTCATTTGGCAGTATCATGGGAACTCCAATAATCAACCAACCCCAAGTTGGTATTTTAGCTTTAGGTTCAATAAGAAAATTGCCTGCAGTTATTGAGACTCCTGATGGTGATCTTATAGGTATTCGTCATAAGATGATTATTTCACACTCCTATGACCATAGAGTGGTAAATGGTGCTTTAGGTAGTATGTTTGTTAAAAAAGTAGCTGATTACCTTGAAGCCTGGGATGCAAATGCCGATTTTTAAAAATAATTTATAAAAATATTAAATGAGTTTAAAATTAGACAAACCTTTAGTTTTCTTTGATTTGGAAACAACAGGAATTCAAATTGCAACGGATAGAATAGTTGAAATATCAATTTTGAAAGTTTTTCCAAACGGAAACAAAGAAAGTAAAACATGGAGAGTTAATCCAGAAATTGAAATACCTAAGTTTGCAAGTGATATTCACGGAATTACAAATGAAGATGTAGTTAATGAACCCAAGTTTAAAGAATTGGCTCCAAAAGTGAGTAAAATGATTGATGGTTGTGATTTGGCTGGTTTTAATTCAAATAGATTTGATATCCCATTATTAGCTGAAGAAATGTTAAGAGCTGAGATCAATTTTGATATGCAAGATAGAAATGCTATTGATGTCCAGGTAATTTTTCATAAAAAAGAACCTCGTAATTTGAGTGCAGGGTATCAGTTCTATTGCGATAAAAATTTGGAAAATGCCCATTCAGCAGAAGCGGATACCTTGGCAACCTACGAAATTTTACTAGCTCAAGTAGAAAAATATGATGATATTAAAAACGACGTGCAGTCTTTAAGTAAAATATCAACGCATTCAAAGAGAGCTGATTTTGCAGGTTTTATTTTATTTGATACAGAAGGGGATGAAATTTTTTCTTTTGGAAAATACAAAGGAAAAAAAGTTGTTGATGTTTTAAAAGATAACCCAGGCTATTATAGTTGGATACAAAATGCAGATTTTCCTTTATATACAAAAAAGACATTAACTAATATTAAAGAAAAGAGCAATTCTAAGAAACAAATAAACTCACTTGAAGACCTCAAAAATAAATTCAATAAAAAAATATAAATGTTAGTAAACTTTGAAAATCTATCTGATACTTCAAGAGTTTGGATTTATCAATCTAACAGAGAATTATCAAAAGATGAAATTACTCTAATAAGTAAAAAATTAGAGAATTTTATTAAAACTTGGAAACGACATGGTGAAGATCTAAAGGCTTCATTTAAAATAAAATATGGGTATTTTATTGTTATAGCTGTTGATGAAAGTTACAATCCTGTTTCGGGCTGTTCTATTGATGCTTCAACTTTTTTGATCAAACAAATTGAAAATGATTTTCAGGTAGAATTGTTAAATAAAATGAATACAGCATTTAAAAGTGGAGATAATATCAATATTATAAGTCTGGCTGATTTTCAAAAATATGTTAAATTGCAAAAAATTAATACTGAAACAATTGTTTTTAACAATATGGTAGAAACAAAGAAAAGTTTTGAAACAGCTTGGGAACTAAAAGCTGGTGAAAGTTGGCACAATCGTTTTTTAAACTGACATTTTATATATTTGGAGAATATTTGAAACAAACTATCTTTCTCAATTTTTAATAAATTTTTAAATATTTTTTCTGATGATCAAAAATGTTTTATTAATATTTATCATTTTATTTGTATTACCCTTACAAGCTCAAATAGACCCTTTGCAAACAAAAGACAGTATTGCACAACAAAAATGGGTGGATAGTATAATGAGTAAAATGACTGTTGACCAAAAAATTGGTCAATTATTTATGGTTGCTGCTTATTCAAATCAAAATGTACAACATGAAAAATTTATATCCAATTTAATTAAAAAATACCATATTGGTGCACTTATTTTTTTTGAAGATGTAGCTTTAAAACAGGCAGAGTTGACCAATAAATATCAATCAATATCTAAAATACCATTACTTATTGGAATTGACGGAGAATGGGGACTTAGAATGCGCTTAAAGAATACGGTTGCATTTCCCTATAATATGGCATTAGGGGCAATTCGAGATGATAAGCTCATCGAGCAAATGGGAAAGCAGATGGGTAAACATCTTAAAAGAGAAGGAATCCATATTAATTTTGCACCTGTGGTTGATGTAAATACCAACCCTAAAAATCCAGTTATTGGGAATCGGTCTTTTGGTGAAGATATGATTAACGTTGCCAATAAATCTATTGCATTTACAAAAGGAATTCAAAGTACAAATGTAATGGCTTGTGCTAAACATTTTCCCGGACACGGTGATACATCACAAGATTCTCATTTAACTTTACCAACGGTTGATGCTAGCTTAGAAAGATTAGATTCTCTTGAATTGTATCCTTATCGTAAAATAATAGATCAAGGTATTGGTAGTATAATGGTAGCACATTTAAGTGTACCTAGTTTGGAATCACAAAGCAAATTACCATCTTCACTTTCACCTAATATTGTAACAGGATTATTAAAAGATAAAATGGGTTTTAAAGGATTGATAATCACCGATGCCATGAATATGAAGGGTTCTGCTAATTTTGCTTCTTCAGAACAAATAAATTTAGAGGCTATTTTGGCGGGTAATGACTTGTTAGATTATCCTTTAAACGTTCCTAAAACTATTGAAAAATTTAAAAAAGCAATATCTTCTGGTATTTTAACTGAAGAACGATTGGATGAGTCAGTGAATAAAATTTTGAAAACTAAATATTGGGTTGGATTAAATAAATATAAGCCAATAGATACAACCAATTTAATTTCGGATTTAAATACCTTTGAGGATAAAATTTTAAAAAGACGATTGGTTGCAAATTCGGTTACTTTGATTAAAAATGATAATAATATTTTGCCAATCAAAGATTTAAAAGATAATAAAATTGCTTATTTGAAATTAGGGAAATACGAAAATGAAACCTTTGTAAAACGACTTAAAGATTATACAAAAATAGATGTTATATCTGGGAGAAGTTTGGATGAATTGTTAAGAAAATTAAATAATTATCAAACAGTAATAATTGGGTTCCATACAAATGGTTCAAAGGCATATGCCAATTATAAAATTTCTGAAAAAGAATTACATTGGATTCAAGAAATTTCGAGAAAACACAAAGTAATATTAGATGTTTTTGCCAGTCCGTATAGCTTATTAAAAATAAAATCATTTACCAATATTGATGCGGTTATGATCTCCTATCAAAATATTGATCTTTTTCAGGATATCTCTGCACAAATGATCTTTGGAGCAGTTGATATTCAAGGAAAATTACCTGTAAATATTGGTGAAAATTACCCTGCAGGATTTGGTTTACATGTTGCTGATCTACACAGATTGGGATATTCAATACCTGAGGATGTAGGTTTAGATAGTAAAAAATTGCAAAAAATTGATTCTGTTGCTAAATTAGTAATAGACTCTACTATGGCACCTGGATTACAAGTTTTAGTAGCGCGACATGGTAAGATTGTTTACCGAAAAAGTTATGGTTATTACACTTATGATAAAAAAGTTAAAGTAGATAATAATAGTATTTATGATTTAGCATCTGTTACCAAGATATTAGGCGGTCTACCCATGATTATGAAAGCAGAAGAAGATGGTAAATTCACTATACAAAGTACATTAGGAGAGATGATGCCGGTTATTAAAAATAGTAATAAAGATACTTTAACGGTTCAGGAAACACTTTCACATTATGCTAAATTAAAACCTTATATACCTTACTATAAAACTATGGTAGAGGGTAATAATAATAACCCAATGCCTAAATATTTTCAACATAAAAAATCTAGTAAATACAGTATAGAAGTTGCAAGAGATCTGTATTTACGTTCTGATTATAAAGATACTATTTATCAATTAATTGCTGATGCACCGCAAAGAGAAGAACTGAAATATAAATACAGTGGAATGCCTTTTTATTTGTTTAAGGATTATATTGAAAAGCAATATAATGAACCATTAGATAAATTAAATAATGATTTTTTTTATGAGCCTTTAGGTGCAACAACCTTAACTTATAATCCTTTAAAAAAATTCCCTAAATCACAAATTATACCAACTGAAAATGATGATTTTTTCCGTCATCAATTATTACAAGGGACTGTTCATGATGAAGGAGCAGCAATGTTGGGAGGTGTTAGTGGGAATGCCGGACTTTTTGCCAATTCAAATGATGTAGCAAAGATTATGCAAATGTATTTACAAAGAGGTTATTACGGGGGAAAAACATTTTTAAAACCCGAAACAATTGATATATTTAATTCCAGGTACTATGAAGCAAAAGGTAATAGAAGGGGATTAGGCTTTGATAAACCTCAAGTAGATCCTGAAGAAAAATCAACTTGTGGTTGTATATCATTTAAAAGTTTTGGGCATAGTGGTTATACCGGAACTTATACTTTTGCCGATCCTGAAACTGAAATAGTATATGTTTTCTTATCCAATAGAGTTTACCCTACTCGTGATAACAATAAATTAGGTGAAGAAGATATTCGAACTAAAGTTCAGGGTTTGATTCAGGAAGCAATTATTGAATAATATAATTAAAATTAATTTTTTGTTTTAGTGAGTATTAAAACCGAGAGAACACTTAGTAAAAAATAACAAAGACCTATTGTTATATTAAAAATTGCAGCAAAAATAAGGCTTTGAATAAGATAGAATATAGGAAAAGCAGTTATACCAATTACATACTTAAATGTTGCAATAAATTCAATTTCATCAATCTTAGGTTTCACATATTTCCAAATCAAAAATGGAAAAAAACTATTTATTTTCACAATTAAAAGAAGTAAATTAAAACCTTTTTTTTGTGATGGTTTTACAGGTGAGAGATCATCAAGATTCTTTAATTTTTCATTTACTTTTATAGGATAAAGAAATTCATCTCTATTAAAATATTTAACTATTTCATCATGCTTATTAGCATCTTCAATATGAGTAGTTAGTAATTTTAATTGTTTAGAAACTTTATCTTTCAATTCATTAACCGATTTATATTTATCATAATTCTCCCAATATTCATTTGCGGTGAATGGTTTACCATAATAAATGTTTACTTTACTGGCATAAGAAGTAGGGTCACTATAATTTAGGCCTATAGGAACAATGATAATTTCATTATTTGGATATTTCTCTAAAGTACCAAAAACAATTCGTGTAAAACCTTTACTTAGAGTACGTATTCTACGTTGTAAATTTTGATTTCCTTCAGGAAAAATGAGAATGGCTTTTTTATTTTTTAAAATTTCATAACATTGTTCAAAAACATCATGATTTTTTGGTATTGTTTCTATACCATCTCTAATTCTGTAAATTGGCAACATATTGATAGTAGAAAGCAAAGCTTTAATAAATGAATTTTTAAAGGCTTGTGCGCGGGATAAAAAATAAGTTTCTCGGTTATTCGTAATTGCAATGAGTAACGTGTCTATTAATGAATTTTGATGAGGAGCAACAAATAAAATTCCTTTATTTTTTGGTATATTCTCTCTACCAAATACATTTATTTTTTTAAAATAAAAAAAGAATCCAATTTGTAAATATAGTTTAATTATACGGTGCCAGATAAATTTCATAAAATTACAGTTTTTTTAGTTTTATATGACCAGTATGAGGCTAATAATAAACTTGACAATATATCCCAAATTGCCCAAAACGCAACTAATATTGCCATTCCACCTAACCCTTCAAAGAATGAGAAAACCAATAATAAACCCAAACCAGAGTTTTGGATACCTGTTTCAATACTTAAGGTTTTTTGATTAATATAAGATAATCCCGAAAATTTTGCGGTATAAAATCCTGTGAAATAAAGAATAATATTATGAATAATAACCAGAATAAAAACATAGTGAATATAATTTAAAAAAACTTTTAAGTTATTGTAAAAAGCTACAGCAATAAAAGCTATGAATATTATTATTGAAACCGGTTTTAAAAATTTTGAAACTTTAATGGCTATTTGTGGTTTGTAATAATTAAAACCCATACCCAAGAATAATGGAATTCCAATAATCAATAAAACCAATTTACCAACTTCAAAAGGATCTAGTGAGATAGTTTTTAATAAAATAGCTGTAGGTTCATATAAATTCCCCCATAAGGCAAAATTCAAAGGTGTCATTATAAGTGCAGCAAAAGAAGCAAATGCTGTTAAACTTATTGATAATGCAGGGTTACCACCAGCCAATTTACTCATAAAATTTGATATATTTCCTCCCGGGCAAGCAGCTACCATAAACATTCCTAAAGCAATGCTGGGAACCGGATTGGCAATTATGATTATTATATAGGTAACTAACGGTATTAAAAAAAATTGAGAAAAAATCCCTATTAATACAGGCTTAGGGGCCTTTATCATATTTGTAAAGTCACTAACTTTAATATCTAAAGCAACTCCAAACATGACCAAAGCCAAAGTAAGATTTACAAGCCAAATATTATCGGAGTTAAGATTTATTTGTATCTGATCAATATTTTGGACTAAATTACCTTGCATTTCAAAAATTAATTTTTAAAGGAATAAGAAATAATATTTGCGCCCATTTGTAGTGCAAGTATCCTAATTTCTTTTGGATCATGATGTATTGATTCATCTTCCCATCCATCACTTAGATCACATTCATAATCGTAAAAGCAAACCAATCTTCCTTCATGAAATAAACCAAACCCTTGGGGTGGTTTATTGTTATGTTCATGAATTTTTGGCAAGATAGTAAAATTATATTTCTGATGATAAATTGGATGATCATAAGGTATTTCCTGAAAATCTAATTCAGGAAATACTTTTTTCATTTCCCTTCTAATAAAAATATCTAATCCATAATTATCAGAAATATGTAAAAAACCTCCAGAAATTAAATAATTGCGAAGATTTTCAACTGCAAGATCATTAAATAAAACATTTCCATGACCTGTTAGAAATACTATAGGAAATTTATAAATTTCATTACTTTCTGCTGAAACAGTTTGAGGTTTTACATCTATTTTAGTATTGATGTTCTCGTTACAAAATGTAATTAAATTTGGTAGAGCAGTTGGGTTTGCATACCAATCACCACCACCATCATATTTTAGAATTGCAATTTGTTGGGCATTTAAATTACTAATTAAAAAAAAATAAATAAAGAATGCTGAAATTATTGAATATGAATTATTAAACTTGAGAGTTTCTAAAAAGTAATCAAGTGAAATACTCATAATTATTCATTAATTATCGATACGGTATTACAAACTACAATACCGGCAGTTTCAGTTCGTAATCTGCTTTTTCCCAAAGATAATGGAATATATTGATGTTGCAAGGCCATTTCAATTTCTTTGAGTGAGAAGTCACCTTCCGGCCCAATCAAAACAGTAATGTTCTTTTTATTATTTATAATAGTTTTTAAAGTATTTTTTTCTGAATCCTCACAATGCGCTATAAGTTTAATGCCTTCAATATCTTTTTTGATAAATTCAGAAAGTTTTAGAGGTACATTTAATTTGGGTACTTGATATTTTAAAGATTGTTTTACTGCTGAGATTAACACTTTTTGCATTCTTTCTATTTTGATAACTTTTCGCTCAGAATTATCGCAAATTATTGGTGTAATTTCATCAATACCTATTTCAGTAGCTTTTTCTAAAAACCACTCAAAACGTTCATTCATTTTAGTTGGTGCAATAGCAATATGTAAGTGGTAATCCCAATCTTTAGTTTTTTCTTCAAAAGAAATAATTTGAGCCAAGCATTTTTTAGCATTGGCATTGATAATTCTTACATTAAACAAAAAACCATTTCCGTTGGTTATTAATAAATGGTCTCCTTCTTTTTTACGCAATACACGTACAATATGTTTACTTTCTTCTTTGTCAAAAGTAAATTCTGTTATTGTTGTATTGATATCAGGATTATAAAAAAGTTGCATTTAACAAATTTTAATTATAAGAACAAAAGTATGAAAAAGCGGGGAGTTGGAGTAAGATATATTTTTAACTATTTACAGCTGTTGTACCTATAAACTTAAAACATACAACTAACTAATCTCTTTCCTGTAAGTACTTCTTTTTTTATGAATTTTAGGATCGAAATCTTTCCACATCAAATGAATATCTTTATTATCTTCTAACTCAGCTGATCTAAATGCTTTTTCAATACCTTTCTCTTCATAGGTCATGTAATACTCATTAAAAATTATAGCTATTAATCCTTTTTTTTGATATTCGGGTAAAATGCCAATAAGATAAAAAAGGGTTTCTTTACTATGCTTTTTTGCATGAAGCAGATGTAAAAAACCAAAAGGAAATAATTTACCTTTGGTTTTTTGTAAAGCTTTTCCAAATGAAGGCATAGTAATTGCAAATGATACAAGTTTACCGTTTTTATCAACTATAAATTTAATAAACTCAGGATTGATCAGGCCGATAAATTTTTTCTTAAAATAGTCAATTTGTCTTTGCGAGATTGGAACGTATGAAGATAATTTAGAATAGCTTTTATCAAATATTGCAAACATTTCATCAGCATAAGGTATTATTTGTTCTGATGAAGTAAAATTTAGTGGTTTTAATTCATATCTTTTTTCAATAATTTTTGCCAAACGTTTGTAGTAAGATTTATCTGCATTTTTAACATAAAAGAAAGATTCATCAAAGTTTTTTTCTTTTTTATAACCTAATTTTTCAAGGTGCTGAAAGTAATATGGGTAATTATACCATGAGATCATAGTACCCAATTGATCAAAACCATGAGTGAGTACACCTACTTTATCTAAGTTTGAAAAACCTACAGGACCTTCAATAAATTCTAAATTATTTTGTTTACCTATTTCTTCTACCTTTAATAATAATGCTTTACTTACTTCAATATTATTGATCATATCCATCCATCCAAAACGCATCTTTTTTATTTTTTGGTCAATAACTTCATATGAATTAATAATTGCTGCAATTCTACCAACTATCTTATTATTTTGATATGCAAGAAAAAATTGGGCATCAGCATGTTCAAAAACAGGATTTTCTGTTTTATCAAAACTATCTACTTCATCTTTAATAATTGGAGGAACCCAATATGGATTGTTCTTGTATAGCTTAAAAGGGAATTTTACAAATTGAGTTAATTCCTTTTTGGTAGAAATTTCTTTTAGCGTGATCATTAGCCAAAATTAATATATTTTAGCTTTTATCTTCGGCTTTTTTTTGTTTTTTATAATATTTCTTTTCAGCTTTTTCTTTTCTTTTTTGTTGCTTGATCAATTGTTTATTTCTTTTCTTTTTAGCTTTTTGCGCTTTTTTATTTACGGGAGGTTCTAAACTTCTTTTTTTCACTTTAGGAGTTTTTACTTTGCGCATTTTTTCATTTTTTTTGGGCTTAGATTTTTTGCCCGAAAATAATCCAAAAGTAATGGTATTAAAAAACCCTTTTTTCTCTTGTTCTAGTCTAACTTCATTATTATCTACTTTTTTTCTAATGATCTTATCTTTGTGTTTATCTATTCGCCAAGATACACCACTACCAAATAAAAATGTATCATCACCTCGCTCGTCATAGATCATTCTTGCCGATAAATCAACTTGCATATTTTTATTGATCAAATAAGCACCACCTGTGCCAAACTGAAAATCGTTCGGAACATTCTTTCTAAAAAAGACCTGACCTTCTCCAAACAGAGAAAATTGTTCATTTAATGAGTATGTTGCAGTCATGATAAATGAATTTTCAGCTTGATTAGTAAAAGCTTTATCCATTATAAAGTTAGTTATAACAATCAATTTGTTTGATAAATCATTTTGTGTATAAATAGCTAATCTCGGACTAATACCATCAGGATTTTTATATAAACTATTTAGAAGATTGGTATTGAGACCTGCATAAACACCTACAGCAGGGATTAATCTTTTTTTATCAAATGCATGTCTAGCTACCCAACTGTGAATTTCTTTAGATTTATCAGTATATGTTGGCATAAATACCAAATATTTGGCACCTACTGTTAATCTACTTAAACCGAAACCTGATTCAGAATAAACGGAAGGTATTGTATAATTTCGGTTTTCATTTTGTAGTGTAAGATCAACATTAAATTCTAATCGTTCAAAGAATTGTGTTGTTCTAAAAGTTATATCTGTACCAAAAGCTTTGGCATTATAATTTACAGCATGATCAATTGTAGTATCCCAATATAAATAATTCCCAATATTTTTATAAAAAAGCCCACCTTCAATCTGATAAACTCCTGTTCCTAAGCTATATGGGCTATCAGAAAAACCGGGGCGTTTAGAATTGATGACTTTAGTGTATTGCGCAAAACCAATTTGAAAACATAGTAGTAGAGGAATAAGCTTTAAATAGTATCGCATTTTATATATATAATTGATTCAAAAATAAGATTTTCTTTATATAAACGTTGAAGTTGTCTTCAAATTGTTATTTTTGAATTTAAAATTAAAAAAAATGCAAGAGGCATCATTAACAGGGTTTTTGGTTACTATTTCTTACATCATTTTGATTTATTATGGAATAAAGATTATTGGAAGATATGTTTTTCCAATTTTCTTTAATAAGATGGTGAAAAATTTTGAAAAAAAAGTTAGAGATCAACAAGGACACCAACAACCTGAGGAAAAAATAAATGTAGGTGAAACTACCATAGAAAAAACACCCCAAAAAGAAAATAAAGCAAATAAAAATGTTGGCGAGTATGTTGATTATGAAGAAGTTGATGATGAATGAAGGTGCAAAGTCAAAAGTGTAAAGTCAATATAATTTTAATATACTATTAAGAGTTACAACCATTTTCTAAAAATGAATTTCAAAAAAATAATTCCTTATCTTATAGCAGTCCTAAGTTTTATTGTAATTTCATTGGCTTATTTTTCCCCTGTTTTAGAAGGAAAAAAATTATATCAAAATGATATAGCTCATTTCAGAGGAATGTCAAAAGAGATTCAGGATTTTAGAGCTGAAAATAGTGAAGAACCATATTGGACGGATAGAGCTTTTGGAGGCATGCCTTCTTATCAGTTAAGTACTTATTATCCGAATGATTATATAAAAAAAATTGATAATTTATTAAGATTTCTACCTAGACCGGCAGATTATTTGTTTTTATATTTTATAGGTTTTTTTATTTTACTAATGGTATTAAAAATCGATTGGAAATTAGCAATAATTGGTTCTTTAGCATTTGGTTTTTCTACGTATTTTATCATTATTTTAGGTGTTGGTCATAACGCAAAAGCCCATGCAATTGCTTATATGCCTTTAGTTTTAGCAGGAGTTTTATTGGTTTTTCAAAAAAAATATCTTTTAGGGTTTGTATTTACTTCTTTAGCCATGGCTTTAGAAATTAATGCAAGTCACCCTCAAATGACCTATTATTTATTGTTTATGATCTTGATCTTTGGAATAGTTTATTTTATTAATGCATACCAAAACAAAGAACTGATAGGTTATTTTAAAAATATAGGGATTTTATTTATAGCAGTTTTGTTGGCGGTTGGTGTAAATGCAACAAGTTTATTGGCTACCAAAGAATACGCAAGTGAAAGTACACGAAGTAAAAGTGAATTGACCATTGCTCCAGATGGTAAAATAAAAGAAGTAACTACAGGTTTATCAAAAAACTATATAACGGAATATAGTTACGGATTACTTGAAACTTTTGATCTTTTTATTCCCAGATTTATGGGAGGTTCAAATAATGAAAAATTAAATAAAGATTCTCATATTTATGAATTCTTAAAAGATAAAGCCGGTAGAAAACAAGCATTAAATTTTTCAGAAAATGCTCCCATGTATTGGGGAGAACAACCCATTGTTGCTGCACCGGCATATATAGGTGCTGTGCTGATTTTCTTATTTGTTTTGGGATTATTTTTAGTTAATAATAAACTAAAAAAGTGGCTGGTAGCAGCAACTATATTCTCAATTCTTTTAAGTTGGGGTAAGAATTTTGATATTTTAACTAACTTTTTTATTGATTATGTTCCACTGTACAATAAATTCAGAGCAGTTTCTTCCATTCAGGTAATTGCAGAATTGGCAATACCACTATTGGGAATATTAGCTCTAAAAGAAGTATTTAATAAAGAAGTGAATAGCGATTTTAAATTAAATGCTATTAAAAAGAGCTTTTTTATCGTGGGTGGCATAGCTTTATTTTTTACAATTTTAGGTACAAGTTTATTTGCCTTTGAAAGTTTTAGAGATGCAGGATATGAAAATATGTTACAAGGTTTTACAGAAGTAATAATTTCCGATAGAAAAGCAATTTTCTTTGAAGATAGTTTACGTTCATTGATCTTAGTATTTTTAACAGCTGTTCCACTTTGGTTCTATGTAAAAGGAAAGATCAATAAAAATTTAGTATTTGTTGCTATGCTGTTATTGGTTTTATTTGATTTGGTTGTTGTTGACAAACGTTATGTGAATAATGAGGATTTTATTTCGAAAAGTAAGCTGGAAAAACCTTTTCCAAAATCAGATGTCAATACTGAAATATTAAAAGATAAAAGCCATTACAGAGTGATGAACTTTATGGTAAACCCTATGAATGATGGCAGTACTTCTTTCTACCATAATTCTATTGGTGGATATCATGCTGCTAAACCTCGTCGTTATCAAGAACTTTTTGATTATCAAATTGCTAAAAATAATTTTGATGTATTAAATATGTTAAATACCAAATACATTATTTTTCCAGATGATAATAATAGGGCTAATGTACAAATCAATTCGGATGCAAATGGAAATGCCTGGTTTGTTGATAAAATAAAATTTGTAAATACTGCTGATGAAGAGATCAAAGCATTGGATAGTATAAATACAAAACAAGTTGTGGTAGTGAATTCAGAATTTAAAAATATTCTTGAAGGATTTAATTTTCAAAATGATTCAACAGCTACAATTCAGCTTAAAGAATACAAAACTAATGAATTAACTTATGTAAGTAATGCTAAAACTAATCAATTGGCTGTTTTTTCTGAAATCTATTACAAAAGAGGGTGGAATGCTTATGTTGATGGGAATTTATCACCTCATTTTAGAGTAAATTATGTTTTAAGAGCAATGGTTATTCCTTCCGGAAAGCATCAAATTGAGTTTAAATTCGAACCACAAATAATTAAACAAGGTAATACCATCACATTAATTTCATATGGATTGTTAATTTTAATTCCATTAGGTTGGTATTTTAAAGAAAAGAAATCAAATAAATGATTGAACATCACAAAAAAAGATATAACCATACCATTGAATTTTTACAAAAAGTACTTCCTGCTCCTGCTACTATTTTAGATTTGGGAGTTAGAAATGAACTTAGTGAAATTATGGAAACTTTGGGTTATACAGTTTATAATACAATGGGCGAGGATCTGGATACTGATTTTCAAATTGTTAATAATCGAGAAATAGATGCTGTTACAGCTTTTGAAATATTTGAGCATTTAATTGCACCTTTTAATGTTTTAAAGGAGATAAAAGCAAAAAAATTGATCACTACAATTCCTTTGAATCTTTGGTTCGTTTCTGCTTATCAAAGTAAAACGGATAAATGGGATCGGCATTATCACGAATTTGAAGATTGGCAATTTGATTGGTTGTTAGAAAAGTCAGGATGGAATATCAAGACTTCCGAAAAATGGACAAGCCCTATAAATAAAATTGGTATTCGACCTTTATTAAGAAAATTTACACCACGATATTACGCAGTTTACGCTGAGCGTTAATTTTATTTTTTTATGCGAATAGGAATGATCTTAGATAAAACTTTTCCTCCTGATCCAAGGGTTGAAAATGAAGCTGTTGCTTTGATTGAAAATGGTCATGATGTATTTTTATTCTGTTTAAAATATACAAATGAATTGTCTAGTGAAGAAATTAACGGAATACAGGTAAAAAGATATACTTCTAATAAAATTGATTATAAATTATCTGCTTTAGCTTACACTTTTCCTTTTTATACTAATATAATGGAGAAGAAAATTCTTGATTTTTTGAAAAAAAACAAAATTGAAACGATTCATATTCACGATATTAGAATTGCTGATGCAGTATTTAAAGCCAATAAAAAATTTGATCTACCTGTTATTTTAGACTTGCATGATAATATGCCGGAAGTAATGAAATTGTACCCTCATTTGATGAAATTCCCGGGGAAACAATTGATCTCACCAAATAAATGGAAAAAGAAAGAAGAAGAATTCATTAAAAAAGCAACAAAAGTAATAACTGTTTCCAATGAATTTATCGATGAAGTAAAGCAACGGACTAATATCGATAAAAACAAGATCGTACTCGTACCTAATACTGTTAGAAGATCATTTTATAAAGAAGCTAAAATCGATATAAATATAACGGATAGATACAAAGATGATTTTGTTATCTTATATTTGGGTGATACAGGTTTGCGTAGAGGTTTGCAGACAGCAATTGAGGCCGTAAATGATTTAAAATTTTTAATAGATAACTTGAAATTGGTAATTGTTGGAACAAATACAACGGATCCAATTTTAAAAAACCAAGTAAAAGAATTGTGTATTGAAAAGTTTGTAGATTTTGAGGGTTGGCAAGATGTTTCATTATTTCCTTCTTATATTCAAGCTAGTGATATTTGTATTTCACCATTGCATAGAAATATTCAACATGATGTGGCTTATGCAAATAAAATATTTCAATATTTAAGTTTATCAAAACCGGTTTTGGTTAGTGATGCAACAGCACAAAAGAACCTGGTAAATAAAACCAAAAGTGGCTTGGTGCATCAGGGAAAGAATGTTCAGAATTTTATCGAAAAGGTATTAGAATTGTATAACGATCCAGATTTGCGAAATGAATTGGGAAAGAATGGTAAACATTTTATAGAAAATGAATTTGTTTGGGAAAAAGTATCCAGTGATTTAATAAGAGTTTATAGTGAATTAGAAGAATGATATCTTTGTGAAATAATAAAGATATATTTGAAAAAAAATATTTGAAAGCATTAATTATAACATATTATTGGCCTCCTGCAGGCGGTAGCGGTGTTCAACGCTGGTTGAAATTTGTAAAATATTTACAAGATTTTGGTATTGATCCAGTTGTTTATACTGTTGATAATCCTAAATATATTTTTATTGATGATTCTTTAGAAGATGAAATTCCAAAGAATATTGAAATTTTAAAACAACCTATTTGGGAACCCAATAATCTCTTATCATTAATAAAGAGTAAACAAAAAGAAACCAGTGCTGGTTTTTTGAATTCTAATCCTTCATTTTTTGAAAAACAATTACAGTATATCAGGGCAAATTATTTTATTCCTGATTCGAGAAAATACTGGATAAAACCTTCGGTTGATTTTTTATCAAATTATTTACAACATAATGATATTGATGTGATTATCACAACCGGTCCGCCACATAGTTTACATTTAATTGGCTTGTTGCTAAAACAAAAATTCTCATTGAAATGGATAGCTGATTTTAGAGATCCATGGACAGATATTGATTATTTTCATCAATTACCGCTGACTAAAAAGTCTAAGAAAAAGCATCATAAATTAGAAGCAAAAGTATTAAAAAATGCTGATGCTGTTTTGGTTGTAGGAAAAACAATGCAAGAGAAATATCAAACTTTCAACAAAAATACAATTGTGATTAGTAATGGTTTTGATGGTGAGATCAATACGGATATTGATAATTTGGATGATAAGTTTTCAATTTCTCATATAGGTATGATGAACGCCGATAGAAATCCAAAAATGTTCTGGAAAGTTTTAACAAATTTAATTAAAGAAGATTCTGAATTTAGTACTGATCTGCAAGTGAATCTAATAGGAAAAGTTGCTCCTGAAATATTACGTGAAATTATCAGCCTAAGTTTAAAAAATCATGTAAATTTAATTGATTATTTACCACATAATAAAGTATTACAATTTCAAAGAAAATCACAGGTATTGTTATTAGCTGTAAATAAAGTTCCGAGCGCCAAAGGAATTGTGACAGGTAAAATATTTGAGTATTTACAAGCTAACAGGCCTATTTTGGCAATTGCTCCACAAGATGGTGACCTAGCCGAAATTATTAAAAAAACCAATTCAGGCTTTGTTATTGAATTTGGCGATGAAGAGAATTTAAAAGAAATTATCTTAAACCTTTATAAAAAATATAAAGAAAGAAATCTGATAACTGAAACCCAAAATATAGCACAATATCATCGTAAAAATTTAACAGAAAAATTAGTTGAAGTAATCAGATCTATAAATTAATTCATGGATATTTTATGTTTAAATGAAAAATAATAGAAATTAAAAAATGAAGTTTAAAAAAATTGTAACCATATTAGGGGCACGTCCGCAATTTGTTAAAGCGGCTGTGTTGAGTAGAGTGATTTCTGAAAAGAATGAAATAGAAGAGGTAATTGTTCATACTGGTCAGCATTTTGATAATAATATGAGTGAGGTTTTCTTTACAGAGATGGAAATTCCAAAGCCTAAATACAATCTCAATATCAATGGATTAAGTCATGGTGCTATGACAGGTCAAATGCTTGAAAAAATTGAAGAAGTTTTAATAAAAGAAAAACCGGATGCAGTTGTAATTTATGGTGATACAAATTCAACAATTGCCGGAGCTTTGGCTGCTAAAAAATTAGATATAAAAGTTGTACATATTGAAGCCGGATTAAGATCGTTTAATATGCAAATGCCCGAAGAAATTAATCGTATTTTAACCGATAGAATTTCTGACCTTTTATTGTGTCCAACTGATACAGCAATTAAAAATCTTAAAAATGAAGGTTTTAATAATTTAGATATCGAAGTTGTAAAAAGTGGTGATATTATGAAAGATGCTGTTGCTTTTTATAGCAAATATTCAGCTGAAAGATCTACAATTATTAAGGATTTAGGTTTACAAAATAAAGACTTTGTTTTGGCTACGATCCATCGACAAGAAAATACGGATAATCTGCAAAAATTAAAATCGATATTTGAAGGTTTAGAAATTATTGCTAATGAATTTCCGGTTGTTTTACCCATTCATCCTAGAACACGTAAGATACTGAAAGAAAATAACTTAGAATATAATTTAGTTATGATTGAACCTGTAGGATATTTTGATATGTTAGAATTGTTGAAGAATTGCAAAATGGTTGTAACTGATAGTGGCGGTCTCCAAAAAGAAGCCTTTTTTAATAAAAAATATTGCATTATCGCACGCGAAGAAACCGAATGGATCGAATTGGTAGAAAATGGTTTTGCAAAAATTGCTGGAAGTGATAAACAACAAATGTTAGATGCTTTTGATCATTTTAAAAATTGTAATTCAGATTTTGATATTGATCTATATGGTGATGAAGTAGGAGAAAGTATTTATAATAGTATTAGATCTTTACTTAAAATAAATAAATAGTAAGAAGTAAAATTTTGTAACCTTACTTCTTACTATATAATATTCGTAATATATCAGAATCTACTAGGTTGATCTATTCATTTATCCAATCAATTTTACGTGAAATATACATCACTAAGGCTAGTATGATAAATAGTCCTATACTGCCAACAATTAAAGCATAGTTTTCTAATTGTATGATAACAAATATAAAAGCGTACATAGCAAATAACGAGAATCCGATAAAAATCGAAAACTTAAACTGGTTTAAAATAGTTTTTGAATATAAAGTTATTAATACAATTACTGAGATAGCCGAAATAATATATGCTTTTAAAAAATCACTATGTTCAGAAATTGAGATTAAAAGCGTATAGAACATTGTTAATGCTATTCCTATCATAAGATATTGAAATGGGTGTATTTGAATCTTACTAAGGGTTTGAATTAAGAAAAAAACCAGAAATGTTAAAGCGATTACTAAAAAACCATATTTAACGGATCTTTCGCTCTTTTGATATTCATCAACCGGAATCATAAAATTAACTCCTGAGGCAAAATTTGAAAGATCGGGTAGTGTATTGAAGAATTGTTGAGAAAATGGTCTGTTGATATCTAAGACTTTCCATTTAGCGTCAAAACCATTATTATTGATTTTATCAGAATTGTGTGGCAAAAAGTATCCTATGAAGTTTGCCGTTTTCCAATTTGAGCTTAAGTTTATATTTGTTTCTTTTCCAATTGGAATAAAGCTGATTTGTTCACTTCCATTAACATCCATTTTCATTTCAAAATTAATTTCTTTTTCAATTGGTATATCAACAGATTTTAAATGATTACTTTCTAAACTATGTAGTTTAATAATCTTTTGATTACGAAATTCATTTATTGATGAGTTACCCATATAATTTGAAGTAAAAAAATAAGCATGCTTATTCACCATAATTTGAACTCTGCTATTGACTCCTTTTAGATTACTTGTATTGATAATTATTTTTGTCTTTTCCCAGATAATTTGATTTTCATCAATATCTAGATCACTAAAATCGGGTTTATTAAAACTACCATTAATTTGTAGATTGCTTTTATAAACAGCAGTTTTATAAATGCCTCTTTTCTTTTCTTCCGGATTTATGGTTCCTTTAATATCTAAATTTCTTGGGAAGAAATATGCATATTTTATTTTTTCAATTGTTTCTGTTTGAACTGTTTTAGTTTGTTTATCTGTAATTATTTTTTCAATATATACTTTATATGGAATTTGAAGTATTGGGCCATACAATAGTACTTCATTACCCCATTTATTATTTATTTCATCAATAACAGTTTCTTGGCGTTCTGTTCTTTCTTTGATTAATTCTTTTATAAATCCAAGTGGTATTAATAAAATTAGCATTAAAAATGTTACCATTAACATTCTGGCAGTAATTGATGTTCTAATCCAATTTCCAAATTTTCCTTTTTGTTTTTCATTCATGATGTTAAAATTAAAAGTACTTTGAAATACAAAGTGTTTAGTTAAAAAAATTATTTCCTTGTTATTATTTTTTCTAAAGCTTCAATGTGTGTTTTGAATTCATGCTTTCCTTTTTTTGTTGCAAAATATTTTGTATTAGGTTTTCTACCTATGAATTGTTTTTCAATTCTAATGTATTCAGCTTTTTCTAAGGCCTTAGTATGGCTGGCCAAATTCCCATCAGTTACATTTAATAGTTCTTTGAGTCTGTTGAAATCTGCAAACTCATTCACTACCAATATCGACATTATTCCAAGCCTGATCCTATGGTCAAAAACTTTATTTATATTACTTATTAAACTCAATTTATTTGTTTTTCTTTTATATACATAAATGTTCCGTAAATAATATGAAAAATACCAAAGCCTAAAACCCAAAACCAAAATCCATAACCAGGGAAAGCAGTAGAAATTAAACCTAAGATAATTTCAGCATAACCTAAATATTTAATATCACCCAGAGTAAAATTAGAGGCGTTTACTAAAGCCAAACCGTAAAAAATTAACATTAAAGATGCAGAAAGACCGTAATGCTGACTGGATAGTTTGATCAAAATATAGATACCTCCGGTTACAAGTGGAATCAAAAAGTTTATTAATAATCGTTTCGTAGTTTTATTCCAAATTGGCTCTCCTGTTCTTTTAGCCTTATTTGAACTTAAAATAAAAGCTGAAATAATACTTAAAAAAGCAATTGATGTTAAATCTAAAATGATAAGTTTAAATGTTAAACTATTAAAATAGATAACTTCATTATTTTTTGGAAATAAATAATAATAAGCAAAAAGTGCACCTATAATAGCATAAATGCCTGCTAATATTCCTGATAAACCACTTAAAGAAAGAAATCTAGATGATCTATTCATTATATTTTTAATCTCTGTAATATCTTTTAAATAATCTTTTTTAGTCATTTTAAAGTACTTTGAAATACAAAGTAAATAAAAAATAGTATAATAAAAAAGTTTTGTAGAAAATTATTTTAAATATGTATTATTCCAATGTTCTTCCAGGTTTATTTTATCTTTCTCAACTTGTGATGAACAGCAGCTTTTTCCTTTATCAATTATTTTACAACTATATTCATTGATTATGTTGTTCTGCTTGTTAATTTTTTACAAAAAGGTAAAAGTTCTATTTTAGCTTATTTGGCCTAAATTAGATATTATTTTCTGTTATTGACTTAATACTAGGGTACTATTTTGAATTTGGTTTTACTTTTCATTTTCTGCAAAAGTAAGTATGTAACCGTTAATATCCTGAATAGAAAATTCTGTTGCACCGTAAAAAGTTTTTTCAAGTCCTTTAATAACATTCACTTTATTTTTAATTTTGTCGTGAAACAATCTAATTTCTTTTATCTGGATATATAACAACAAAGAACCACCATTTTGTCTTGATATAGTTGGCAATTCTGAACCTAAACTGTCAAATGTTTGAAACATAAAATTCACATTTCCACAAGTCATCATTACCCATACAAGATCACCTTGTTCAGGAACTGTCATAACCACCCTAAACCCTAAATACTGATAAAATTTAATTGTCTCGTTTATATCTTTAACGAAAATGTTAGGCGAAATTGAATCCATATTTTTTAATTTTTGATTTTTATTAGTCAAACGTTTCTAGCAACCAAAAGTAGTTGATAAAACAGCCCAATTATTCGGCTGTAAATTACTTTTTAATATACAATTACAATTTAAATTATAACACAAAACCGTTATTTTTTGTAACCGTTGTTAGCACACATCTTTTATTTTTTATATCGGTAATGTCCAATTATTATGTAGTCAAATAGTATATTTTCAATGACTTGTCCGGATCCAATATTATGGACAATCAGATATTTATTTTTGTCACTTGACTTCCTGTCAATTACAATCCCGATATGAGTTAATCCACCTCCCAAATCCCAACATACAATGTCTCCTGGAGAATAGTCTTTCGGATTGTCAGTTATTCTTAGAACTTCTCCATGTCTTTCAAAGAATTTCATTAAGTTCGGAACTCTTCGGTGATCAATATTTTTGTCCGTTGATTTCAGCCTCCAATTTTTTGGATATTTTTCAAAATTGTCTTTCATGTCTTCATGAACTTCTTTTTGAAGGTCAATCCCAACTTTTCTATATGCTCTGATTATTACATCTGTACATACTCCTTTATTCTTGGGAACATCTCCATTTGGATAATCAATTGAAAAATAGTTTGGATCATAGATAACACTGTCATGTGTCAATGTGATGGTAGAATCAACAAGTATTTCATAGAAAGAATCCTGACTATAGGAATAATTTCTTAAAAATAGAAAGAGTATAGTTGATATTAGTAGTATTTTTCTCATATGTGTGCTAACGAGAGTTCGTGTATGAATAGTAGCCAATTGCGAGTTTCAAACTTGTCAAGCTATACAAAAATTGAAGCGATCTAAAACATTTGGTTATCTTACTATTTCGGCTATTACTTTATATATTGTTGTGCGTTCGTTATTCTTATTATCTGATTATTATACAGTAATAACCACATTCCCTTTTTTGTGCCCTTTGTCAACATATCTATGTGCTTCTACTATTTGTTCCATAGGGTAGCGTTTGTCTATTACTGATCTTAGTTTTCCTTCTTCGCAAAGCTCTTTGAGATAATTCAGGTCTTCTACCTTTAACTTATTTTTACCTGAAAAATTAAGAACATTAATATATATTCCTGATTTTGTCAGAGATATTTTACGTTTTGAAGATTCAATCTTGCCTACTGCATCAAAAATTAAGTCATACTTAAGGCCATTTTGGGTAAAATCTTCTTGTCTGTAATTAATAACCTTATCGGCTCCCAGAGATTTCACCATTTCTAAATTTGCTGTACTGCATACTCCTGTAACTTCTGCTCCAAAGTGCTTGGCAATTTGTATTGCATAAGTGCCAACACTGCCAGAAGCTCCATAAATTAAAACCTTTTGCCCTTCCCGAACATTAGCTTTTCTAAGATTAAGCAGGGCTGTTAATCCCCCATTTGAAAGTGGGGCGGCTTCCTCATAGGTCATATTGTTTGGTTTTATTGCCAGCATTCCATCTTCGGGCATGCACCGGTATTGGGTATAGGCACCAAATTCAAATCCGGTGGATGCAAAAACGGGATCACCTACCTTAAACAGCTTAACATCTTTTCCTACTGCTTCAATTTCTCCGGCGAGTTCCATTCCAAGTATTTTTTTTCTTGGTCCCCTGAATCCCAATATAACTCTCATCACGGGCTTGAAAAAGAAATCTCTGACAGGTCCTAAACCAGGCTCAAAGCGCCGAATCTTAGTATCCCCAATATGAACTGTTGTAGCTTTTACTTTTATCAGTACTTCATCATCTTTAGGCAAAGGTTTTTCCACTTCTTTAAACTGAAGAACCTCCGGTGGTCCGTATCTAGTACAAATAACGACTTTCATTTTTCATTTTATTTACATGCAAATCCAATGACGCAGAATTTTTTGTATAAGAATATTCCGATAGGAAAATTAGACGTAACAAAACTGCAACGATCTTTATTTAAGCCTAAAAATAGCAATTATTTTTAAATGGTGATATGTATAGTTATTTTAATCAATCCCATTTCAGTTTCAGTTTTGCCTTTTTTATAAAAATCTCTTTCGATTGTTTTAGTTTTAATATCCTTCAATGAGACTATATTTTCTTGTTTAGCATAACAAGCACCGAATTATAAAGTTTATGTTTTGAGTGTAGGTGGATTGTCAAGCTAATTCTGTGTGCTATCTTTCTTCTTACCAAATAGATTCCCCAATATACCCTTAGCTGCCTCTTTGACTGCATCTTCTTTTTTTGTGGAGTCAGAGTCTTTGGTTATGTTGTTATTGAGCATATCGGTAAGTATTCCTTTTCCTTTGTCTGTTAATTTGTCTTTTTGAATGGAGATAAGCTGCTGGGTTAAGTTAGACATAGAGCTTTTAACGTCGGTTTTTAATGTGGGGTTGGTAAAACTTCCACCCATTTCCACATTTACCGGAACCCTGATCTTCGAGGCTTCCTCCTCACTTAGATTTGCCAGTAGTTTATTTACATCTTTACCAAGATATTTTGCAGGAACATCGAGTTTTGCCATGTAGGATAACGATTTATCCAGACTGTGTGTCCCTTTAACTTCAATATCGATATCTTTATATTTCAGATTGATGGGTTTTAAATTCACATTTCCATCTTTGAATGATAATGATGTTTTTAGATTTTTCAGTTCTATATCACTTAAATCGATAAAGTTCATATTCTGATCAAAGGATTGTAACAGTGGACTATTCTCCTTTACGAAAGACGCATTTAAGATCTCGCCTAAAAGATCTCCGCTTAAAGTGGCCATATTTGGAGTAAAATCCTCATTAAGATTTCCAGAAAGCGAAATATCAGAATTCATAATTCCGTTTACCGCATTGGCCAAGGGTGTTAAAAACTGAAAAAGTTCCAATTCCTTAAATGAAGAAGTAATGTCAAAAGCTTTTAATTTTAAGTTCATATTAAATGTAGGTGTTTCTTCTTTTGTAGAAACATTGCCCGTTAATCCTAATTGCCCGTCAAATAGTTCTGATGTCAGATTGGTTATGGTTGCTTTTTGATCTTCTATTTTTATGGTTCCCTTTACTTTCTTAAGAGTAAGATCGTCGTATATCACATTATCTGCAACTGCGTTTATGGTACAATCAAGGAAAGCAGGGATGGTTACTTTTTCACCTTCACTCTTGACTGTTTCAGACTCTGATCCTGTTTCCGATTCATCTACCTTCATCATAAAATCGTTAACAGCAAACGTACCGGAATTGAGATCAAAATTACCTTCTAAATCCTCGTTATTAAACATAAAGCCCAGTAGATTTTTTATAGTACCTGTGGCTTTGATATCTGATAGCCCTGTCTTTGCAGAAAATCCGTTAAGATTTATGTTTTGATCATTAAAAGTGATGTCAGCTTTTGATATTTCAATGGGATTAGCCATTTCATCCGGAGATAGCTTGAGGTCGTGTATTGAAAACGAACCTTTGTTACTGGTGTTCTCATAGCGATTTTCTTCTATGGAATTCATATCAAAAGCGGTGCTTATATCTGCATTTAAGATACCGCTAAGTTCTCCCTCGTAATCAACAGGGTAGGCTTCAGTAAGGTTCGCCAGGTTAAGACGCCCTCTTATTTCGGCGTTTATAAATGGATTTTCAATGATGTTCCGGATTTTTGCCGAAGCATTAAAAACATCCTGATCTATCATAAAGGATAATTTATCGATATTGACATAAGTATCCTCCATTATACCTGTTTTGTTACCAACTAAAGTTGAAATATTAATATTGGAAATCTCTTTCGGCAGGTCGGGGTATTTAAAAGAAGCATTATCTGAGAGCATGACAATGCTGAAAGTAGGGATATGGCTATCATCAATAATACCTTTAACAAAACCTTTTACCTCAAAATTACCCGAGGTTTTTACATTTTCTAAGTTCTTTGTATACACAGTAGGAATAAGCCCCAGAAAATTCTTAAAATCAGAAGAAGGTGTTTTAAAAGTAACATCTACCTCCTGATCACTTTCATTGATCTTTACAAAACCGTCAAAAACCAAGGGTAGTTGGTTAATAAGTGCTTTGTTCTCTAAAAAAGAATATCTGCCTTCCTCCAGATCAAGCTGAATTAAAGCATCAAGATCCACCATGTTTTTGCCTAAATATTCGATACTGTCCTTTTTAAAAGAAACCAGTGCATTGGTTTTGGTCTTGAGCTTAGATTGGCTTGCCGATAGATCTCCTGAACCCGAATGATTGAGTTTGGAAACACTCAGTTTCATATTGCTTTCTTCATCATAATAGACCACTTTGCTTTCGGAAATCTCATATTCTTCTACAGAAAAGACCATTGCTTTTCCTGAGGTTGTTTCTGTTTTTTCTTCAGCTACAGCTACCGGATCTTTTTTTGCAATATCATAATTGGCTTCTCCTTTATTGTTAATCAGGATATTTAATTTAGCTTTATCAACAGAAAAGGCTTTAATGTTCAATGGCTCGCTTTCATTTTTGAAAAGTTGGGCAAGACTCATTTTCAATCTAATTTTTTCAGCATAGATAAGTGTATCCCCCTCAAAAGGATCGGCATTGATAACCTTTAGATCGGATATGGAAACCGAGGCATTGGGAAAGTTTCTCAGTAAGCTTAACGAAACATTATCAAAATCTAAAGTGGCGGTAATGTTCTTATTAACACTCTTTTTGATGGTATTTATGATCTTGCCTTTAAAAAGAACAGGCGTTACTGCAAGGATAACGATGAAGGTTACCAAAACAATAGCAACGATCTTATAAATTCTTTTACTCCCGGTCGTCTTTTTCTTTAATGCGGTATTATTTTCTTTCTCCATTTCAAATTAGATTTTTCTTTATAAGCAATTTTACTTTAATTTTAGGAGGGGAGAAATAGTAATTTAGAATAGGTAAAAGTAACTTTTTCATTAATATCATCAAATATTTTTTTCATATTTTAGAATATATGGATTTACTGCTATAGAATTTATTTTAGACTCAGGAAAATTAAATGGTTAAAATCAGGGTGTTGGGATGAAATTTAAGCTTACGGTATTGGATGAGTAAGTATGGAGTAGCTATGATCAAAATTTTAAAAAAGTGAGAGGAGGAGAACTTTTTAATTTTATTTGTTCAGATATTGATTTGTCAGTCAAAGAATTTTAAATTTTGTTGATAATTTAAGCATAAATTATATGCAGTGTTTTAGGTAGTTTTTACTTGTTTATTTTATACCAATTATAGTCTTTTCCGTCTCCATCATATTGGTCTATTTTATACAAGGTTAAACCAATTCTTTCTAACACTTTACAAGAACCAATATTTTCGGGCATTGCAATTCCAATTATTGTGTCAATTCCTAATTTTTTAAATCCATATTTAATAATCTCTCTTGAAGCTTCAGTAGCTAATCCTTTTCCCCAATATTCTGGTAAAAACCTAAACCCGATATCAGTTTCATTTATTTCAGGTAAATATTTCAGTCCAGCAAATCCAATAATTTTATTTTCAAGTTTATAAATTACTGCCCATCTGCCGTACCTATATTTTTTATAATCCTCAAGCCAAACATTTTTTATTAGCTCTCTTGCACTACTCAATGAGTCAATAATTTTATCACCAGTATATCTTTGAACTTCTAAATTAGAGCCAAATTCATAAACATCTTTATAATCATTGATGTTAAATTCTCTTAGGATTAATCTATCTGTTTCTATTATTGAATCCATTTTTAAATTATTTACAACGGTGAGTAAAAACAGCTTTTTAATGGGTTATAACTAATTGTATGTTTTCGTGGCAGGTTGCAAACTATTTTCATATCTTCTTGATAATCAATTTATGGGGTAGGGTAGACTTTAGACTTCCGCAAAACTGTTATGAAATAAACAAAATGTTGTGTGTAGGCTTTCTTACTTGCCAAACTTTTTGTTATAACTTTTACTATGTATCTCTAAATTTTTTTGTTCCCTTATTCCAAACTTCTCCAAACTTTTTCTATCAATGCTTTGGTTGCGAGTATTCCTTCGTGCTCACTGAGTATCTCCCCTTCGTATTCTATACCAATATGCCCATTATATCCTGAGTTTTTAACGATTTCGAGCATCTTGTAATAATCTATTTTTGTATTCTCTCCCTTTTCATTAAAATTATATGATTTAGCGCTAACACCTTTAGCAAATGGTAAAAATTCAGATACTCCCTGATATCTATTATATGCTTCGCTGCAATCACCTTGGGTGCTTCCCCATTTCGCACTGAGGCACCAGTTACCAAAATCTGCTAAAGTTCCAAAATTTGATTTATTAACCTGTTCTATGATTTCCGTTATCAATTTGGCATCAGAACTGTACAAACCGTGATTTTCAATGATAATATTGATGTTTTCCTTAGCGGCATAGTCCGATAACCGTCCCATGCTATCAATTATCGCTGAACGAAAAATATTTTTGTCACTATCACCAAATGCATTTACCCTAACCGAATGACATCCCAGAATTTTAGCAGCATTGACCCACTTATAATGATTTTCAACAGATTTTTTTCTTTCCATGTCATTGGCAATCCCAAGATCACCTTCATCATCAACCATTATCAATAAACTTTTTACACCGACATTATCAGCACGTTCTTTCATGTTGATCCAGAATTTTTCATCTTCTCCTGAATCTGTATACCACTTGTTCACATACTCTACAGCATTTATGCCATAGGTATTTATGGCAATACTGGCGAAATCATCCGAATCGAGACTACCATTGTCAAATTGACGATGCAATGACCATTGTGCTAATGATAATTTTAGATTGGCTAGTTTTTTCTCTCTACTATGGTCCAATAAATTGGAACCGTATGTCACTAGGGGAGTAGCAGATAAAGCGCAAGCGCTCAATGCTGCTTTCTTTAAAAATATTCTTCTTTTCATCATATTCATAGTTTTATTTCATAATAAATTCAGCTTACTATCAACAGGAAATCGTATAATGATCCCATTTATATAGTTTAAAAATAACGATTTTATTTTTAAGATTCTCTTCTTATAAATTTATTTTCTATAAAAACTATTTGTTGAGACATACTTAAAGGAACATAACTTCCTCTAATCTTTACAACTTGTAACTATTATAGCTATGTAGAGAAAAAATACTCAAACTATGTTTATTTATTTGTGTCATTTAGATTTGCATATAACTGTTAGTGTAAAATGCATTGGTTTTAATTTATTACTATATATTTCTATATTTTATAACAGCAAAATGGATACGAGGCGATTAAGTCTTTATTGTTCAGGAATTATTGTAAAACTAAAATTGTAGATTTTATCGGGATAATATAGATAAGAATCATGTGGTTTGGCTCCCCAGCTATTATCTCCACCAACGCCCATCATTTTATGATCAATATGAAGTTCAACAAAATCTCCTTCATTTATGTTGGAAGTTGTTCTTAAAAGTTTCTTTGTACCCGGATCAAAATCAGAAGTATTGTAGTGTAACGCATTAAACTCTAAAAGATCGCTATTAGCCTCTATTTTAAGCCCTAATCCTGATTGATTTGTTAAGCTTAGCCAACGCACATCCGTTTTGTGTCCATTTTCTTGTGGTCTACTATATGCAAAGTATTGTTCACCAACTTTGGAATTATACAGACCAACAAAGGTTGAAGTATTTCTATCGATATAATTTTCCCATGGACCGCGACCGTAATAATTAAGATTGTCAAACTCTCTAGGTAATTTTAGCTTTAAACCGATTCTTGGAATTTCAGGTAAACTATCCTTTTTCGCTTCAAAACTATAATTGACATTTATTTGCCCGTTACCATGAATAGAATAATTTATTATGACAACTCCATGAACTACAGGGAGTTGAAAAGTGGTATTTATTGCTATCTCTGATTTTGATATTATCTTTGATTTAATATTCTGGATAAGAGCGCTATTAGCTGCATGTTTCCATATTTCACAACGTATTGGCATCTTGTTTCCAAAGTCGTTATCAGTAGGAGCTCGCCAAAAGTCTAGTGTTATTGGTTCTTTTATTAATTCGTATCCATTGATATTATAGGATGTAATTACACCTGATTGTTTAGAAAAATGTATTGAGAAATCTTTTCCTAAAACTGTTATTTCATTAACTTCATTTTTTACTTCAATAGGGTCTGAAATAATGGGATTATTTACTGATGATTGGTAATTTCCGAAGCTAAACTGATCTGAAGCTACAATATGTCCAAATGGGATTAATTCATCTATACTAGCCTGTACAGCAAATAGGTTAAGGAAATATTCAATATTTTGATCCTGAACAGGAACTTCAATAGTAAATTCTTTTTCCGATTGCGGAGCTATTCCCATAGGTTTTAATTGCCCTGACTTTTGGACTATACCATTCGCAATAATTTCCCATCGAACAATGTAGTTGTCCAGGTTTTGAAAAAAGAAATCGTTTTTAATACTGAATTTCCCTTTTGAAACATCTAGGGGGTTAAATTTTAAATTTTGATAAACCTTCTTTACTTCATATAATCCCGGGTGAGGGGTCAAATCAGGATCAACAACACCATTTAAACAAAAATTATTATCATGGTGCACACCTTTAGGTTCGAAATGCCCTCCATAAGCCCAGTATTTATTGCCATTAGTGTCATACTTTGCAATCCCTTGATCCATCCAATCCCAAATAAATCCGCCTTGTAGTTGAGGATGAGAATAAATCAAGTCCCAATATTCTTGAAAATTTCCAGTACTATTACCCATTGCATGGGAATATTCACACCATATAAAAGGTCGTTCATTATCCTTTCCTATCCAGTTTTCTTTAATAGAATTAATTGTTTCATACATATTGCCAATGATGTCAGTATGTTTAATTTTTAAATCTGTGTCTTTCTCAGCCCGCTCATAATGTACCGGACGGCTACCATCCCGCTTATGAATTTCATTGTAACAAGCTATAAATGCAGGCCCGGTTCCAGCCTCATTTCCCATACTCCAAACAATTATTGAGGGATGATTTTTATCTCTTTCAACCATATTAATTGCGCGTTCAATATGTGCTGCTTTCCACTCTGGTTTATTGGCTAAGGTATTGCTTGGGTTATATCCCATACCATGGGATTCAATATTTGCTTCATCGTAAATATAAATTCCATATTGGTCACATAATTTATACCAGAGCGGATCATTGGGATAGTGAGATGTTCTAACAGCATTGATATTAAATTGTTTCATTGTTCTAATGTCTGCTATCATGTTCTGTTCGTTGACAACATGACCATAATAAGGATTATGCTCGTGACGATTAACACCTTTCAATAGAATTGGTTTACCATTTACTAACAATTGACCTCCTTTGATCTCAGTTGTTCTGAAACCAATTTTTATTGAGCTGGCTTCAAGTATTTTGCCATTTGCATCATTGAGAGATAATACCAGCGTGTATAAGTTAGGTTGTTCTGCCGACCATTTTCTAACATTAGGAATTTTACTATTAAAGGAAATCAATCGGGTATTTCTTTCTAAACTAAAATTGGATTGTTCTGTAAGTATTTCTTTCCCTTCTGCATCTATAATTTGATATTTTAAGCTGTGGCTTTTGACTTTTTGCCTAGTCTTATTAATTACTTCTACTTCTAAATTAAATACTCCGTTTTGATAGTTTTCATCGAGTAATGCTTTAGCGAAAAAATCATTTATATGTGTTTTTGATCTGGCAAATAGAGTAACATCTCTTTGAATACCTGATAATCTCCAAAAATCTTGATCTTCGAGATAACTACCATCAGTAAATTTAAATACCTGAAGAGCAAGCTTGTTTTTACCAGGTTTTAAATAAGGTGTAATATTAAATTCGGCAGGAAGTTTTGAGCCTTGGTTATACCCAACCTTTTTTCCATTTACCCATAAGTAATAACCTGATTTTACTGAACCAAATTGGATATATATTTCTTTGTCTTTCCAATTTTCAGATAGTTTAAAATAGGTAATATATGAACCAACAGCATTTCGTGGTTCATCAATAAACGGAGGGTTTTTCTTAAAAGGGTATTGAGCGTTCGTGTAATTCGGGTATCCATAGCCATACATTTCCCAATTTCCGGGGACAGGAATTTCATCCCACTTACTGTCATCAAAACTTATTTTGTAGAATTCTTCATTTATTTTTTCTAATGTGGAGGTATACAGAAATTTCCATTTGCCATTAAGACTTTGGATGTATTCCTCTTTTGAAGGATCATTAGTTAGTGCATTTTCAAGAGTTGAATAAGGGTAAAAAGATGCATGAGCCTTTTCTCGATTTTTTTGAAATATTTCAGGATTTTCCCAATCGTTTTGACAAAAAACATTTTGATAAAGTATAATAAAGAGGAGAGAGAATGTCAACTGTTTCATTTTGTTATCTATTACTTTTTTGTAAATACATATCTATTTAATTCGTATGACACATGTTTACAATAGTTTAACTAAATTGTGTTTCAATGCAGTTTAAGTTTTGTTGGGCTTTCGTAATCATATTATTATGTTCTACCAAATCCATCAAATCCATCTTTTCTTCTATAATGATAGAAATAAAAACACTGTTTTTCTTTCCTGTATTTTTAAATAGATTATTCCAGACCATTCCCATCTGATGAAGGAATTAGTTGTGCCTTAAGATTGGGGTCATTCATGTCTTCATCCAAAGGAAATATGGGTCTTTGGATTCGCTTATAGCCAAGACGCTCTAAGTTTTGGTCTACACCTCCTGGTGTTTGCGCCATTATCCAGTCTTCACTCATGTTATATAGTTCAGGTACCAAATAACCAATTTTCACTACTAGGATATCAGCTTCTCGTGGATTTAAACCCAAATTGGTAAAATCAACTTCGTGGTGATAAGGTTTACGTTTCTTTGTAACAATGACAAATACACTTCCCACTTTAACAACAACCTCGGTTTCGGCATGAATATCTCCATGTTTAATTGCTTCTATGGTTCCAGATAACTCTATTGGAGGGGAAAATCGATCATCAACTTCAGCGCCAACGTAAGCCTTAATTTCCGCACCAACTCCCAAAGAAATGGCCTTTCCAACCAAATCAGGTCCTGGAATAGAAGCATAAATTAGGGAAGGACCATTAGCCGATTTAAATACTGGTCTCGAGAGTATTTTATTTAAAGTCCATGTTACGTCTCCAGCTCCTCCAGCAGTGGGATTATCTCCCATGTCACTAATAATGAAAGGGTGTTTTTTGCTAGCAATTGCTTTGTCAAGGCTTTCTTTTAAAGATGCAGTAGGAGCTACAAATTCAAATTCTGATCTTACTTCCCAAAAACTGTTAGCCAAACCTTCTGCAGCTGCTATTACTTTTTCTTTATCATCTCCTGTAACCATAACAACTGCATGATTTCGAGGTTCATCTGCCCATGCGTACCCAATCCAGATTGCAGCATCCAGTATGCCTTCTTCAGCAGCAGCAGGAGCGACCCTTGCATACAGACTCTTTCCAGGTTCAATTCTTGTACTTGTCATTTCACCTGGCAACAATATTGGCACAGGAATCCATGCCTTATAGGCTGGCTTCCCTTTTCCGTTTTCTATTCTTTCCAGAAGATTAGCAACTGCTCTTTTTTTAGATTCCATCGCATCTTCATGTGGTGCCAATCGATAACAGGTAATAAGATCCGTATTTTGTGCCAATCGTTTAGATACATTTCCATGCAAATCCATGCAGGTTGAAATAATTGTGTTTGTGCCAACTACTTCACGAACTCTAGTAATAAAATCACCTTCAGGATCATCAAGACCTACAACACTCATGGCTCCATGGATATCAAAAAAAAGACCGTCATACGGTATATTTTTCTTAAGTATGTCAAGCGTTTTACTTACCAAGGATTCATATGCCTCTCGGGTAACAATGCCCCCAGGTAATGCATGTCCTTTTAACGTTGGAAACCAATTTGCTCGCTTTCGAATGGTCGAGTCAGAAGTTAAAAACGGGTAAATTGAAAAAATATCATTTCCAGTTTTAGCATGAAAAGCATCTTCATGAGTAAGTGCTGGTGAAAAGGTACTAGATTCAATTGCTAAACCTGCAATTGCAATACGAGGGAGTGTTTTTTCTATTTCTTTCTTGTTTTTAGTTTGTGTGTTGCATCCTAAAACAACGAATAGAAATGAGGTGATTAGTAGTTTTGTGTTTATTTTCATTAATTAAGTTATTTAAATATAATTAAATTTGTTTGTTACTAAGATATTAATTTTTAGTACAGTTGTCTTATTTCCATTTTGGATGCCTTTCTAATTCATTCTCCAAGGTAGTTCTTATGATGACCTGATCTGGTTCAAGTGAGTCAGTATTTAAAGGATTCTTTTCTAGTTTATCATTTGTTAGATCAAAAAAACTTCCATTTTGATAAAGTTTGTATCTCAATGTTCTTACAAATTGATTTCTATATTGGTTTACATTCTTACCCCACTGAGGATCATAATGAACAAATGCAGTTTCCCTTGGATGGTACTTTTCTCCAACCAGTATCGGATAAAAACTTTTTCCATCGGATTTTGCTTCAGTATTAGCAATATCCGCCAAAGTTGGAAAAAAATCACTAAACTCTATTAAGCTATTGAAAACAAGTCCTTTTTTGATCTGTGATGGCCAGTAAACAATTAGTGGAACATGAACACCTGCATTAATTGTATTTCCTTTTGCGCCTTGTATTGTTTCATCGGCTAATTGAGAGTAGATCGTAGGATGTGTACCATTATCAGCTGTAAAAATGAGGATGGTGTTCTTATCCAGATCTAACTCTTTGAGCTTGTTTGTGATCTTACCTACAATTTTATCTGTGTAAGCAACCATATCTTTAAAATAAGTTGTGTCATTTTTATATCGGGCTTCATGATCATCCCAATTATCGGAATCGGGGGTTGGAACGAATGGGTCATGTACCAAAACCATTGGGTAATACACAAAGAATGGTTTATCTTGTTTCCTTTCTATAAAATCCAAAATAAAGTTTGCAAAAATATCGGGTCCATAATCATTGACTTCTTGATCCAATATTTCTCCGTTCTGTTCTAATAAAGGATTTCCATAACGTTCACCTTTACCTCTTCCTTTGGTAAGTTGCCACAAGCAATATTCATCAAATCCAAACTTGTTTGGTCTCGTGTTATCATTCCAGTCAGTTATTTTGTCTTTATATGCCAAACCATTTAATTGCCATTTACCGGCAATACAAGTTGCGTATCCGGCATCTTGCATAAGATTGCCAAAAGTATACTGAGAGAGGTTTAAGTGTCCAAAAAATTCATAGTTACGATAATTATATTGACCAGACATAATTTTCACCCTGGAAGGTGTACATAAAGGCTGAGAAATACAATTTGAGAAAAGAATCCCTTTTGAAGCTAATAGATCAATGTTAGGTGTTTTATAGGAAGTAGAACCGTATGTACCAATACATTCATATCCCATATCATCAACCATTATTAATATTACATTAGGTTTGTTTCTGATTTCATTTGATGTACAGGAAGAAACTATTAGGACTGATAATATTGTTAAAATGATAAAACTTGTTTTCATAAGAAATATATTTTTTATTATGTATCGTTATTTTAATCAGTTTTTTTTATTGCAAAATTTAAAACCATACTAAGAATATCCCAAAAACGACGACCAAAATTGGCATTGTGGTGGCTATAGATCTGGTAAAAAATATATTATGAACCATTTATGGAATTATAGCACATAATGAAATGATAAAACTAGTTTAGACCATTTCTTTTTTAATAATAGTTCTAAAGAGCCTAATAATCCACCAAATACTGCAATAGCAAAAACAATGGTTGTCCATATTGGATAGTCTCCATAAAGTTCTCTTTCTTGTTCCGGTAATTTTGCCAAGGCTTCCTCTGATACAAAAGTATGTACAAAAAAGGAAAAACTCCCATTATATTCCAAAGAATAAAAAAAAATAGCTGCTATCCAAAACCATATTGGGGTTTTTATTTTTCCATATGATCTTTCATTTTTTTTCTCTAATGAGGTACAACGGCGATGAGTATAAAAATAGTAACCTATTGCGGAATTCAAATCTTTCAAATTACTATGAAGTTGAAGTGGCTTACAATCCCTGAATTTATTACTGTCTCGTCTATTATTTTTATAAATTGTTGTATGCTTTAATTTATTATTTCAAATTTAAATTCAGCCATAACTGGATAATGATCTGAAAACGTATTGGTCTCATTATTATGATTAATTACTGCATTTGTACACGATTTAGAAATAATTGGACTCGTTAATATGTAATCTATTCGCTCTTTATTTAGTTTTACTTGATCTGCTGTTTGCCAAACCCCAATTAATGCAGGAGTTGGGAAAGAATATCTTTCGGCAATATCAATAAAATTATGGCTTACATCTATTGATGGTAATGCTATGAATGTTGAAACTGTTGAATAATCAAATTCTCCAAGTCTTAGGTTTGAATGCTTGTTTGAATTACTGTTTGAATACTTTTTTAGCAAACTTTGATTGTGTTTCAACGCTTCTCCGTCAAATGGAGAGTGTGCATTGAAATCTCCAAGAATAATGAATTTATCACTTTTACACTGTTTTACTTTTTCTGTGATAATTTTTGCTTCTTTGAGTCTGATTTCACAATCAGCTGGCGATAAGTGCACAACAAAGAAGTCAATCCCATATGTTTCACAATGCAACATGCCATGCCAAAGCCCATCAATAACACGTTCCTTTATAATGATTGGTCTTTTAGAAGTCAGCCCTACCGGATAGCCTTCTGTTTTTAATATTTTTGCATAGTTATGTCCCCATTTTGCAGCATCAGCTTTAAGTTTCTCTTCATTGTAACCGCATAATTCCTGTAAAGCAAGTACGTCAGGATCTATGTCATGAATCCATTTAATCCAATTCTCCTTTCTGGTAGTGTCTTTACCCCAATCAAAACCATTCCAAATATTATAGGTCATGACTTTTAAGTTTGTCTGGGACTTTTGCGGTACGACATAAGAGGAGCTCAAGATCAAAATTGAAACAAGGATAATTGTGTGTTTACAAATATTTCGATTTATAAGAAAATGTGGAAAATTTAAATATTGCATATAACGGTTCGTGTTTGGTGCGTTTGGCATTTCAACGCTCTTAATTTTCAATTTACTACTATGTTTATTAATTGTTATCACTTTCATTTTTAGCACTATCTGCCAAATACACTACTACACATTGTTATGTGGTAACATTATTATTTTATCAATTTTAAAACCTCCGTGCCAGCCAACAAAAATGCACCGACCCCATACACCTCCGTCATTTCAGCTGTAACTTTTTTGGGATCTTGACCTATAGGTTGAACCCATCCCAATTTGCCATCGGCATAAACAGCAGTAACCATTGACTTCCATGCTTTGGTAACAACTTGAGTATATTTAACCTCATCAATCAATCCCTCATTTATACCATAAGCGAGCGCAAAACAAAAAAATGAGCTTGAACTTATTTCAGGATTTGGAAAACTTTCATGGTCGAGCATACTGGCATGCCAGAATCCATTCTCATCTTGGCAGTTAGCGACTTTTTCTGCCATTTCTATAAAAAGCTGTTCGTAAAAAGGTCTGTATTTACTATCTTTTGGTAAGTCTTTAAGTATGGAAACTAAACCACCCATTACCCATCCATTACCACGCCCCCAAAATACTTTCTTGCCATTCTTTTCTAATTTCACTTCAGAAAAATAACGGTGGTCTCTAAAGAACAGATGCTCTTCTTTGTCATATAAAAAATCATAGGTTGCTTTAAACTCTTTGTCCATAAAAGTCAAATAACTTTTATCACCAAGAATATTGGCCATTTTTACGTAAACAGGGGGAGCCATGAATAGTGCATCACACCATGACCATCTTTCCAGAGTCTGTGCATCATTATAATCAAGCAATAGTGTCCCTTTTGAAGGGTGAGCAATCACATAATCCAGTCTTGCCTGTGTGGGTGCAAGAATACGATAACTGTTTTTATCTTGCACTTTCTGCTTATACATCTCCAGATACATTTGGCTAACCACAATATCATCGGCATGATACATTTTTTTATGCGGCTGCCAAGCATTTCTACGACCTATTTTATGTAGCCAGTCTAAGTATTTTTTATCGGGTGCTATTTTTGCCCATTCCATCATCCCTATATAGAGGGCCCCGTTTGTCCAGTCCAAAGGATGATGTTTTACTAAATTAAAATTGGCAATCTGCCAGTCAGCTACAGCACCCATTACCTCCGTAATTGCTTTATTAGAAAGGTCGGAAGAGTATTTTTCGGCAGGTTGATAGCCTTTTATTGCGGTGTTATAATTTGTATAATGTTTATAATGATTTACCTGCATCCAAAGCAAACGGGGAGAAATGGTTATAGGAGCATTTCTTACTACCACTGGCCGTACATTGCTTTTTATTGAATTGCTAGTCACTGGTTTATGAGAGAATGTTTTGCCATTATTATTGGTTGTCCATTCCTCAATTTCGTATCGATTTTTATAAGGTCTTGATAAATAAACAATATTCGGATTACCGTGATCGAGTGTAATACCTCCTGAATAATGAGGTTCGCGGTCTCTTTTTTGCTTTGGCCTTTCAAAGCTGGGAAATGCACTTCCTGCTTTGCAGAGTCTTTTGTTTTCCCACTCCTTGCCATTCCAAAAACCGTAATTATAAAAATGACTTGTCTCTTCGGGTAAGGTAGAATACACAATGACGGGAGCATTTTCTTTATTCAATGCAATATCCCAAATCCAAGCCCTTTGGTTATTGGCGACTCCGTCATATGCTTTAGGTACAATCTCCTGTTCAATCGGTAAACGGGACATTTTACCTACCTTTTTATTGGCGGCATCAAAAAAATTACCGCTTTCATATCTTAAATAATAAATGGAGTTGTGATTTTCGTCTCTTGGATGACCATCCGTAAATGCAAAATGTATATTGGATTTGCCGTCTGATACTACTTTGGTATAGGGGCGGTTGTTTTTAACATTTATTTTTTTAGAGACTAATAATTTTGGCTCAGACCAGTTTTTTCCTAAATCATCGGATGTGATAAAGGAAGGTTTCCAATCATAGCCGCCTCTGAAAAAAACATATATTCGGTTGTTCTCTTCACTCAGAATAATTGGATTGGTATAACACATCTTGCTTCCTAAATCCAAAGAATCAATTTTATCAAATGCTGAAATATCTTCAGGCATCTTTGAAGTTGTGCGATAAAGCATGCCATTATGTTTTGTAAAAAAGACCATCAAACGCCCGTCAGGTAAAAATAAAATGGAAGGATTAACGTGGTCGTCAGCTTGAAACTCTTTGTATAGTACATGTGTAGCTTTTTCATTTGATTTATGATCTACAAATGAAATCATAATATCGCCTACCGAATTAACGAATGCTGTATAAGTACGTTCATGAATTCCTTCGTAATAAACAGACCTCGGATCTGAAAACCAGCACCAAGCACCATCTTTGGCTACTGTTTGATAATCTTCTCCTCGCTGTGAATAAGAGGGTAATAGGAAAGTAATTAATAGAACAGAAAAAATAAATATTTTTCGTGTAATTTTTGACCGCATGGTTTTTTTAATTTATTGGTTTTTTCTTTTTTGTTTAAATTGAGACTAACGTCAAATTTTGTTGTTGATATTCATTGAATTATAATTTTCTCAAATTTACACTTTTTGTCTGAATTTTCTGTTCCTACACTGTCGTTAGCAATAGAAATTAATCTATTTTTCGTGATGTGGGGAATGGCATAGAACGGTTATTATAAGAATAGTAGCCGATTGCGGGCTTCATTCATGACAAATTACAAGAAAGTTGAAGCGAGCTGCAATCCTTGAATTTACTACTGAACCAGCTATTATTTTTAGCATTGTTATCATTCGAATATTCTACTGATTAACAAATTCAATTTGCTTCCATTCAACGTTGATTGAATCATTTTTTTTAAGCGCTCCAGGAGTACTACGCCCTTCAATAATATACTTTACGAGTAATGATTTTAACTCTTCTACTTTTTCGGTGTCTGTTGCCTGTAGATTGGTTATTTCACCTGGATCATTCTTTAAATTATACAATTGATATTTTGGTAATGAATCAATAACTTCTTTGTTATTTGGTTTCGGAAAACTCCAACCTCCTGATCCCGGACACATAATAAGTTTCCATTCACCTTTTCTAATCGCAAAACTCCCGTTAATAGAATGATGTATTGTAGCTTCTCTAAGTGGTTTGTCAATTGTTACTTGTTCAAATAAAGGAACTAAGCTGTAACTATCTTCACCTTCAGTATCTGACAAGGAATATCCAACTATTTCGGCACAGGTTGCCACCAGATCAGTTGTACAAATTGTCTCTTTCGAAATACTCCCTTTGTTTATTTTCTTAGGCCATTTGGCAATAAAGGGAACTCTATGACCTCCTTCAAAAATATCAGCTTTATGTCCTCTGTAAATGTAACTTGGATAATGACCATTTTCTGTTAGTTCATCAATTTTTGCAGCAGGTGAACAGCCATTATCGCTGGTAAATATGATTAAAGTATTCTCTCCAATTCCTGCCATTTCAATAGCATTAATCAATTGCCCCATATAGTCATCTATCATCATTACAAAATCACCATACGGATTCAAACCACTTTTACCCTGCCATTCCTCTTTTGGCAAAATTGGTGTATGTGGTGAGGGTAAGGCTAAGTACAAGAAAAATGGGCTTTCTTCTTTTGACTTTTCTTTTATAAAATTGACTGCTCGCCTAAAAAAGTTAGGAGTAACATCTTCATGAATAAAATCTTTAGATGTAGGACCTTTTCGCCACCAGGAATATTTTCCGGTATTAACCGTTACCGAATCAGGAATTTCTGTAGCCATTCCGTTTTCAACATAAACATAAGGAGCCATATCTAAGGAACCCGAATGACCATAGGCATAATCAAATCCCAAATCATTGGGAGTATTAGTCACTGGTTTAGAAAAATCTATATTGTCAAAATCTTTTTCAGACCATCCTTCTCCAAGTTTATTAATAGAATCCTTCAATGTCCAATCCCAACCTAAATGCCATTTTCCAATAAATCCAGTGTAGTAACCTTGTTTTTGCAAAATGGAAGCAACAGTAGCTCTACTATTTGGAATTAGTGCTTTTGAATTTCCAGTTAAAACCCCACTTTTAAGACGACTTCTCCAGTTGTACCTTCCTGTAAGTATCCCATATCGGGTTGGAGTACAAACCGAAGAAGACGTATGTGCATCTGTAAACCTTATACCGTCAGATGCTATCTTATCTATATTGGGAGTATTAATTTTACTATTTTCATTAAATGCGGATATATCCCCATAACCCAAATCATCTGCTAATACATATATTATGTTAGGCTTTATAGGCTCTTTTCTGTTATCGGAACAACTACATAAGTTTAATACTGAAATCAGGATGATGGGTAATAAATAAATTTTCATAATATCTATTTTCTGTAAAAAAATGAATGCTAACGATTTGAATATGGTGCATTTGGCATTTTAAAACGCTTCATTTTCAAGTTTCGACTAATTTAATTCATTACTAAGATATTCAATTTTAGCACTATTTATCAAATGCACTATTATTATTATTATTATTGTGTTTTGTTATTCTATAACTATTTCATCAGCAAATATCATAGATTCATACTTAGAACCGGCATGATGCCATTCAGGTAATTTGCCATAATATCTGGCTATGATCTTGATATATCTTGGCTGAATATTGGTAAAAGTGGTCGTGTAGTTTTCTTTTAAATTTCCTTTCTTTTCCGGGGGTACCTTACCTTTTATAATCGAATATAATTCATATTCCTGATTTATAGAATCTTTAATATAAATCTCAACTTGCCTGGGAAAAATAACCCAGGATTCAGTGTTTTGAAAAAAGCCCATTGAAAAGGATTTTAAAGACTCATTACGCTTCAGGTCAATTTCTATTTCAATATCCTCTCCAGCAAAACCTTGCCATCTTCCACTTCTAAGTTCGTCTTTACTGCCTAGCCGTCCGTCAAGCAGCGCATAATCACCTCCTCCGTCATAACTGGGATGATATGTACTATAATTCGAAATCAATCGCTGTAACTTGCCAATGCCTTTGTGGTGGATTAATGATATTTTCTGTATTTGGAACTCCGTTTTTTTATCAATGGAACGAGCCAAAATAGTTGCATTCTTATTGATAAAAATTGGATTGATGTATTGGGGCGAGTGAGCCGTAACCGTATCTTTGTTAATAGCATAATGAATCGGAAAATCATTGAAAACGGAACGAATGGTAATTTTTCTTCCTTGATCATTTACTTCGTTTATGGGATTGATAATAATATAACCATCTAAGATTGTAAGCTCGTGTATAAGTTTGTCGTATTGTTTTGTATTTTCTTCTAACCAGTAGTTTCTATTCTCCATTTTCCACAGCGTTGTATATCGCTCTTTCAATGATTTCAGTTCTTTTATAAGTGCTGTTTTTTTTGTTATAAGTTCGTTTTTAGATAGGCTTGAATTTTCATCATTTAGATATCCATATAATGCAATGCGAAAAAGATTCTTTTTAATAGTAAATTGTGCCTGCCTTATTGCAAACATTAAATAATCTAAGGTTTGTTTGTTATTGCTTACCTTTGGGTATAAAGTGTTTAGCTCTGTAAAAATAGTGTCTAATTGGTGTAGAATTGAAATATTCTCCTCTCTTTTCCCTTTTTGTAAATAATCAAAATGCATTGGAAATATGGGTTCAAAAAAGCGACTGTTTTTCAAAGCATCTCTGATACCAGATTGATGTAGTGAGGACAATTGAAGCATAAGAGCTGTAACGCTTTCTTCTGGAGTATTCAAGCCATAGAAAATAGCGTCAAAAGCGTTGTTAAATCGTATATACCGATTTTGTCGTTCTTGTTTTGATGCTTCATTTGTAAGATTAGGTGGTGCATTCCAACTATTTTCAGCTCCCCATACAAATCCATGCCAGTTGTTTTGGAAAAAATTAAGACCATCATCATCCCAACTTGTATTTAACACCGCTGTTGCATTGTGCTTAAATCCATCTCTAATAAAATTATACACATTAATTTCTGTGCTATGATAATTTGGAAATATATTTCCCCAACAATTAATTCCTGGAGCAACCCAAACATTAAGTCCGGTTTTAGATAATGGAGTAACTTTAAATTCAAAATTA
>JBDLJB010000006.1:0-137345 GCA_039714555.1 Bacteroidota bacterium
TGATCTGAATCCTTTATCATTTTATCATTGTGTGTCTTGACCACTTCCCTTATTTGTACGTTTGTAATTTAACTTTTCTACATCTCGGACAAGAACTTGCAAATAATATCACAAATGTCAAAATTTATAATATTTTAGTTTTTTTAGTTTTTCATTTTTTTGATTCTGACTCATTGGTGTTGGAGGAAGTTTTTTTAGTCATGTCCAAATATTTTTTCTGCAACTCATACGAATCCTTGTATTTGACTCTTAGTTCCGATAATTGTTTTTTTAATTTCACTACCACATCTGAATATTCGGGATCATGGTAAACATTCTTCATTTCCTCTGGGTCTTTTATACGATCGTACAGTTCCCATTCATCTATGTCATAATAAAAGTGTGCTAACTTGTAATCCTTGGTTACTATGCCATAATGCCTTTTTACCGAGTGCCATCCTGGATATTCATAATAGTGGTAATAAGCGGCTTCACGATTCCATCCCTGGGGTTCTTCTTTTAAAAGAGGCATTAAAGATTCACCCTGCATATCAGCTGGAGGTTTTATTTGTGCAGCTTCTAAAAAAGTTTGAGCAAAATCCAGATTTTGCACCATATCTTCATTGGTGATTCCCGCTTTGATTTGGTTGGGCCATCTGATCAACAATGGTGTTTTAAAAGACTCATTGTATATAAACCGCTTATCGAACCAGCCATGCTCGCCGAGGTAAAAACCTTGATCTGAGGTATAAATGACCATTGTATTGTCGGCCAAACCCTTTTCATCAATGTAGTCCAGTACCCTGCCTATATTATCATCCAAAGATGAAACACATGCCAGATAATCCTGCATGTATCGCTGGTATTTCCAACTCATTTTCTCCCTGTCAGTCATTCCTTTCCAATTGGTTTTAAAATCGGTATTGATAGCTTCCAATATGGGTTCGTACAAGTTTTTTTGCTCTTCTGTTAGTCTGTTATAAGATTGTTTTAAGGCATATTCACCCTCAAAAACAATGGGGAGAATATCCGGCTCCACGCCACCCATTTCCTCGATCGTCTCGGGCATGATTTTGGAATCCTGTGTATAGTCCATATGATAGAGCAGATTCATTTCGGCCTTTTTGGCTGCAGTTCCTCTGTTTGTATAATCATCAAATAGCGTTTCGGGTTCTGGGAAGGATTTTTCAGAAAACTCTTTCATTTTTTCAGCACTGGGCCACCAAGCCCTATGTGCTGCTTTGTGCATGTACATCATCATAAATGGCTTTGTTGTATCTCGTTTTTTGTCCAGCCAATTAAGTGCTAGATCAGTGATAATATCGGTCACATAGCCATTTATTATGGTATCACCCCTTGGAGTGATAAATTGGGGGTTGAAGTAACTGCCTTGCCCGGGTAAAATCATAAAATCATCCACCCCTTTAGGATTATTACCAAAATGCAGTTTACCGTACATTGCCGTTTGGTAACCTGCTTTTTGAAACAACTGAGGAAAAGTAACCTGAGTGGTGTCGAAAGGTGAGATGTTGTTTATTTTACCGTTGATGTGGGTGTGCTTGCCAGTGAGTATGGTTGCACGTGAGGGTGCACAAATTGAATTAGTCACACTTGCATTGGAAAAGAGTATACCTTCTTCTGCGAGTCTGTCAATATTTGGCGTTTGTATGAGTTTATCCGAATAGGCACTAATCGCTTGATAAGCATGATCATCTGACATAATGAATAGAATATTAGGACGGGTTGCAGGTTCTTTTTCTTTCTCTTTGCAGGAAAATAGAATTAGTAATACAATAAGAGCAAAGATAAATTTTGCTGTTTGATTCATTATTTGATACGATTTTTTAGTTTTATACATTTTTTTTTAAACCTATTACATTTTCATGATGAAAAGATTTTTCCCAATGCAGGGCGTTCGTTTGTATTTTCTTCAACCCATAATTTACCTTTCGGTAAGAAATAAATTGTGTCTTTTTCTCATAATGTGTTCAGTTTAGTTTTTTAATTTTTATGTTTTTAAACCATATTGGGCTTGAGTGATCCTGAAACCCTATATATCCTTTTTTAAAGCTACCATACACTGATGCATCTTTCCATTTTCCGGCATTCTTTTTGGCATGCCATTTATCTGTCCATGGTTTAAAGGAAAGTACCATTTTACCGTTCAGCCAGTGTTCTACTCTTTCCTCAGTAAATACAATTTTAGTGGAATTCCATTGGCCAACCGGATGCAATACCTTTTGAGCCGGGTCTGCTGCATGCATTGCATAATCTGATGCTGTTTTCTGTAAAGGGTGCAGTTGAGAAGGGTTCTCAAACCCTACACTGGTATTGTAAGCTGTCAAATCGTGAATGTCTGCATAATTTTCATCATCTATTAATTGGTATTCAGGAGAAATGTCCGGAGGTCCCATGTCTGAAATGTTTTCTTTTAAATGATAAAAAATACCACTATTACCACCTTTAGGAAGTTTCCATTCTACATACAATTCAAAATTCTCAAATTCCTCTGCGCCATAAATAATATCTATTCCTCCGGTATAGTCTTGTTCTAATCCCAGTTCAGTGTTAAAAGTTAGCATACCGTCCTCGGCAACCCAGCCTGGAGGTAAAACGTCTCCGTTATAAGCTCTCCATCCTTCTGTGCTTTTTCCATCAAAAAGATATATCCATTCTGAAGCTTGTTGGGGTTGATTTTCTGAGTTCTCTTTTTTTGGTTTGTTTTGACAGGCCATCAAAGTAACCAGAAATCCTGCAAATAAAAAACTTATTGTTTTTTTCATTTGTTTAAGGCTAATTTTTATGTTTTTAGAATTATCCGTTTAAATAACTTTCATTTGAACAGGATCCCATTGAATAAATTTATTATTAAAATAACTATCATTACATAAAAGCGCAGGAGCTGCAGCCCGGAATCCAAAAACAGGATCTTCTATAACTGTACCGTTATTTCTTATCGCATTGATAAGGTTTCCATGATGGTCATAATGAGCCCCTCTGTAGCCGTTTTCAGCTTTATAAATTACTTCATTAGGCGGTAATATTTTCTTTCGTTCGGAAATTTCAGCTTTTCCTTCATTCATTTTTTGTAATGCAAAAGGGTCTTCTTCCCAGACATCATTAGTTCTTAAAACCACTTCTTCCCATTTTACATCCATAGAGCCTTTGCTTCCTACAATACGCAGGTAAGTAGTGCCACTAGTTCCGTCAACAAAATTGCAACGTAAAGACAAATTAAACCCTTTGTGTTCTGGAGCTTCCGGGTAATTAAAAGACCCAAGCAATACATCCGGAACTTCTCTCCCATCTTTCCAATAGCGTAATCCTCCAAGTGAAGCAATTCTGTCGGGACCTTTAGAATTAGTTATAAAATGTAAACTAGAAAATAAATGCACAAATAGATCTCCCGACATTCCAGTGCCATAATCTAAATAATTTCGCCATCTAAAAAAGCGGAGTGGATCGAAATCTCGTTGTTTCGTATTTGAAATATATCGTTTCCAATTAACTGTATCTAAAGAAGCGTCTTCAGGAATAGCATATTGCCAGGCACCTATAGGAGAATGCCTTGCCCAAAAACCTTCGGCATAATTAATATCGCCAATAGCACCGGCTGCTAATAATTCTTTTGCTTTTTCATTACCAAGTGACGATAAACCTTGACTGCCTACCATGAATATTTTTCCTGATTTTTTCCAGGCATTAATTAATTGATGCCCCTCACCGACACTATGAACCATAGGCTTTTCGCAATATACATGCTTACCGGCGTTTAAAGCATCAATAGAGATTTGTTTATGCCAATGATCGGGCGTTCCAATAATAACGACATCAATATCTTTTCGGCGTAATATATCTTTATAATTATCTGTAGTATATAATGTATTGCCAAATGCTTTCTTTGCTTGTGTAATTCGTCCAGAATACAGATCACAAACGGCCACAATATTAACTCCTTTGTGTTGTAGTGCTGTTTTCATATCTTCCATACCCATTCCTCCAGCACCTATGAGCGCATAATTCAATTGTTCTTTATCTGACAATTGATGGTTGCGTTTCATTAGTTGAAAGGTTGATGTTGTAGCATTTGCTGCAATTGTTGGCGCTGATAATATTCCTAAGCCTGCCAATCCGGCTTTTTTAATAAATGTTCTTCTTGTTTTATTACTCATGATTTTTATAATTATAATTCTTCTAAATAAATATTGCGCCATCTCACTTTAATGCCTCCTCCAACATGGAATTGAAGTGCTATAATCAGTGCTAAAACAGCAATTTAGTTGAAGTATTTATTTAAATTGATTTTTAAACTAGTGAAGCTCCTTAAACACCTTCTCCAACAGAGCTTTGGTTGCTTTGATCCCTTCGTCTTCTGAAAGGGTTGTCCCTTCGTATTCAATCCCTATATCTCCTTTATAACCAAATTCCTTTACAATTCTCATGATTTTGAGATAATCAGAGTGGATTTCGTTTCCCTGATCGTCAAAATCATTCGATTTTGCACTAACTGCTTTTGCAAAGGGCATAAGCTCGGTTATTCCTTTATAGCGATTATACGCTTTGGCACAATATTTACGCTCAGGACCGTATTCAATACAGAAATTTCCAAAATCAGGAAGTGTTCCTACATTTTCCATTCCTACATCGGTCATGACCCCGGAAAGCCAGTTGCCATCTGATGAGAATCCTCCGTGATTTTCAGCAATTATATTGATACCTTTTGAGGCCCCATACGCTCCCAACTTGGTGAGCCCATCGACTGTATTGGCAGCTACCTTTTCTGGTGTGCCTTCTCCTTTAGCATCAAAAACGATGCCTTCTCCTGTAGTATTTACTCGTATGGAGTGTGCACCCAAAAATTTAGCTATATCTACCCAGGGATAGTGGCTCTCCACAACTTTCATGCGTTTTTCTGGATCGGCTTCACCGAGGTTGCCCAGACCGTCACACATAATCAATCCTACGGTAACTCCTGCTTCTTCACATTTCTTCTTGAACTCAGTCCAGTACGCTTCATCATTAGCCTTGCTGAAATACATGGTATTCACAAGTTCGATGGAGTATATCCCATAGCCGGCAGCAACTTTTGGAAAATCCAGGGGATCCAGTTCACCCTGCAGTACTGAATCGGGAGACACCTTAAGCATTCTGGTGAATTCCTTATAGTCACTAACGGCTTCACCGAAATAGGCCTTATGCAATGACCATTGGGCTAAAGAAATCTGGAAATCACTAACCGCTTCGATTTTGATGTCTTCAGCTGTATCGGCCTTGTTAGATTTAGTATCCTTACACGACACTATAAAAGCCATGATTAGAATCATCAGGACTCTTACTTGTTGTTGAAATAGTTTTTTCATTTTGATTTAATTTATAATATATTAATAAGACTAATTTACTTTCATATAAAAAACTGAGGTTTTTAATAATTTTTACAAGTTAGTACTGCTCCCAACTATTAATATTGAGTTCAAGTAAAACAGGTTGTGGAGAAAAATTGGCGTGGTTATTATCCTTCATTTTCATATCATGGTTTGCAATTATATTTTATCTTTTACCAGCTCCTCTTAAAAAGTAAAACTAAAAGTAAAAGTTCACATTAGGTTGAAGAAGTATATTGCACCCCATTACTAAATTATTTTTATGGGGTGCATCAACTAACTCAAACCAATTTAAAAAAATTCTTATAAACCTCTCTTTCTGTTTTAGATTCTTGTACAATCTTCATGCTATCCTTGAAATTGGTAATAAAAAGGATAAGCCTTTTCAGAAAAGTTTTCTTTTCACTCATCGTCAGGTTAATACCGTTAATACCCCTCATTCTGTGTTAGATTGGGATTACGATCAATCTCTGTTTGTGGAATTGCATATCGAACATGATAATCATTGGCGGGTTTACCCCTTTCAATTGCCATTTGAATGAATTTACCATGCCTTATCAAGTCTTGCCTTCTTAGTGCTTCTGTATGGAATTCCCTTCCTCTTTCATCCAGGATAAAATCTCTTAGCCCTTCTTTACCCGGGAAGTCACCTACAGCAAATGTGGTTACACCGGCAGCTTGCCTAATCATATTCAAAAGATCAACGGATTCTTGGTTTGGCCCACTGATTTCATTCAATGCTTCAGCACGTGACAAAAGAATATCTGCATATCTGATAAAAGGAAAATCATCAGCCGATCTACTGATATCTTGATTAGGATACTCTGGAAATTTCAAACTTCTGGCATTATCCTCACCAAGTATAATCGTTTCACCTTCTGCATTTACAAATTCAAATAGGAATGCGTTTAATCGTTCATCTTCAGCGTCAAAAAGCTCTAAAAATGCTGACCATATTTTAAATTCAGCAGCAAATATAGCCCGTGGAGGATATTCCCATTGATAACCCCTTGGAACCACATGACTTAGCCATCCGTCTCCTGTGACATTATCCGGCGTGTCAGACATTACAGAGACAAATATAAACTCATTATCACGTTGATTTTCAGGACTAAATAGTTCTGTTCTATCACCTTCTGTAAACAAATCATATGCTCCAAGATTCATGACTTCCATAGCAGTTGTGGCAGCTTCTTGCCATTTCTTGGTCATCATATAAAATTTGGTCAAAGCCCCTAATGCCGCTCCTTTTGTTGGACGTCCGTACTGGTCTCTGGGAGGGCTTACGGGAAGAACATCGCTAGCAGCAATAAACTCATTTTCGATGAATGAAATCATTTCCTCTTCGGTTGAGCGACTAGGGCGGTCATTTACATTTGTTTGACTTGTAGTAATAAGAGGAACTGGACCAAAAAAGTCATATAAAAGATAATAATTGTATGCTCTTAAGAATCTGGCTTCGGCCAATATCTCTTGTTTTCTAGTTTCATCCATCTCTACAGAGGGGGCATTATCTATTACAGTATTTGCCTTAAAAATCCCACGATATCGTCTTTCCCACCAAAGTCTCACCCATTGATGCGAAGATGTCCAAGAGAATTCTTCAATAGGCTGGTTGTGGGTAAAAATTCCTCCACCCCGTTCAAAATGAATATCTGTATTTACTTCTCCAAGAGTTACTGCGTCACGGGTTATATCGCTATATCTCAATTCTCCATAAACGGAATTAAGAACAACTTCAACATCTTCAGCCGTGTTAAAAAAATCTGCTGGACTCAATGTGGTAAATGTTTTCTCATCCAACCTATCTTCACAAGCTATAAATAAGGGCAGCACAAAAGCCATTAACAAAAGTGTGCAATATAATTTTATCGTTTTCATATTTTAAAATATTATGTTAATTCCAGTTGAAAATATCCTTGCAAGTGGATATGCGTTATAGTCAATCCTAACATTTGAAGTACCCAATACATTAACATCGGGATCATAACCTTTATATTTGGTAAAGGTCACCAGGTTTTGACCTGAGGCATAAATAGATACCGAAGAGATTCCCTTTATTTTTATATTTGGGAAGGAATAGGTCAACCTAACATTCCTCAATCTTAAAAATGAAGCATCTTCAACCACCCTGCTATTAAAATCGAAGGCACGAGATGGGTTTACAAATGAGGGATGTTCGTTCGTAGGGTTATTAGGCGTCCATCTGTTTAATACATACCTTTGTCTATTCCTCAAGTCGTCTATTGGGTTTTCAGAATCGATATTGGTGAAATTGGCTAATTCAAAACCGAATTTTCCCTCCAGGAAAACATCCAATGATATTCCTTTATAGCTGAAAGAATTGTTGAACCCCAATGTAAAATCTGGGAATGGGTCTCCTAAAACGGTCCTGTCATCATCATTTATCACTCCGTCATTATTTACATCCTTAAACTTTCTACCTCCCGGAGCGGCAAGCACCTGAGTAGGAGAACTATCCACTTCTTGTTGAGATTGAAAGACTCCCTCAAACTGATAACCATAATAGGAATTGATAGGTTTGCCGACTTCCAACAATGTGTAGTCTGTTATAAATCTGGTATCACCTTGAAGAATTCTTGGCAATTCACCAAGATTAGTAACTTCATTCTTCAATGTTGCAAGATTCAGATCTGTTGTCCAAGAAAAATCACCTTCAAAATTGCGTGAAGAAATATTAAGTTCAAAGCCACTATTTCTAGTGTCTCCAACATTCTGCAAAGAATTAGAAAACCCTGTTGTTGTAGGAACGGGCAATAGGAGTAATAAGTCTCTAGTATTGTTTTGGAAATATTCCACCGATCCTGATATTCGATTGTTAAGAATCCCAAAATCTACTCCTAGATTAAATGATTCTGTTGTTTCCCACTTAAGATCTGGATTTGCCAATTGAATTGGGGCAATGGATTGAAATTCTATCCCATCAAATACAGCAATCGGCCCTGACCCCAAGAGTACCAGAGATCTTCCATTGTCGATTTCCTGGTTTCCACTTAATCCATAACTTACCCTAAGTTTCAGATTGGAGATGGGACTTTCATCGGAATAAAATGATTCGTTTGAAATATTCCATGCCAAAGCACCCGATGGGAAGTAGGCAAATTTATTATTTTCACCAAACCTTGATGATCCATCTGCTCTAAAAGAAGCGGACAACAAATACTTGTTATCAAAACTATAATTCACCCTTCCAAAGCCTGAGATAATGGTGTTTTCTCCTTTAAAAGATCCAACATCAAATTTAGTAGGATCTCCTGCTCCTAAATTATTTGAACCAAATGAAGTTGTTGGGAAGTTCTGGGCTGAAGCATTAAAACCAGAGTTAACGAATTCTTGATAAGAATAACCCCCAAGAAGGTTCAATACGTGTTTGGTATTGATTACCTTATTGTACTCTCCTGTAAATTCAAACAAATAACTATTGAATTCCACTAAACTTTGGGTAGCCCTACCTTCAGCAAGAACTCCTCTTTGGGTAAGTGTGTTTAGAAACAAATCACCTCGTGAGATTCTTTGATCATAACCTATATTGATTTTTGCTTTCAAATCTTTTAATATTTCAGATTCAATGAAGGCATTTCCATATATACGTGTACTTTTTATAAACTCATCGATAGTTTTTGCTTGGGCAACTGAATTACTCAAATCCTGCAAACTGGTTGAAAAACTTCCATCGTCATTATATACAGGCAATGTAGGGGGTAGCTGTAATGCAGTTGCAATTACACCTGCAGAGGCATTTTCCCCAACTCCTAAGGGTACTTTGTTATCTTTCTCTGAACTATTATTCAAGTTAATTCCTAATTTTATTTTTTCACCAATAGAATGAATAAGATTCACCCTTCCAGACAATCTCTTAAAACCAGTATTTATGACTATTCCATCCTGATCAAAATAATTAAGCGACAAATAATACTGGGTGTCATTAGACCCTCCGGAAAATGAAAGACGATGATCTATGATTGGAGCTGAGCGCAACACCTCATCTTGCCAATTTGTTCCCAAGCCTATTTGATTAAAATCTTCTTGACTAAATGGGGGTTCATTACCTCTGTCTATATGTACATCATTGTAAAATGACATATATTCTTGCGCGTTCATTATATTCAGTTTCTTTGCGGCGGATTGAAAACCGATAGAAGCATTGTAATTAATTTCCAAGCCAGTGTTTTTTCGACCTTGCTTGGTAGTAATTAGAATAACCCCATTTGATCCCCTAGCTCCGTATATTGCAGTAGCTGAGGCATCTTTTAACACTTCAATTGATTGAATGTCAGAAGGATTTAAAGAATTCCCGGGGTTAGCACCTGGAAGCCCATCAATAACATATAGAGGCTCGTTTCCAGCAGTGATGGAATTCGTTCCCCGTATCCTAATTGAAAAGCCTCCCCCTGGTTCGGCACTGGATTGCGTAATTTGTACACCTGGAATTCTTCCTTGGAGGATTTGGTCAACCGATACTTGTGAATCAGAATTTAATTTATCCCCTCGTATTGAACTGACCGCCCCGGTCAAATCACTTTTTTTCACAGTTCCATAACCAATTACTACTATCTCGTCTAAACTGTCTTTATCCTCTTTCATCTCGACAGTAATAGTTGTTTGTCCGTTAAGAGCCAATTCTTGGGTGGTAAAACCAATATACGAAATCACCAAAATAGCATCTTCACTACTTGTAACAATAGAAAAATTACCATCAAAATCTGTAACAGTTCCAATTGATGTTCCTTTTATAAGTATTGATGCTCCGGCTAAAGGTACTCCATTTTCATCGCTAACAGTACCCTTGATTTCACGTTGTTGTTGTTTGGTGAAATTGTTTTCAGCTTTTTTTCTAATTACGATAGTATTATTATCTATTAACTCAAAGTTGAGATTATTGCTTGATAAGCATTGTTCTAACAATTCAGTTATTTCTATCTCTCCTTTTTTTAACTGTACTTTTTCTGCGCCTTTAAACATTTTTTTAGGATAGATAAAACGATAGTCTGTTTGTCGTTTGATAATCTTAAATACTTGATCAACTGTTGCTAATTGATCGCCTTCAATTATTACTTTTTCTTGTGAGAACGAATTTTCTGTAGTAAAACTAAAGGCTGTTGTACATAGTAATAAGAAAAACGTTTTCATAATCATGACTAGTAGCCGCTTTCGAATGAGAGAACGGACATTAATTAATTTAATTTTCATAAATTTGTGAAGTGTTAGTTAAACATTTAATTAATACGTATTAGGGGAACGAAGTTCGATACTGCAAAATGTCTTTCCTTCGCTCCCTTTTTTTATTCTAATACTACCGTCTTATCATTGATTTCATAGTCTTTAATAACTCCGAAATTTTTAATGATTGATAGTATGTCTTCTATATCTTGTTCTTTTCCTAATACACCAATAAATTCTTCATCTTCAACCCTTTTATTTTTGAAAACGACATCCATATCGTACCAACGTGAAAGTACCGCCATGATCTCTTTAAGAGATTTATCTTCAAAACTAAAAACACCTTCCTTCCACGATATTTCATTATATATATCAACAGTTTTAATTATTGAAGTATTGGTTTTTATGTCTAGGATTAACTGTTGGTTTGGTATCAAGTTTTGTTTTCTATTTTCAATGTTTACATTGACTTTACCTTCAACTAATGTGGTGTGAATATTAGGTTCGTCTTTATAGGCTTTGATGTTAAATTCAGTCCCTAACACCTCAACTTCTTGATATTGATTAAAAACCTTAAAACTTGACCCATTATGTTTTGTACTTGGTGATACATCAAAATAAGCTTCACCATAAAGAAGTTCTACTTGTCTAGTCTCTCCATCTTTAAAGCTAACAGGATATTTAATTTTAGATTCAGAATTCAACCACACCTTAGTGCCATCTGAAAGAGTCATTTGGAATTGCCCTCTTCTAGGGATTGTCAGATAGTTATAGACTAATTCGCGGGAAGTGGCATTACTCGTATTATATACAATTTCTTCTCTATTACTTGTAACATTTTGGGCTTGATAAACAACCCCCTTTCCCAATGTTACCACTGAACCATCTTCCAGTGTTAAGGTTGCTTTGTCTGTACCTGTCTCAATCTTGTTGTTTACGATAATTGGCGTGCCGGTTTCTATTGTGTTTTCAAAGAAATTGGCTTTGAAGAAATAGCCTGTAGCTAAAATGCCTATTACTACAGCAGCAGCGGCATACTTAAATATTGTTTGTCTTTTATGTAATCGGGATTTTCTCTTTTCTTTACCGATATACTCGAGTAATTGTTTTTTAGAACGATTTGTGTTGAATTCCTTCATGTTGTAATCAATTACATAGTTGGTTTTTACATAGCTTAAAAACAGTTTATCGTTAGCTGGTTTTTCTAGCCATACTTCCAACTCTTCCAATTCGGATAATGATGCCTGATGGGTTAGATATTGTACTATAAGTTTTTGGGTTCTTTGGGATATCATTTGATTCAATTGTATATTACTTAATACGGAGCAATTTTAAATAACCCTACTCTTTTTATAATATTTTTTATATTTTGTACAACAATTGGAGATAATTAATACGATTTTTAAATGGCTATTACATTTTTAAATGATTTGGCTCTTATCGCTTCACTAAAAAAAGGAGAGTCTGAAGCTTATGCTTTTTTAGTGAATAGTTACCACCATAAACTTTGTGTTTATGCTTACGGACTAACTAATGATCATGATACTGCTGAAGATATATTGCAAAATGTGTTTATGAGAGTTTGGAAACAACGCCTAAAACTTAAAGATGATTTTTCTATTAAGAGCTACTTATATAAGTCGGTGTACAATGAGTTTATCGATCAGTATCGCAAACAGAAGTCGGTTTTATCGCTGGAGAAAAAATATATTGATGCTTTAAGTACCATCGTTGAAGAGGAAGATGAAAATTCCTTGGAGAAACTTATTGCTTTGGTAAAACAAGAAATTGAAAATCTCCCTCCCAAATGTAAGCAAACGTTTTTGTTAAGTAAACAGGATGGCCTTACAAATATAGAAATTGCAGAATATTTGGGCGTTTCTATTAAAACTGTGGAATCTCATATCACAAAGGCGTTTTCGATATTGCGTAAAACGGTTGGTGAAAAAATGAATGGGGTTTTTTATTATTTGGAATAGGGAGAAAGACTAAGGTTTAAATTCAATTTTTAGATAATATTAAGCTAACTACTGTCCTTTGACCTCTCCATCTTTAAACAAATCTTATTTTGTACCTCCTTACCATAACTATCCTGTGTTATCTTCATCCTAGAATGACCTAACAACTTACTCACATCATCTTTAAATAAAATTGATTTATTTGTCAAAGTGACATAATATCCTTTAGATTAATCCTATTAGGTTCTGTCGCATCTGTTAAAGATAAAACTAAATATCTATATTTATCTATAAAAAAAAATTCAAAGGTCATTGTTTTCCAAAAACTATCTTATTACAAGCTGTTTACTAAAGATTAAGATTTAGGATTTTAATTTAAAAGAATATTACTTTTTATTAAAAAACTAAATTAGTTTGAGCATATATTTGAGCTATCATAATATTGCTTTCCTCAATCCCTTTATTTAAAAGGTTTCAACGAATTTAAGGTGGTCCTTTACAGACTCGATTTTAATAAATATATTAAGGACGACTCAGTTATAATGAATTGATGAAACTAAATCTTTAATCACTATGAAAAAAATTAATATGTATTACTATCAATTTAAGTTAATCTAAATCAAATGAAAACAAACTTAATTAAATCAATTTCTGCGTGCAAAATGCGTGCAAATAAAAAGAGTTAAACAATAATATGTTATTTAACTCTTTGATTATCAAGTGGAGCTACGGGGATTCGAACCCCGGACCTCTTGACTGCCAGTCAAGCACTCTAGCCAACTGAGCTATAACCCCAAATTTAAAAGCAAATTACGATATTCCTTTTAAAACTAGCAAAGGAATATTACTTTCAAAATCTATTTTTTTCACAGTGTCATTTTGCCAAAGTTTTCTAAAGAAACCTCTTTTTCTTTTGATCACGCAAATAATATCAGGATCTGCAGCATGTAAAAATTCTAATACTCCTTGAAAGACAGTAGCATTTTTAGTAGAGATCAAATTAGAAATATTATTTTTTAATTCAGTATTTAATGCTAGATCTTTTTCATCTAATAAAGGTGTTTTTACCTGTAAAAGATCAATTTTTGAATTAAAAATAGTTTTAATATCAAATACTGGAAATAAGGTCTTTTCAGATTGTATCTTTCCTGATTTAATAGCCATTAATATTTTATCAATTGGCTTGAATGAGGCTGATGAAGGAATGACAAGAACCGGAAAAGAAAGATCTTTTAATATCCCTCCGGTTACTTCACCTAAAAATACTGTTTTATCTGATTCATCATTTTTAGTTGAGGTAATGATCAAATCAATTTCACGGATTTTACAAAACTCTCCTATACTGTCAACAATACTATGACCTTTTAATGATTTTCGTAAAATACTAACATCTTTCCTATCAACTTTAGCTAATAAATCATCTAAAATTTTCTTACTATCTCTTTCTAGAATATTATCTATCTTAACAAATGAACCTGAAATCTTTGTACTACTGAAAATATGTACTAAATATATTTTTGCATTACTCTGTTTTGCAAAATTGATGGCATATTGTAGCGTGTTTAGTGCATTTTCATTTGAACTTATTGGGACTAAAATATTTTTCATGATATATAGTTTAAAAAGTTATAAAAAAATGATTTGGATAAAAAATTAATATCTGTAATAATCTGGTTTAAATGGTCCTTTTACTTCAACACCAATATATTTGGCCTGCTCTTCAGTTAACTCATCTAATTCTACACCAATTTTTTCAAGATGTAAACGAGCTACTTTTTCATCTAAATGCTTTGGTAGCATATAAACTTTATTTTCATAACGTTCAGGATGACTCCACAATTCAATTTGTGCCAAAGTTTGATTTGTAAATGAATTGCTCATCACAAAACTTGGATGTCCTGTTGCACAACCTAAATTAACCAACCTTCCTTCAGCTAATAAAAGTATTTCTTTTCCATCAATATTATATTGGTCAACTTGTGGTTTAATTTCAACTTTGGTATTACCGTAATTATTGTTTAACCAGGCTACATCTATTTCATTGTCAAAATGACCAATATTACAAACAATAGCTTTGTCCTTCAAAGCTCTAAAATGTTTTTCTTGAATAATATTTTTATTTCCGGTAGCAGTTATTACAATATCAGCTTTATCAATAACATTGTCCATTTTTCTAACTTCAAACCCTTCCATTGCAGCTTGCAAGGCACAAATAGGGTCAATTTCAGTAACAATAACTCTTGCACCTGTTCCTTTAAAAGAAGCAGCTGAGCCCTTACCTACATCTCCATAACCACCAACAACAACAACTTTACCGGCAAGCATAACATCAGTTGCTCTTCTTATGGCATCAACGGCACTTTCTCTACAACCGTATTTATTGTCAAATTTTGATTTGGTAACAGAATCATTTACATTAATAACAGGTAGTGGCAGTGTACCTTCTTTCATTCTGTCATAAAGCCTGTGCACTCCTGTAGTTGTTTCTTCAGAAATTCCTCTTACACCATTAACCAATTCAGGATATTTATCTAAAACCATATTGGTTAGATCACCTCCATCATCCAAGATCATATTTAAAGGTTCTCTATTTTCTCCAAAAAACAATGTTTGTTCTATACACCAGTCAAATTCTTCTTCATTCATCCCTTTCCAGGCGTAAACCGAAATATCTTTAGCAGCAATAGCAGCAGCAGCATGATCTTGAGTTGAAAAAATATTACATGAACTCCAGGTTACTTCAGCCCCCAATTCAATTAGAGTTTCGATCAAAACGGCAGTTTGAATGGTCATATGTAAACAACCGGCAATTCTGGCACCTTTTAAAGGTTTTTCATTTTTATATTCTTCTCGCAAACTCATTAAACCGGGCATTTCTGCTTCAGCTAAATGAATTTCTTTTCTTCCCCATTCGGCTAGATTTATATCTTTTACCTTATATTTTACATATGTTGATGTTTCTGAACTCATATTAATTATATTTGTTTTTTGAAATGCAAAAGTACAAAATACAATTAATAAAATAGATGCCTCTTTACAAAACCATAAATCATTCTGAAAACACTACAATTTATGTTTGGAAAATTAGTGAATCTTATAGTGAATTGGCTAATATTACCTTGAAAAATTCTAGTGAAATTCGCTTGGGCGGAATGAAATCCGAATTACATCAAAAAGGGTTTTTAAGTGTACGGCATTTGCTTAAAATTGCCGGTTATACTGATTTTGATCTGTATTATAATGAGTACGGAAAACCATTATTGAAAGATGGTAAGCATATTTCAATTACACATTCTTTCCAATTTTCTGGAATTATTATTAGTGATACAGATGTTGGTATTGATATAGAAAAAAACAGGCCGAAAATTGTAAAGATTCAAAACAAATTTGTTAATACAACCGTAGATTCTTTATCTGATGAAGATATTGTAAAACAATTAACAGTTGTTTGGGGAGCAAAAGAATCAATGTATAAAATTTATCCTTATGGTGGGCTTAGTTTTCATAATCATATAGCGATTGACCCTTTTTTATTTGCTGAAAATAAATCCTCAGGTAGGGTAATTTTTGGTGATTGGAAAAAATATTATGAAGTATTTTTTACTTTTTTTGTGGAAGGGTTTACATTGGTTTATGCACTGCCAAGTATAAAGAAGAAAGATAAAAGTAAAAAGGTTAAAGTATAAAGTAAAAAGTGGAAAAAAATTTAATTTTTAATAAAATATTACATTCCAAAGCAGCAGGTAACAAACTACTTGCTATTTTGTTAGATCCTGATAAAATTAATATTATCGATCTTGAAGATGCTGTTAAAAATATTCATAACGATAAAGTAGATTTTATTTTTGTTGGTGGAAGTACAATTAAAAATGGTGTTACTGAGAAGTTTGTTAAGAAATTAAAAGAATATTCAACAATACCTATTGTTTTGTTTCCGGGGGATTATTCACAAATTACAAAGTATGCCGATGCAATTTTATTTCTTTCGTTACTTTCAGGAAGAAATCCTGAATATTTGATCGAACAACAGATAAAATCTGTTTCTCTTTTACAAGATATTAATATTGAAATTATTCCAACAGGTTATATTTTAGTTGATGGAGGTAAAGAAACAGCAGTCCAAAAAGTAAGTAAAACACAACCAATTTCTCAAGATAATATTGCAGAAATTGTTCAAACATCTTGCGCGGGAATGTATTTGGGTAAAAAAATTATTTATCTCGAAGCCGGAAGTGGAGCAAAATTAAGTATTAACGAAAAAATTATATCTGAAGTGAATAAAAAAATTGATATACCTTTAATTGTTGGTGGAGGTATTCAAACAAAAAAACAACTTGAATTAGCTTATAAAAATGGTGCCGATCTGGTTGTTATTGGTAATGGATTTGAAAAAAATTCTGATTTAATTTCTCAATTATAGAATAAACCAACTGTATTTTTCAAAATGAATGAATTGATAGACTTTTTTTTAGAACCTTATAGAACAGCTTCAATATTAAACATTCTATTAGAATTTACGGCAGCCTTATTTGGTGTAATTAGTGTTTTTTATGCAAAAAAAGAAAATATTTTAGTTTTTCCAACCGGAATTATGAGTACCGGAATTTACGTTTATTTATTGTCACAATGGAATTTATATGGAGATTTAATCATCAATATTTATTATACTTTAATGAGTATTTACGGTTGGTATATGTGGTCAAAAATTATTGATTCAACAATCGATGGAACAGATGATAAACAACATCATATTCCGATTTCACGAACAGATTTTAAAGATAAATTGAAAGCTTTTGGTATATTTTTAAGTACCTCAATATTTGTAATTTTTGTTTACCGATATTATAATGTTATGCCGAATGATTTAAATTTTTCTGAAAGTGTAAATTATGCTTATTCGTATATGACTTCAGGCAGCCTACAAAAATTTAGGAAAATTACACCATTTTTAGATACTTTTACAACAGGAATATTTTTTGCAGCGATGTGGCTTATGGCAAATAAAAAAATTGAAAACTGGACATTTTGGATTGCCGGTAATATAGTTTCAATTCCTTTGTATTTTGTAAAAGGATATGGCTTTACCGGAATTCAATACAGTATATTTTTAATATTGGCAATCTTAGGATATATAGAATGGAAAAAGAGCTTAGACAAGAGAAAGTTAATTTAGTTAAAATTGTTTTGTTTGGACCTGAATCAACAGGAAAAACAACTTTATCAGAAATGTTGGCACGACATTATAATACTGTTTGGGTACCCGAATTTGCCCGCAGATACTTGCAGCATAAATGGAATAATGAACGAAAAACGTGTGAACACCATGATTTAATTCCGATTGCAATTGGGCAAATGAAACTGGAAAACACATTGGCCAAAAAAGCAGATAAAATTTTAATTTGTGATACTGATTTGTTGGAAACCAAGGTCTATTCAGAAGAATATTACGGCGGTTTTGTAGATATTGAATTGGACAATGCTGCGATAGTAAACCAATATGATCTGTATTTATTAACTTATATTGATACTCCATGGGAGGAAGATGATCTTAGGGATCGCCCTGAACAACGGCAAGAAATGTTTGATGCTTTTGAAAATGCTTTAATCAAGAATGACAGACCTTATATTACACTCAAAGGAGATGTAAAAAACAGATTAAATAAAGCAATAGAAGCTATTGATAATATATTGAAAACTCGAAAGAATTTAGATTCTTATACCAAGACCTTTTAAAGATTGAGACCTAAAAATATCATAAAATATAAATTTGGATACAGAAACTTTATATAACGAATTAAAATACACAGCATCCAGATCTTCTGGTCCCGGTGGTCAGCATGCCAATAAAGTTTCTTCAAAAGTTCAATTAATTTTTGATCTGGAAAAGTCAAAAGCTTTTACAGAAGACGAAAAACAAATACTTTTTAAAAATCTCAAGAACAGATTTACCAAAGATAACATCTTAATTTTATCGAGTGATGATAGTAGAAGTCAGCATAAAAATAAAGAAATTGTAACCGATCGTTTTTTAAAGATCATCCAAAAAGGATTAATAGTTCCAAAAGAAAGAAAAGCTACCAAACCTAAGCAAGCTTCAATAAAAAAAAGATTGGATAAAAAGAAAAAATTAGCTTATAAAAAGGCATTAAGGCGAAAACCCGATCTAGATTAAATTAAAATTACTTTTCGTACATTTGCAAAACTTTTTAGGGGTGCCGGTATTATACCAGCTGAGATTACACCCGTTGAACCTGAACAGGTAATGCTGTTAAGGGATAACTTCTCAAATTTTACCCCAAAAGACATTTTTAGTTTAAATAATTAAGGGTAAAATCATGAAATATATATTTTTAGTATTTTTTATTTATTTTGGAGGGTTTTTGGTCAATGCTCAAGATAATATAAGTTTATTAGATACTGTTGAACTAGAAGAAATAGTTGTTAAAGCTGTAAGAGCTGATAAAAAAGCTCCGTTTGCGCAAACCATTGTTGATAAAAAAGATATTGAACAAAGAAATCTCGCACAGGATATTCCAATATTATTAAATTATTTACCTTCTGTAGTAACAACAAGTGATGCTGGAGCAGGAGTTGGTTATACAGGAATTAGAGTAAGAGGTAGTGATGCAACTCGGGTAAATATTACTATTAACGGAATTGCATTTAATGATTCAGAATCTCAAGGAACTTATTGGGTTGATCTACCTGATTTTGCTTCTTCAGTTGAGAATTTACAATTGCAAAGGGGTGTAGGAACATCTACAAATGGATCCGGTGCTTTTGGCGCCAGTTTAAATTTTTTAACCGATTTTGTTTCTGAAAATGCATTTGGTGAAATATCAAGTAGTTTTGGTTCATATAACACTTTCAAAAACAATATAAAATTTAGTACAGGATTATTGAATGATCATATTGAAATTGCCGGAAGATTATCTGTAATCTCTTCTAATGGGTATATTGACAGGGCTACATCCGATTTAAAATCATACTTTTTACAAGCTGCCTATAATGATGAAAATACTTTGATCAAAGCATTGTCTTTTGGAGGACATGAAATTACTTATCAGGCTTGGTATGGAATTGATGAGGAGACATTGAAAACCGATAGAACATTTAATTTTGCAGGTATCTATACTGATGATGATGGTAATGTTCAATTTTATGATAATGAAGTAGATAATTACAAACAAGATCATTATCAATTACATTGGAATCAGATTTTTAGTGATCATTGGACTTCAAATATTGGATTGAATTATACACACGGAAAAGGTTATTATGAGCAGTATAAAGAAGATCAGGATTTTACTGATTATGACTTTACCCCAATAGAAATTGGCGAAGAAACAATCAATACTACAGATTTGATAAGAAGGCGATGGTTAGATAATGATTATTATGTTTTTAATGCAAATGCAAATTATAAAAATGATAAAATTGATATTATTTTTGGTAGTTCTTATAGTTTCTATGATGGGGATCATTATGGCGAAGTTATTTGGGCTCAATATGCAGGAGGATCAAATATAAGAGATCAATATTATTCTGGAAACAGCCAAAAAAATGACCTTAGTTTGTTTGCAAAAGTAACTTATCAATTAAATAGCAATTGGAGCCTTTTTGGTGATCTGCAAGAAAGATTTGTTTCTTATCAAACATCAGGATTGACCTCTGATAGAATACCAATAGATATTGATGAAAACTATAGTTTTTTCAATCCAAAATTTGGTATTACCTATACAATCAATAAGCAACAAAATCTTTATACTTCTTATGCTAGAGCTAATAAAGAACCCAATAGAGTTGATTTCGAAAATGGTGTGTTCCAACCGGAAACCTTAAATGATTTTGAATTGGGATGGCGACTCAATACCGGAAAAATTAAAATCAACACCAACGCATATTTTATGAATTATAGAAATCAATTGGTTTTGACAGGAAAAATTGATGATGTTGGTAACCCTATAAGAACAACAAGTGGTGAAAGTTATAGAATGGGCATTGAAATTGATGCCAATTTCATAATTTCTAATCATTGGAGTGTCAAACCTAATATTGCTTTAAGCAGTAATAAAAACAAAGATTTTATTGCTTCTATTGATGGTGATTTAGTTGCTTTAGGCAAAACAAATATTTCATATTCTCCAAATTTTATTGCTGGAAATATTATTTCTTACCACCCAATTGATAATTTGCAATTTAATTTTTTATCTAAATATATAGGAGAACAGTTTATGGGTAATATAGATAGTGAAGCCTCTAAATTAGATAGTTATTTTGTAAATGATCTAAACATATCATATGTTTTAAATAACATACCAATTTTTAAATCGGTTGTATTTAATGGGCTAATCAATAATATATTTAATAAAAAATATGTTTCTAATGGGTATTTTTATACTTATGATGATACTTGGTCTGTACCCGGAGAAACAATTACAATTGAAGGAGCCGGTTATTATCCACAAGCTGAAATCAATTTTTTATTGGGTGTAACTTTAAGGTTTTAGAAATAATCCCTGATTTAATAATTTAAATCAGGGATTATTTTAAACTTCTACACCTTTCATCATTTTATTCCAATATAAGTAGGGTAGTAAGTATTTTTTTAAGATCCATAAACGCCAATGCTCTTTTGAAGAATCAGAAATAAACATTTGTGATTTTAATTTAGGATCTGGTTTAAATTCTTTGCTATAATCAAATTCAGCCAAAACCATTTTACCATAACCGGTAATTAAAGGACAAGATGAGTAGCCATCATAAGTTTTTTCTGAAAGGGCGTTATTTTCAATCAATTTTAAAATATTGGCAACTACAACCGGTACTTGTTTTCTTATAGCTGCTCCGGTTTTAGCTGTTGGTAATTGTGCAACATCTCCAAGACCAAAAATATTGTTGAATTTTTTGTGTTGCATAGTTCTATCATCAACAAATAACCAACCTTCAGGAGTTGAAAGGGGCGAATTGGCAACAAATTCAGGTGAAGCTTGAGGAGGTGCCAAATGCATCATATCAAAATGAATTCCAAATCGATCACCATCTTTACTTACTTTAACATCTTTGTAATTATACTGAATTTCCTTATCTAAAGTTTTAGAATCATCATCTGACATTACAACACATCCTCCTGCATCAAGGTCTTTTGCCATTTCGTACCATGCAATTTGCTTATCGGTATCAACTTTTACCAATTTATGGAAAAATCGAATATTAATATCTTTTTTATCAATTATCCCCATAAGTGTTTTTGCAATAGGTTTAACAGCAAAAATTACACCTCCGGGTATTGCAAATACAATATCAGTTTTGTTTCTAACACCACTTTTTGTAAAATATTCATCGGCTAGATACATTATTTTTTGAGGAGCTCCACCACATTTAATTGGTGTAGTTGGCATCGTAAATAGAGCAGTACCACCTTTAAAATTCTTTAAAACATCCCAAGTGTGATTTGGGTTGGTATAATTACTACAAACAACACCTTTATCCATAGCTTCTGATAAACCTTCTACCAATTCAGGGGCCATTCTTAAACCCGGACAAACAACTAAATAATCATAAGTATATTCATTGCCTTTTTTAGAAGTTACTTTATTATTATCAGGGTCAAATTTATTGGCATATTCCTTTATCCAGGTAACACCTTTTGGCATAACAGAAGCCATACTGCGAATGGTTTTTTCATAGTCATAAGTGTTAGCACCAACAAGTGTAAATGCAGGTTGATAATAATGCTTTTCAGCAGGTTCTAATAAACCGATATTAATATTTGGATCTTTTTTTAGCATTTGAGAGGCTACCATGATCCCTGCGGTACCTCCACCAATAATTAATACTTGATGATGATTTGACATTGTATTTTGATTTTTTTAGATTAAAAATAAATATATAAAAATATTTATATAATTCATAAAAAAGCATAGTCAATTTTATTAAAAACAAAAAAAAAGCCTTTTTTAATAATAAAAAAGGCGATTTAATAGCATATTTTTAATAGATTTATTCTTTAACCTTACAAGTACTAATTCCAAAAATACTAAATAAAGGACAACAACCAAATAATGATGTAACAACCATAATACCGGCAACAGCGTAAAGGACATAATTCCAAGGGCTAACAGCATATGAATAAGCAAAATATGCTGCAACTATTGCTATAACTATTCGAATAATTTTGTCAATGTTTCCTACATTTTTTTTCATAATGATAAATATTAAGTGTTTTAATTTTATTCAAAATTATATAATTATCTATAAAGAACTTGTGATAATGGTCACAGTTCAATAAAATTAAAGAATTTTTATTTTTTTTAATGCTAATGAAACTTTACCATTTTTTTCTAATTTTTTTAATAAACGAGAAATAACCTCTCTTGACGAACCCAATTCATTGGCAATTTCCTGATGGGATTTATGTATAATTTTACTTTCATTTAGATCAGCTTTTTTTAATAAAAAATTATAAAGTCGTTTTTCTTTGTTTGAAAATGTTAAGACTTTAACCATATCGATAACTTCATCAAATTTATCGTTAAATGAATTGAAGATATACAAATTCCATTCTGGAAAATTCTTTCGTAAATCGTAAAGTTTATTTTTAGGTATTAAAATTACTTCAACATCTTCTTCAACAACTCCTTTAACATTTGCTTTTTCATTTTTTTCTCCAGCCATAACCGAAACTATACAAGTTTCTCCTGGTTTTATATAGTATAATAATACTTCATGACCATTTTCTTCTTCCTTGTAGATCTTTATCAATCCTGAAACAACCAAGGGAATTACTTTTACATAAGTTTCTTCTTTTAAGATCACGGTATTCTTATCAAAATGATGAAGTACACCAAAATTAGAAATATTATTGATAAGAATTGATGAAGAGGCCAATTGCGGAAAATATTCTTTAAAGGCTTCTGTTATTTCCATAGAGTTTTATTTACATGATTATCAGTAAAATATATTATAAAATTATAAATAATTATTGATTATTGAAATTAATTGATTTGCTTGTATAACTCCTGATTGTCGCCATACAGCTTTTCCATTTTTAAAAAGTATGGTTGTTGGTACGCCTTTAATTGCAAATTTTTGAGCAACTGCGGGAGTTTTATCAATATCAATTTTAACAATTTTAATACGATCTTTAAAATTTTGTTTTACTTGTTTCAAAATTGGAGTCATCATTTTACACGGAGCACACCAATCAGCTTTAAAATCGACCAAAACAGGAGTTTCTTGGTTAATGATCTGATTAAAACTTGCCATAATTTATTCGGTTTCTGAAGTCATTCTACCTGATGCACAACTAACAAATGATTTTGCTTTATGAAGCATTGTATTAGCATCACCAAGTTCTGGATAACCCATTTTAGAAAGTTTGGCTTTTACTTCAATTAAGATATCTTTATTATCAGTAGGTACAATTACCTTTGAATTTTCAAGATCTACGTCAATTTCATTTACGCCTTTTATACTCAATAATCCTTTTTTAACGGTATTTACGCAACCCTTGCATTTTAGATTTAATATATCAATAGTAGTAGTCATATGAATGTTTTTAATAGTTAGTTTGTCGTTTTAATGTAACAAAACTAACAAAAAAGAAAACACATAGCATCTATATAAAGAAAATTATGAATGACCACCTACAACAATTCTCATGATTTTAAGATTTAATCTAAAGAATTGATAAATTTGGTTTATAATACAAACTCTAAAAAATCGTACCATTTTTCCAGGCTGTGTTGCATAATACATATTGCTATAAGGAATACTTGCTTTTTTACTTTTTTTCATTTAGAATAGATTTTAAATTTTTTATTCGGGTATTAACCACCAAAAAGGTTTTGCTTTAGCTTTGTATAAAAACATATAATGCATAAATAATTTCATCCAATGACCGGCTGATCCTACAACGCCCACTGTATCATGAATGCTTCTTCCCCATTTGGGGTATTTTTCCCAATCTTGTACAATAGGCTTTACAGTCATAACAGCAGCCTGACCTTTTAACAATCCATATCCTGCAGATACAATACAAGCAGCTCCCATTTTTGCCATAGAGGCTTTATGTGGATGGTCTTTTTTCCCTGTTTTTATTTGATGTGCGATATTTTCGGCTACAATTTTACCGATTACACCAGATGGCATACCGGTTCTAGGTGGTGTAGGAAATATTTTTGTACCGTTTGGACTTTCCATAGGTTTTGACATAGTATGTGGAGGAGCGAAAGCTATTCCGGCAGCATATAAATTGTCATATTCAGGACTTTGATAGATCAATGGCCAGTCTGATGCTTTCCATTCTTCATAAGGTTTTGGTGAATAATCAGCATCAACTTTCATCATGGTATTGGCAGCAAATATTTTTGAAGAAATATCACTTCCTTTTTTATCAAAAGCTTTCATTCCAGAGCCAGCAAATCCAGGAATTAGCATGGCAAAATCAAATTCTTTAATATGAAATTCTCCATGTAAATTTTCATAATAGACCTTGCCTTTTTCTACTTTTTGAACCCCTGCTCTTTTAATCCATCTGATACCGTATTCTTTTAAAATTGACTCGGTAAAAATACTGGTTGGTGTGATATAGCCATTTCTTTTTACAAAGGCTCCTCCCATTCCAAAATCACCTAATTCATATTCATTAGAGATCCACCAAATATCTGCAAATTCAGAAAGTTTTCTTTTACCAATTTCAAAGGCAATATTTAAAACATATTCAAAAGCTGCACCTTGACAAGTTGCTAAAGGATGTCCGGTACCAATTAAAAAAGTTTGCTTTTCTCCATTTTCCATTTTTTTAAATGCCTTCTGAAGATTTTTCCAGGAATGAGATGCATGGTCATAAGTACAAACAGAATTGGTAAATTTATCAGGGCCCAATCCTTCTGTAGCTTCAAAGTTTAATTTTGGACCGGTTGCATTTACAAGATAATCATAGTCAATTTTCTCTTCCTGATCTTTTTTATCACCATCAACGTGTTTAATGGTTACAAATCCTTTTTTTGAATGTTTATCACCTTCAGGATGTATAGATAACGCCAAAGCCTGTTCATAGATTATACCTAGTTTTTTATAAACAGGAGCCAATTTAAATTTTACCTGATCGGGTTTCATCAAACCAACACCAACCCAAATGTTTGAAGGTATCCATTGATAATTACTATTGGGTGAAATTATTACAACCTCGTGATCTTTTCCAAGATACTTTTTTAGATAGGTAACTGCAGTATGCCCTGAAACACCAGCTCCTAATACGACTACTTTTGACATTTTATAAATTTATAAATGAATTTATTTTTTATATAAATTTAATTAAAAAAACCACCCAAACTGTAACTATTGTTACAATAAGGGTGGTTCTATAAAAATATTTTAAATAAATTATTGAAAAGTAATGCTCCAAATACCTCTTAAATCACCTTCTTTAAATCCAGTTGCCAAATCTTTTGGATAGTAAGATTTAATGATTGAATCAGATTTTTTGGTTACATCAACTCCTATTTCACCATGACATGCTAAACATTTCTTTTGTAAAATAATTGGAGCATAAAAGTGTGGTTTTTCTGACTTATCTAATTCAACGGTTGGTTTTAGGGTTTTCCCTTCAGAAAATAATTTCATATAATTATTGATTATTATATTCTCTTCATCATTAGGTTTATTCTTTTCATTTCTCAATCTATGTGTTGTTCTTTTAATTGTTACATTAAAATTATCAGACATTTCTTGGGTTAGAGAAAGTGCTTCAGCATTGCAAAAAGGAACAGCATCTTTTACACCGCCATCTTTCATTTTTTCAACCAAAGTACCCCCTAATTTTTTAGCAGTTGCTTGAGCAATTTCTTTACCCTGAATGGTATATTGTTCAACTTCTTTTTTTGATAAAGATTTTGAACAACTACTTAATACTGCTATTGATACTAATATTACAATTAATCTATGCATAATGTTGGGTTTAAATTATTTTTCTACTTCTAAATTATTTCTTTTCCAATTTAATATACCACCTTTAAGGTCGTAGATTTTTTTAAAGCCCATATCTTCAAGTTTTTTTGATATTGACCCTGTTCTATTTCCACTTCTACAATAAATGTATAATTCTTTATTCTTATCCAATTTATTCATTTCATTTATAAAATTAGGATTGTATAAATTAATGTTTTTGGCATTTTTAAGGTATCCTCCAGAAAATTCTTTTGGAGTTCTAATATCGATTAATTGGATATTTTCATTTCTTAAATTTAATTCTTTTGGAGAAATATATGAAACAACACTTTCTTTTAATTCAATTGTTTCTACATCATTTTTATTGTTTGATTTTTGAGCACAACTCAAAAAACCTAAACTTAAAATAAGTATGAGTGTAATTTTTATTTGTAAAGATTTCATTTTTATGGTAAAAAATTAAAGTACAAAAATAAAAAAAAGGGTATATAAACCCTTTTTTATTTAGTTTATTTATTTTTACTAAAGTAAAGTAGTTGGGCAAACATAATCAGAAATTGGTGCTTTTGATTCTTTTATGTCTTCAAAACCACCTCTTACATCTGTTACATTTTTAACGCCATTTGCTTTAAAAATGGAGGCCGCTATCAATGAACGGTAACCGGTTGCACAATGTAAGAAATACTCTTTTTCTGAATCTATCTCTGCAAAATTTGAATGAATAAAATCAAGTGGAAAATTTTCTACATCGATTACGTGCTCAGATAGATATTCAGATTCTTTTCTAACATCTAAAGCTTTTTCCATAGATCCATCTTTTAATCTTTCAGCAAATTCATGACCTGACATTGAACCAATTTTATCAACATTAAATCCGTGATCTATCCAGTTTTTTATGCCACCAAATAAATATCCTAAGGTATTGTCATAACCAACCCTTGAAAAACGAATTGCAATTTCATGTACACGTGTTTCATCTTCGGCAATAAAAATAATTTTTTGATCGATATCTTTTATTAATGCACCAACCCAAGGAGCAAAATTTCCATCCAGACCAATATACCAGGCTCCGGGGACAGTACCTTCTTCTGTATACGTTTCTTTTGAACGAGTATCAACAACTAAAATATCTTTCTGGTCACTCATTTCTTTAAAAGTAGCAGCATCTATAGGTGTTGATCCTTTATGAATAACTTCATCAATACTAGTATTAATTGACTTGTTCATGCGTACATTGTTTGGGAAATACTGCGGTGGAGTTTTTAAACCTGTAGTTACCTCAACAATAAACTCCTCTTTAGTCATATCTGCCCTTAAAGCATAGTTAGTTTTCTTTTGATTACCTAAAGTATCAAAAGTTTCAGAACTCATATTTTTACCACAAGCTGAACCAGCACCGTGATTAGGATATACAATGGTATCATCGGGTAAAGGCATAATTTTATTACGTAATGAATCGAATAAATAACCTGCTAAATCTCTTTCGGTCAAAGTACCTTGTTTAACTGCTAAGTCAGGTCTACCAACATCTCCAATAAATAAAGCGTCTCCGCTAAATAAATAAGGGGTATTACCATCTTTATCAATTAATAAATAAGAAGAAGATTCCATTGTATGACCGGGAGTGTGTAATAAACGGATTTTAATATCTCCAACAATAAAATCTTCACCATCTTTACCGTTGTAAAGTTCATACTCAGCTTCAGCACCAGGGCCAAAAACGATTGTTGCACCAGTTTTTTGTGCCAGATCATATTGACCTGAAACAAAATCGGCATGAAAATGTGTTAAAAAAATGTATTTGATTTTTGCTTTGTCGGCTTCAGCCATTCTAATGTAAGGATCAGTTTCTCTTAAAGGGTCAATAATTACAGCCTCGCCATTTGACTCAATATAGTAAGCCATTTCGGCCAGACATCCCGTAAATAATTGTTCTACTTTCATGATATTCTTTTGATTTTTAAAATTAGACATTTAGTGTAGGTATTCAAATTTAAATAATCAAATATTAATATTTGTAACAAATGTTACGCAAAATTTGATTATCGGTTGATCTGTTTGATATATTCTTGATAAGATTTTGTTTTTTTGTCTGTTAAACACATTTGATCAAAACAATCTATAGCTTCTTGAATATTCATAAAACAGTGGTCGTATCTTATTTTTTTCATTAATCCTGATTTAGCCAAAGTATCTCTTACAGGGCCTTTTATCCCGGTAAAGGCAACACTGATATTCAAATTATTAAAATAGTCAAGCATTTCTTCTAATGCATAGATAGCACTACTGTCTAGAGCGTTGATACTATCACCATCAATGATGATTAGTTTTAAATCATCACCTTTTTCTTTGGCCAACTCTTGTAGTTTATCTTTAAAATAAGTTGTATTTGCAAAATACAATTGCGCATCAAATCTAATAATTAGTGTTTCATTGTTAATGACTAAATTGTCAAATCGTTTTATATTTCGATAATAATGCGTACCCGCTACATTACCCAAAACAGCAATATGTGGTTTCGTTGATTTATAGATTAACATAACAATTGAAAGTACAACCCCCAAAAGAATTCCTTCTTTTATACCAATAAATACAGTTACCAAAAGGGTAGCATTTAATATAATCAGATCTCTTATATTATAATTAATTAATTTTTTTGGCATTGTAAAATCTAATAAACCATAGGCGGCAACAATAATGATTGCTGCTAAAATGGTTTTTGGCAAGTAATAAAATAAAGGTGTTAAGAACAATAAAGTAACCCCTACGATCAATGCAGAAAAAATTGATGACAAAGGTGTTTTAGCCCCTGATTGATCATTAACTGCACTTCTTGCTAAACCGGCAGTGGCAGGATAAGTTTGAAAAAATGAACCAATCAAATTACCAAAACCAATAGCTACCAATTCTTGATTTGGTTTTACTTTATAATCATTGTGATTGACTTCAATTGATTTTGCAATAGAAATTGCTTCCATAAAAGCTATTAAAGCTAAGGTCAAACCTAAAGAACTAAGCTCAGAGATCATACTTTTATCAAAGTCAGGCAATTTAAGATGTGGTAATCCTTTTGGGATTTCACCAATTATTGCAATTCCAAAATCTTTTAAATTAAATAAATAAACGACAAGAATACCCAATATTACAACGATCAAAGAAGCAGGAATTTTTTTTGCATATCTTTTGAATAATATAATTATGATAATTGAAATAGCACCGATAGAAAAGGTCAGTAAATTAATATTTAGTATCTCTGAAAAGACATCTTTTGATAATGATAATAATCGATTATTACGTTGAATATTAATGCCTAATAAATTTCCAATTTGATTGGTTGCAATAATTATTGCCGAACCTGTGGTAAATCCACTAATAACCGGACGGGATAAAAAATTAACTAAAAATCCAAGTTTAAAAAATCCAAACAGAATTTGAAATAAACCCACCATAAAAGCCAAAAGTATAGCAAATGTAATAAAATGCTCTGATCCAATTGTAGCCAAAGCGCTAATTCCTGAAGCAACAATTAACGAATCCATAGCTGCAGGACCAACCGATAATTGTCTTGAAGTACCCAAGATAGCATAAACTACTTGTGGGATCATGGCTGTATATAAACCATAAATTGGTGGTAAACCAGCAATCATTGCATAAGCAATTCCTTGAGGTATTAACATGACTCCAACAGTTATTCCTGCCAAAATATCGGCTTTAAGCCAAGATTTTTGATAAGAAGAGATCCATTCAAATATTGGAAAATATGTTTTAATATTCATGGGGTGGTAATACAGGGTTAAAGATACAAATATTTAAAAAAATAAAAATTGACAGAATTAAGAATTGATTAGCATTCACTGAATATTCTTTCTTTACATTCAGTACAAATATCCATATCTAGTTTTTTGTAAATATGATTAATAGCAGTTCGTTTATCAGGAAAAAAGTTTTCAATACCAATTTGATTCCTAAACCCACCTTTTTTTAGAATTTGTTGACTTACAATTTTTAATCCACTAAAATAAATTCCTCCGCCTCTTTTTTTCCATTTATCAGCTTCATGAGCTAACCAGGTTGCACCTGTCAGATCGATAAAATTAACACCTTTTGATACTACTAAAACATGCTTTACTTCATTTTTATCATACAAAGTATTGAAGAAATCAGATACAACCTCTAAAGCGCCAAAGTAAATTGAACCATCGATTCTAATTATTTTTAGTTGTGGACACTCTTTAGTATTTGGACCTCTAATTATATTTATAAAACGATTATTTTTTGAAGAACCTAAGATTGCAATATTTGGTTTGGCTGTTTTTTCTAAATAAAAATATAATGATAAGGCTATACCCAAAAATAATGCAGTTTCTAATTCAAAGAATAAAGTACCAAAAAGTGTAGTGCCCAAAACAATGATTTCTCTTCTACTTGAATTAAATACTTGCCTGATATGATGAAAATCAATAAGATTATAACCAACTAATAAAATAATACCTCCCATAGCGGGTTTAGGTAAATAAGCTGCAAAATCAGAAAATAATAACAAAACAACCATTAAGAAAAAAGCTGCAAATATTGCAGACATAGGTGTTTTTGCTCCTGATTGATAGTTAACACCTGAACGAGTAAATGAACCAGAACCAGCATAACTTGAAAAGAAACTAGCTACGATATTTGATAGACCCTGACCTTTAAATTCTTGATTCCCATCAATTCTTTGATGTGATGAAAGTGCTATTGAACGCGAAATTGCAACAGCCTCAATTAAACCAAGTAAAGCCAAAGTTATAGCACCTGCACTTAAATTCCTTATGTTTTCAAGATTTAATTCAGGTACTCTGAATGGGGGTAAATTAGAAGGGATTTCACCAACCGTTTGAATACCATTTTCTTCACCTCCTAAAAATATTGCAAGAAAACTTCCTAAAATCATTGCGATTAACATATAATATCTAGAAAGAGGTTTGATGTATTTTTTAATTAAAATTGCCATCAATAAGGTACCTATTGCAACAGCAAAAACATACCAATTTGTATTACTGAGATTGTTGATGATATATTTTATGGTGTCATAAAAGGAGCTTCCTTGAGGAACGGGTAAACCGAAAACGAATTTTAATTGTTTAAAAGCGATTAAAACTCCTGCACCGGCAGTAAATCCAATTATTACAGAATGAGATACAAAATTTACCAATTTGCCCATTTTAGCTAATCCCATTGCGAGCTGAATAAGACCAGCCATAAAAGTTAGTACGAATGTTAGAGCTACATACTGTTCAATATCATTTGTAGGATCTACATACTTACTGATTGTTGTAAATACAACTATTGAGATAGCAGTTGTTGGACCGGAAATTAAGTGATAAGATGAACCATATAAGGCAGCAATTACAGGAGTGATCATAGCTGTATAAAAACCATAAACAGGAGGTAAACCTGCAATCATTGCAAATGCAACAGCTTGGGGAATTACAATAATAGTCCCTGTAATTCCAGCAATTATATCATCTTTCCATGATTTTTTAGCGAGTGGAAACCATGTTAAAAAAGGAAAAATATTTTGTAGCATAGGATTTAAAAAATATTACCGCGAAGGCGGGAATATTAAAAATTTTTATTTTTTTTCTTTGTTATCGATATAATATGTTGATTCATCAGGTTTGAATGCACGCTTAAACCAAAGAGGCCTTAATTCTCCGTTTGGTCCTGGAGCAGGACGCGTCATTGCCAACCATTCTTTGTAAATTTCATGTGATTTATTGGTGTCTACAAAAATATCACCATATTTTTCATCAGAACCAGGTTTTTCAATTCTAACACGTTGGTGCCATGTATGCATTCCACTTATAGGATCAGGATGTACGGCATGTGTTATATTTTGATGAACACCCCCATCTTTCCAGAAAATACGTTTAGAATCTTTGTCATTAGATTCGAAAGGTTTTATACCTAATTTGGTACTCATTTTCCATTTACCAGTTTCACTATTTTCAATATTAACGGTGTTGGTTGCCCATCTATTACCAATTTTGTCTTGTTCTCTTCGCCATCTTCCTATGTGATGTGAACAAGCAACTACGCCGGGTTTCATAGATTGAGTAACCCAAACCTTGTCAATAAAATAACCAATATCAGTATTCAATTTTACAAGATCACCGGTTTTGAATCCCCATTTTTCGGCATCATCAGGATGCATCCAAATAGGATTTCTATTAGAGATTTCAACCAACCATTTTGCATTACCGGAACGAGAATGGATCAATGTAGGTAATCTAAAGGTTGGTACTAATACATATTCCCCTTTTGATTTGTCTAAAACATCATTGTGAATGTGGCTTTTTATATATGTCGGTGTAGCGTATTCGGGCCATTTCCAATCAACCATGGTTTGAGAATAGAATTCATTTTTACGTGATGGAGTGGGAAAACCAACAACTGCTTTGTCTTCTACCATTACTCCAATGTCTTTACCATTTTTACGAATAACTCCGTTCACTTTATCTACTTCACTTCCTATGAGCTGTTCTTTAGTTAATGGGGTTTCATTTTTGTTATAGGATTCGCCTTTTTCAATTTCAAAAGCTCCGTATTTTGCCATGTACTGAAATTCAGTTAACCCTTCTTTTTTAGCAACTTCAGGTAATCCTTTTACACGTTCAAAAATGTATTGATAGTATTCTTCAATAGTTATTTTTTCACCTGGGCGATTAGGAGATTCAAAATGCTTTTTAATTCCCATACTTCCATCTGGGTCTATTCTCCAACTTAATTCGATCCAAAATTCATCTTCTTCCCAAACTTCACCCGGATTTACTTCATAGGTATAGGTTACTTGTTTTCCATTTCTTCTTGCAGCTTCACGTAAAACCGGTTGACGAAAAGCTATCCAAGTTCCACCATGAGTAGCGTAAGAATTGATATCATGTCTTTCTGAAGCCAGACCCATAGGTAATACAAAATCTGCAAAGAAAGCTGTTTCATTCCATGTTGGAGTTAGTGCTGTATGTAAACCAAATTTGCTTTCATCCATAAACATTTCCATCCATGTAAATCCGTCAGGGTAGGTCCAAACAGGATTAAATACTCTTGAAAAATAAACATCCATTTTTCCACGGCCTTCCTTTAAAAAATGAGGTAACAGTTGGCTCATTTCAAAAAATGCCAAAGGATATTCTTTTGGAAAATGTAAAAGATTCCATTTTTTTTGAGGTTTTGGAGGATTGGGTACTTGTGGCTTGAATTTATTCCATGAATTTGGAGAAGTACCTCCTTTTGCACCAACAGCACCTGTTAGAACAGACAGGAAATGTAAATTTCTTGCAACAGCCCAACCACCTAAATTAGAGGCACCTGCACTACGCCAGTTATGAGAGGCAAAACGCTCACCGGCTTCACCGATTTTTATAGCAATTTCACGAATCATTTCGGCTTTAACACCTGATTCTTTTTCTGCAAATTCAGGGGTAAAATCTTTGTACTCATCTATCATTGCAGCTATGTAGTTTTCAAAAGATATTTCTTTATCTGCATGACGGGCTTTTAAATATTCTTCCCAGTTTGTCCAGTTTTCTAAGTATTTTCTATTGTATAAACCTTCCTGTAAGATAATTAATGCCATTGCTAATAATACTGCCGCTTCAGTTCCGGGATATGAAGGCAACCAATAATCACTCATAGAAGCTGTGTTAGATAAACGAGGATCCATTGTTGCCAATTTCGCACCTTTCATTTTTCCTTCAATGATGCGTTGTGCATGTGGATTAAAATAATGACCGGATTCTAAATGCGCTGATATCAATAAAATAAATTTTGCTTCTGCATGGTCTGGTGAAGGCCGGTCATATCCATACCATAAATTATAACCAAACCGTGCTCCTGAAGAACAAATATTTGTATGTGAGTTATGGCCATCAATACCCCATGAAGGTAAGATCCAATTCATAAATCCTTCGGCTCCAGGTCTTCCAACATGGTAAGCAATTTCATTATGGCGATCTTCTTTTATTGCTTTTCTAATTCTAGCTGCTATGGTATCCAAAGTTTCATCCCAAGAAATCCTCTCCCAATTTCCTTCACCGCGTTTACCTTTTCTTTTTAGAGGATATAAAATTCTGTCGGGATCGGTAATTTGATTGATAGTTGCCGGACCTTTAGCACAGTTTCTTCCTCTACTTCCGGGATGATAGGGATTGCCTTCAAATTTTTTGACTTCTTGTGTTTCTTTGTCAATAAAAGCTGTTAGACCACAAGCGCTTTCACAATTAAAGCAAGTTGTTGGAACAATTTGATAGGTTTTCTTTTCTTTTCGTGGCCAAACTTTTGGATTATATTCTATCCAATTATCCCATTTTTCGGGAGGAGGGAAGTTTTCGTACATTTGAGCAACTTCTTCGTCAGTAAATTGACGCATATCGTTATCAAAATTCTGATATCCTTCTTTGTGCAAATTTGGAATGATTCCAATTTTTTCTGCAATTCCTTCTATAAATGATGGTTTTTTATAGCCCATGTATAATGTAATTTAGTAACTAAGTTATTTAGTTATTTTGGTTTTTAATGTTGTTATAAAGGAGTTTATCATTTTTGATTCAATCAAAATTAGATTCTGTATTATTTCAAAATCTTCCTTTTTAATCAACTGAATTTTATAAGCGATTATTAATTGTGTTTCTAATTCATATAATGAACCTCTTGCTATTTTAATAAATTGTAAAAAATTATTGTTATAACCTCTTCCCCAGCCTTCAGCGATATTTGATGGAACGGAAATAGAACTTCTTCTTATTTGGCTAGTTAATCCATATTGTTCAGCTTGAGCAAAAGAAACAGTTATTTTATAAATTACCTCTACTAATTCAATTCCTTTTTGCCAAATTTTTAGTTCTTTATATGAATTTATACTACTCATATTATTTTTTATTTTCACCAAATAACCAATTTACTTTTTTCTAAATAACTATTTTATGCTAACGGTACACGTTGGGGTGCTTCCACCCATATTTTTTCAGTATCGTAAATTCCAATTAATACCAATATTGCAATAAGTACAATTGTTATATTATTTGGAACTGTTAACAAAAGAACAAGTGGTATAATATTTCCTAAAAGAATAACACATAACCAAAACATTGTTTTGTATTCACCTTTTGTTATCATCTTTACAACAGATTTTGCACTCGTTGTTGGATGAGTTATTGTTAATTCAATTAATAAAATAAATAAATTTATAACAATAGCAGTTATCATGGTACTTCTTAAAATAACCATCCAATCTTCATAACCGGTAAGTAATAAAACTAAACCAAAAATTGCTACCCCTGCCATAATACTATGAATTAACATATGAAAAACTAATGATGGACTTTGCCAAAAATCTCTACCTTTTGCTTGAGCAAATAAAAATGCTGTATAAATTGCTAAGATTATTGCGAAAAATGCTGTTATCCATAATAATGGTAATTCTGGAATATTCCAACCAAAAAATGTTGATACTCCCCAAATAGTAACTAATAAGCCGAAAATTGAAATGGTATAACCTCCTTTAACCAACCATGAATTCCATTGTGGACGCATTAATACATTTAAGAATCTGTCAGGTCTGTCTAAATCCATTACTAAGAATAATCCTGTTAGACCTAAGAACACTAAAGAGATACCAGCTGACCATATTTTAGTTGTATAAGAAACTTCATACCCTAGAATTATTGCTATAAAAGGAATTAAGAATGCACCTGCTGCTATTGCCTTTGTTAAAACATAAGCCGATACTTCCCAACCCCATAATATACCTTTATCAGGAGTATCATAAACTCTTCGAGCTTTTCCGTTTAGTACATCAATATAATTAGGATTTTCTGATTCTTTTTTCTGATAAGCTGCTTGTAATTCATTATCAATACTCATTTGTAATAAATTTGCATCATCGTTTGAATGTAACATTTTTTCAGCTTTTTTAGCATAATGCCCAACACCTCTTGCTTGTGAATTCCATAAACCTGGTCCTGATTTATCAGTAGCTTCAGGATTTAAAGATTGGTGATCACCATTGATATAAAATAAGTTAGGTTTAGTTCCTTTTTCAGGTTTTCTAACCATAACTTGTTCTCTTGATAACAAAAATGATATTTCTGTATTTGGATTGTCCATATCCCCTGCGATGATAGCGTGCTCAGGACATACTTCAACACAGGCCGGAGCTCTACCAATTTCAACACGATGTGCACAATAATTACATTTGGCTGCTGTATTATTATCAGGATCGATATACAAAGCATCATAAGGACAAGCTTGCATACATGATTTACAGCCAATACATCGATTGTTGTCAAAATCAACTATTCCATCATCCCGAGTATAAAGCGCCTCTACCGGACAGATCTCCACACAAGGAGCATCTGTACAATGGTTACAACGCATTACTGAAAAAATTCTACGAGTATTTGGGAATTCACCTTTTTCTACTTGTTTTACGTAAGTTCTGTTAACACCAACAGCAACGTCGTGTTCACTTTTACAAGCAGTTGTACAAGCATGACAACCGATGCATTTACGATTGTCAATTATAAAACCGTACTTCATTTTAATAAATGTTCAAGTTAAATTAGTAAGTAGCTTAAAGATAGTTTATTATTCTGAAAAAATAACAAATCTATCTTTAAAATATTTTGATTTATATAGTTAGACTTTCAAATTTAAAAAAAATGAAGACATATCATGTAACAAAAGTTACTTTAAATCTATTCATTTGAATAGTTAAATCTGATTCAGTATTTTTGTTGAAAGCAAGTATTTATAAATATATTTTTGATGATTATAGAAATCCTTTTTTTTGGAATGGCAAGAGATATTGTTAATGAAAATAAAATTAATTTAGAATTAAATGAAAACAAAGATGTTAATTTTTTAGTTAACTTACTGGAAGAAAAATATCCAAAATTTTCTTCAATTAATAGTTTTTCTGTAGCGGTAAATGAAGAATATGTTAAGAAAGATATTATTTTAAAAAATAATGATACTGTGGCAATCATTCCCCCTGTAAGTGGAGGGTAAGAATTTATAAATAAGGAAATCCTTATATTTGAGTAGGATTTAAAAAGGGATATGAAAGAAAAAATATCTATACAAATTACTTCAGATAAATTAAATTTACAAACTTGTTATGATTTTGTGCAAGATGATTCTTGTGGAGGAATTGCTTCATTTGTTGGAACAGTAAGAAATACAACTAAAAATAAAACAGTAAATAAATTAGTATTTTCTGCATATGAACCAATGGCAATTAAAGAAATGAAAAGAATAGCAGAAAAAGCATTGTTAAAATTTGAAATTAATAAAATAGCAATACATCACGCTGTTGGAAATTTGTTAATAGGAGATGTGCCAGTAATAATTACCGTTTCTTCAGCACATAGAGGTGCTGCTTTTGATGCTTGCCAATACGCAATAGATACCTTAAAAGTGACTGTACCGATCTGGAAAAAAGAACATTTTGATGATGGAGAGGTATGGGTAAATTCTCACCCTTAATAAATATAAATTATAAAATTAATCAATATGAAAATCAAACTAATCTTATTCTTATTACCATTATTTGTTTTTGCACAAAACGATCAAAAATCGTTAATTAAAAAAATGACCAAAGAGATTTCGGTTAATTATGTTTTACAGTTACCTGAGAATTATAATAATTTAAAACAGAATTGGCCTTTAATTGTCTTTTTACATGGATCAGGTGAAAGAGGAAATGACCTTTCAAAAGTAAGTATTCACGGACCTTTAAAATATATAAATGAAGGAAATAAATTAGATGCAATTATATTAGCACCTCAATGTCCTGAAACAGAAATCTGGGATAATGATGTTTTGTATACATTGATAGAAGAAGTTGTTTATAAAAATAAAGTGGACATCACTCGTATTTATTTAACCGGATTAAGTATGGGAGGTTACGGTACATGGAATTTAGCCTTAGATCACCCTAAATTATTTGCAGCTGTAGTTCCAATCTGCGCGCCTATAATGTATAATTTTACTGAAAAAGCAAGTAAATTAAAAAACAATCCAATATGGGTTTTTCATGGAGGCAAGGATAAGGTTGTACCCGTTTCTTATTCAGAAAGAATGGTTGATGCTATAAAAAAATCGGGAGGAAATCCTAAATTTACAATTTACCCCGATGCCGGTCATGACAGTTGGTCGATACCTTACAGTGATCCAAATTTTTATGCATGGATGTTAAGTCAAGAGCGAAAAATTAATTAAACAATCTCCATTTTTTTTAGTAAAAAAGAAGCATTCATATTTTGACAGATTCCTTTTTTTAGCTTGTAATCAAAATGTAATTCGTTATTTAATATTTCGGCATCAAAGTATTTATTTTTAATCTGTGTATAATCTTTTTCAATTTGACAAAGACTAAGATCATGTGTGGCAATGATTCCGGTTGAACCGGAATTGACCAGCTTTTCTACAAATCTTTTTGAGCCTATTGCTTTGTCAGTACTATTGGTTCCTTTTAAAATTTCGTCTAATACAATGAAATATTGATCTGTTTTAATTTCTTCAACAATAAATTTTAATCTTTTTAATTCTGAAAAGAAATAAGATTCATCTTTAGATAGAGAATCCGATGTTCGCATACTGGTTATTAATTTTATGGGTGTGTATTCGTATTTTTCAGCACAAACCGGTAAACCAATATTTGCCATCACAATACTAAGAGATACCGTTCTTAAAAAGGTACTTTTACCTGCCATATTTGCTCCGGTAATGATAAAGAATTCTTTTTTCTGTATTATAAAATCATTGTCAATTCTTTGATTCTTTTTGATCAAAGGATGACCTAAATTTTTAGAGTCAATAACCATATCATTCTTATTGATCACAGGAAAAGTATGATTTGGATGATTAAAATGATAATTTGCTAAACTGTTTTGCACATCAAAAAATGCAATAACATCAAACCAATTTTCTACTTGGTCATGGTAATTTTTAATCCATTTTTCAATTTTAAAACTCTGCTGTAAATCCCACAACAAAAACCCATTACCTAAAATGCCAAAAATCATATTATTTCTTTGGTCAAAAGCATCTAAAATCTTTGAAAATTTCTTTAAAATTAATGATGCTTTTTCTTTTTCAGTCTGTATTTTTTTTTGTTTTTCTTGTAAAAGAGGAGCAGTAAATTCTTCCTTTTCGATTAGATCCAGTAATTTGTGATATTGGTTAAAATTACTTTTTACTTTATCGGCATTATTGTAAAGGTCATTTATTTTTTTAATGTAAAAAAAGATAATTGAAATTCCGATTAGAAACCATAGAAATAAAACAGAAAATGGTGTGATTTTCAAAAAGGATATTATTATTAAGATGAAAGAAATGAAACTAAAAATTAGTGGGATAAAAGAAAAATGATCAGCGACAAAATAATTGTAATCCTTTATCCATTGAAGAATACTTTTTGAGTCGGTATCAACAGATATCATTTTTGCTGTTGCCGAATAATCTTGTCTCCATTTCGGTTTTTTTGATAATCCTTCAAGTGCCTTTTGTTTTTTTTCAATACCACCTATTGAATTTTCGGTTAAAATTTTTGCAAGTTCTTGTGTTCCTGATTTGGTTGTTGTTCGGTTGAGGTATTGAAAAAAAGATCCTTTTCCAAACAGATCGATATCAAAACTAAAAAAATGGTTAGCATCAGTAAATTCATCCCCGGAATCATAATTTTCATAATCACCATTTAAGATATTAATTTCTTTTTGATTTATTTTTATTAATTCGTTTGCTTTTTTTTGCTGGTAACGTAGATCATTGTGTTTGACAATTAAAAAGATAAAAACACTTAAACCAAGAAGCAAAATTGAAATCACAAATTTTATATTACCTAAAAAATAATATATAGCAATTGCTGTAGAAACAAATACTAATAGGCGTAAAAAACTTGTGTTTGTCAGTTTTTTATTTAAAACTTTGGCTTTATTCGTGAAATATTTCTTTTGGGAAATATAAAAATCAATTGGTTTTTGCATTTAATAATTTTCAATTCCGTAGTTCAAACTATAAACGTTTAAATCAGGGTATTTTTCTTTCAAATTTAATGTTGCAGCATAACTTAAAATACCTTTTTTACACACAAAAGTATAAACTTTATCAGTATCGATTTTTAAATCATCGACTTTAAATTCCGAAAAGGGTATCTTTAAATTTACGTGAAAAGGTAAAGTTATATTTAAATCTTCAATTAGTGATATTATAATCAAATCTTCATTTTCAATTTTTTGTCTAAATTCTTTTGCAGAGAGCATAAAATCTTCTTCTTTAATTTCACAATTCGGATCGTCATAATTATTGTGTTTAAATGATTTTAAGATACATCCCCTTTCTGATTTTTTATAGCATGGCTCACTACTGAGCTTCATTTTAAATTGTGAGTTTTCTAAACTGTTATAGATTAAGATCTGATTCATTAAAGGTTCACCGGTATGTGTAATAATTTTAATAACTTCATTAGCCTGCATCATACCAATGATTCCTACAATGGTATTTAAAGTGCCAATTTCAGAACAATTTGGAATTTGTTGTGATGTCATTTCAGGAAAAGCATCTCGTAAATTTGCAGTTCTTTTCGAGTCTTTTGTCATATTAAAAGTTGCTACATAACCGTCATGTTTATACAAGGAGCCATAAATTAGAATGGTATCGGTAATTACACAAACATCATTTAATAAATATTTTGTAGGTAGGCTATCGGTACAGTCAACAACAATTGCAAAATCATCGATAATATCAATAGCATTTGATTTATTTATAGCTTGTTTGGTATAAGTAACATTAACAAACGGGGAAATTGATCGTATATAATTTGTTAAAACTTCAGCTTTAGATTTGCCAATATCCTCTGTTTTATAAAAAACCTGTCGATGTAAATTAGAAACATTTACCACATCAAAATCTACAAGATGAATATTCCCAACACCACTAGCAGCTAAATAAACTGCTGCAACACTACCCAAACCACCACAACCAACAATTAGAATTTCTGCATCTTGTAGTTTTTGTTGTCCGTTTTCACCAATTTCATTTAATGTAGTTTGGCGTAGGTATAATTGTTCTTTAGTAATTTTCATGTGTTAATGATAATTATTTTTACAGTTCTTTTATACCATATTTCAAGCCAAACAATTGTGTTTCCTATGGTTGATAATTGTTTGAAAATTTGCAAAGGACTGTTACTATTTAATATATGAAGAATTTTAGCCATTCAGTTCTTTTTTTACATTATTAAATTCTTCAGGAGTATTCACATTTGTTATAAACTTATCGGCAACTTCAACTATTTCAATTTCTGAATTGATCATAACTTTTCGAGGACAAGAAATTCCTTGAGCTAAATAATTTAGTAAGATAGGGTATGCTTTTGGTTCCCAAATCGTAACCAATGGTTCTGGAAATTGTTTTCCTTTTCCTTTAATGGCAGTAGCAATTTTTGAGGGGTTTCGACTTTTTAATAGTAATTTAATGATATTTTCATCTAAAAAAGGTAAATCAGTGGCAATTACCAACCAAGCCGTATTAGGGTTTTGTTGAAAGGCAGAGCAAATTGCACCAAAAGGGCCAAGGCCTAAAAACACATCTTCAACGGTTGACACATCAGTAATTTTTTGTTCTTTTCTGACCGATAAATAGGTTTTAAAATTTAAATTTTCAAGCATTTCAAAGGCATAATTTCTTTGGGTTTTTCCATGAAAATTTAATAAACCTTTATCTGAACCCATTCTTACACTTTTGCCGCCAGCTAAAACTAAACCTTGAACGGGAGCAATTTTTTGTTGAATTAAGTTTTCGATATGTTGAGAAATTTTATCAATTTCTGAAATAGTGTAAATTTTTAAATTTTGAATACTTGGATCTTTTTTAATTAAGAAATCAAATATTTTTGTGTCGTTATTCAAAAGGATGATAAACTGAATATTATTCAATTGATCGATTCTTTTTAAAACTGAATTTTCTTTTTCTTTATCTAAAATCAATATTTGTTGTTCGCCTTGATAATGATTGCCATTGATAAATAAAAAATCATATTCTGAAAAATAAATTTTATCATTATAACGATTCATTGTTTCCGCTTTAGCGATATCTAATTTACCTGAAGCATTAAAAGTAAAGTTATCAATTTTTGGTATTGTGATTTCTTTACTATGTGAAGCATCCAAATAAGCTATTTTTGTGCTTTTTTGAAGGTTTTCAACTATATTTTGTACCAAATCACTAATTATTGAGCATTTTGTCCCTAAAAAAGCAATTTCGTTGGGTGCATAATTGCCAAAATATCTTCTTATAAGTTTGGTGTGCTTTTTGTGTTTTTGCATTTAAAATACCTTTTTGATGAATAGTTCCAGGTTTACAAAAATACTTAATATTTTAGTATTGAAACAAAGCTTTAAAAAAAGGATTGAAGATTATATAATAAGTGAATTATTTTTTGTAGCTTTATAAGTTAAATAGAGAAGAAACCCCTTAAAATACTTCAATAAATGAAACCTTTATTTAAACCCTTTCTCGTGTTAATTTTATCCTGTTTATAATTGACTTAACAAACTTTTTAAGTCAATTTTTTTTTACAAAACTGATTCTTTAAATAATAGTTAATGGTATCATGTATTGGTGCTGTTATCTATTGAAAAAAGTAAAGGTAAATTCATAATATGCCTTTATTTTATACCCATAACCTTAACCTATAAAAATTAAAATTATGAAAAATATAATTAAATATTTGCTCTTATTATTAGTAAGCGTTAGTTTCAGTGCTTGTGATGCGCTTGATGATCTAACTGAAGAACAAGAGCCTATGTATTTTACAATTCCTGTTGATATTGCACCAACTGATGGTGTATGGGCTAACTATAACTATTCAAATGACATTAACATACAACAATGGATGGGAGAATGGTTTGATAAGTTAGAAAGCATTAAAGTAATAAAAGTTAGCTATCAAATTACTGAATTTCAAGGAGATGAAAACGGACAAGTAAAAGCAAAACTGGATGTTAATAATATCATAACTCTACAAGATGAATATGTTGTAAATGATGCATTTTTAAATCACACCATTTTTGAATTAAAAGATATTGAAAAAGCAATAAATAAAAATGGAAATATTTCTGTCAAGTATTCCGGCAGCGCCTTATGTGGTGAAGGCGGTTTGCATTTTACCGTAAAAGTTACTGTAACTATTTTAACAAGATACTCAGTATAGCAAAAATACCCTCTTTTATAAGTACTTAACTTTATTTATTGAGTCATTCTATAATGGTTAAGCATTTTAAGACAGATCAATTAATAGTTTTGATTGAAAAATTTAAAAACCAGCAAATAAATTTCGCTGGTTTTTATATGAATAAAAATATTTTAAAAAAAATATGATTAATATTACAAAATAATTATTAAAAAATATAATATTTGTATTGCTTCAAATCTATTTTCAGATGAATAAAAAATGGCTTGTTTTTACACTTCTTTTTATATCATTAATTTCTTGTAATAAAAGAGAAAATAACAAAACAATTCATTTATTATCAGTTGATTTCAATAAGTTAAGATCTGAGAAAAATCTTAATATTGACAGCCTTTATCAAGTTAGTTCGTTACGTTTTGATGATACTATCAAGGTAAATGAATTAATTAATATTTATAGATTGTCAATTAATAATAAACCCATTAGAAACGACATTTTAGAAGAAGCTCTTATTATTTCGAAAAACTTAAATTATAAAACAGGAACGGCAAATTGCTTAAATAAAATGGGTGTAAATGCCAGATACCAACATGAGTATATAAAATCTGTTAAACTTCATAAAGAAGCAATCTCTTTTTATAAAAGCTCATGGGATATAGTATCTAAAATAAAAAACTTGAATAGTTTGGGCGTTTCTTACCGTAGAATAAATATTGAGCAAGAAGCTATAAAGTACTATTTGGAGGCTTTAAAGTTATCGGAAAAGATAGATAATACAAAAAGTATTGCTATTGCTCTAAACGGAATAGGTAATGCTTATATTACTTTAAATAAATATGATGACGCAATAAAATATTTCAAGCTTGCACTTAATATGGAAAAGTTAAGTAAAAGTGAAAGAGGAATGGGATATGATTATAATAATTTAGGAGAAGCATATATGTATAAAAAACAATATGACACAGCTCTTTATTATCATAATAAATCATTAGAAATTGCTAAAAAATCTAAAAATAATAATGACATAGCTATTATTTATAGTTCAATTGGATTAATGTTTCAAGATAAAGGAGAACCAAGTAAAGCATTAGAGTATTATAACAAATCAATACCAATCTTAACAAAACATAATAGTAAATGGTTGTTGGGTGTTACAATGATAAATACCGGAAAAGTTTATCAGCAGTTAAACAATATTGAAAAAGCGGAAGAATATATAAAATCTGGACTAAAGTTATCAAACGAAATAGGATCTAAAGAAAATATAGTTTTAGGATATCAAGCATTATCTGAGCTCTATGAAAATAAAGGTAAAACTAAAGGGGCACTTGAGGAATATAAATTAATGACAGTTTATCGTGACAGTATTTTTAATGTTCAAAGCGAAAGCAATATTGCTGCTATGGAAATTAATTATAATTCTGAAAAAAAAGATGAGCAAATAAAGCGTTTAAATCTTGAAAATCAAATTCAAAAAAACAGTATTATTACACAGTTCTTAGCTATTGGTTTATTGATTCTTGTAATACTATTTTTTATTTTTTATAATCGATTAAGGTTAAAAAATAATAGTTTAGAAATTAAAGGTATGCGTGATAAGATTGAAATATATTTACAACAAATTACCGAGCTAGAACAAAATGAAAATAGTGTAGATATTGTAAAAAAAGTAAAAGATTATGGTTTGTCTTCAAGAGAAACTCAAGTTTTGGACCTTATAGCTCAAGGTCTGAAAAACCAAGAAATAGCTGATAAGATATTTATTTCTCTTTCTACCGTAAAAACTCACACAAAAAATATTTTTGAAAAGCTTGATGTTCGTAATCGAATCGAAGCTGCGCGAAAAGTACAATCATTATAAATTCTTGTAAACTTCCTGTTCTGATATAAAATCATACTAAAGTATGAGTCATTTTTGACCAAAAGTATGACTTATTTTTTATGTGTTTCATGTAGTTTTGACAAGTATTCATTATTAATGAATCTGTTATATATTCCACACTATATAGAATACACAATACAATAACCGTAGAGCAAAATGTGTAAAAATATTAGATAGATCAACAAGACAATTAACCAAAATTCATCGGATGACTTTATATCCCCTTATTCTCTTTTTCCCCTCTTAGTCATCTGATGAATATTAGTTACAAGAACCATAAATCATTTTTAAAATGAAAAAATTAGTTAAAATATTCTTTTTAATTACTGTACTTGTAACATCATGTAGAGGTGATATAAATGAACGGAACCCTAATTTTTTAGCACCTCTTAGTATTGAAATTCCGGATAATGTTAAGAATGATAGTGAATTAGTAGGGATCATTGAATCATCTGAAAAAGCAATCAATGAATTTTCTGATAATATTGAACAATTGGCAATTGATGGGAAAGAGTTGTTGAACAAAAAAGAAGAAAATTATTCATTAGCAGATGGATTAAAATCAGGAAAGTTGATGTTACAATTTGTATCTAATAGTACACAAATGGCGACAGCATTTGAAGAATTTAATACTTATGTAGATAGTAAAAAAACTCAAGGAATTATTAATGTTGAACAATTGAAAGCTTTAGAAGAGATAGGAAAATCTTTTGGAAATAGAATTGATCAAATTAATATAAAATATAAAGGTCTTTTTAATTATTAGATTTGATTTTTTTAGGGTTCAATTTATATAAATTGAGCCCTTTTTTTAAGATTTTATATCTGATTTCCCACCGGTTTTTTCTAAAAGTTTGATTTCTTTTATCACCATTTTTTGAGAAATAGCTTTACACATATCATAAACAGTTAGGGCAGAAATACTCGCACCTGTTAAAGCTTCCATTTCAACGCCGGTTTTACCATCAATTTCAACTTGGCAAATTATTTCAATATTATCATTATCAATAATATCAATTATTATATCTACTCCGTTAATAATTAATGGATGACACATTGGGATTAATTCAGAAGTTTTTTTAACTGCCTGAATTCCGGCAATAATAGCTGTTTGAAAAACGGGTCCTTTTTTAGTGGTTAATTCGTCATTATTAAAAAGAGAGATAATTTCTTTGCCTAAATACATTTCCGCTTTAGCGATAGCTTTTCTTTTGGTAACGTTTTTATCACCAACATTTACCATTTTTGGTTGGTTTTTATCGCCAATATGAGTGAATTTCTTCAAAACGTAATATTTTAAATTAATAACTTCTATAGGATATTAATGGGAAAACTTCTCCTTTATTAAATAATTGTTTTCCGGTAGGTAGTTCAATAAAAGCATCATTATCAACTAAATTTGCTAAATCTCCAGATCCGTGACCAGCTATTGGAGTCGCATAAATAGTTCCTTGTTTATTTTCTAGTTTTACTTGTAAAAAGTAGGTCAAATCAGGTTTAAAATTAAAATTTTGATCCAATATAGCAAAGTTATTATTTTCAAATTCAATACCAGTTGATTTTTTATACCAAGGATAAAAATATTTCATACAGCTAACAAAAGTTGAAACTGGGTTTCCTGGAAAAGCAAAAACTGTTTTATGCTCTTTTTTACCAAACCAAAATGGTTTTCCGGGACGTTGACGTACTTTATGGAATAGTTTTTCAACGCCTAATTCTTCAAAAATTTCGGGTAAGAAATCGAATTTACCTTTACTTACTGCTCCACTAAAAAGTAAAACATCATAATTGTTTAAAATTTTCTCAATTTTTTGTTTTAATAAAGTTTTATCATCTGTAATATGAATGGTATTTGCTTTAATTTTTAAATTTTCCAGGAGAGAAACTAAAGTATGTATATTACTTCTTCTTATTTGATAATCTTTTGGGTTTTGATCTACTTCAACCAATTCATCACCGGTTGAAATTATCATTACTTTAGGTCTACTTGCAACTTTTATCTTAGATTTTCCAACAGTAGCAAAAACACCGATTTCAGCAGGAGAAATGACAGTGTTTTTATTTATTAAAATATCATTTTGTTTTCTGTCTAAACCTTTTCTATGAATGTTTTGAAAAAAGCTAATATCATTAGAAATAACATTGGCAACACCACTTTTAATTTCAACAAGTTCATAAGGAATTATAACTTCTGCATTTTTAGGAGTCATTGCACCTGTCATTACCTCGATACAATTATTTTTGTTTTGTAGCGTAAGTTGCGGACTACCGGCTGGCTGTATACCTTCTATTGGAAATTTTCTTATGCCCGAATTAAAAGCACCTGCGGTGATGGCAATACCATCCATACTAGCGCGGTTAAATGGAGGGAAATCTCTATCAGCTACAATTTCTTCTTTTAAAACTCTGCCAATAGCATCTTTAAAATCAATGGTTTCAATGCCAAAATTTTCTGTTTGGCTTAATATTATTTCCAGTGCTTTTTTTGTTGTAATCATGTTATGTACTTAATAGACATTTAAAATGAATTATGTTCTTAAGGAATAAAAATTTTCAAATTAAAATCAACCACCGATGGTTGACATACTTTCTGACACTTTTTTGTTTTTACGATTTGCTTCGGCAATGAAACCATTGATTGGTTTTTGTTGTACAGTATTGATAAATAATTCCTTTAATTCATCATCACTTGCACCTTTTCGAATAAAATCTCTTATGTTAAAAACACCATCATCAAAAAGGCAATTTTTGAACATTCCGGTTGCGGTTATTCTTATTCGATTACAATCATGGCATATAGTTCGTGTAAAAGCTGGAATAATTCCAAAAGAACCTTTGTAATTTTCAATCTTAAAATTTTGTGAAGTTGATGATTTTTTATTTAATAGAGGAATAATATTTTTATACTTCTTTTTAGCTTCAACATATATTTTATCAAAATTCCAAACATCATCTGTTTTACGAAAACCAGTTCCATTAAAAGGCATTTCTTCAATAAATCTAACTGCTAAATTTTTATTTTTGGTTAATTCAATAAAATCAATTATTTCATCAGTATTAGTTCCTGATAATACTACTATATTTAATTTTAAAGTTAACTTACTGGCAAGTAATTTTTCAAGAGTATTATAAGTATCTTCAAAAGCATCTCGGCGTGTAATTTTTTTAAATTTATCCGCCTTAAGCGTATCTAAACTTAAATTGACATTTTTAACTCCAAATTTTTCTAACTCAGGTATGTATTTAGAAATTAAAGCACCATTTGTAGTAATATTTATTTGTTCTAATTTATCATTAAATGAAAGAGATTCTAAAAAATTGATAAAATCTTTTCTTACAAATGGCTCTCCCCCTGTTAGTCTTACTTTATTTACTCCTAATTCACTTAAAACTCTTATTAAACGATACATTTCTTTAAAGGTGAGTAGATCTTTACGATCAACAATATCAATTCCATGGGCAGGCATACAATATTGACAACGCAAGTTACAACGATCGGTTATAGCCAATCGTAGATAAGTAATTTGTCTACCATATTTGTCAATTAACATTTTCATTTTAAATCATTCAAGATAAGTTGACAAAATTACTAAATTAATGATAAGGAGTATTTTAAATTTATGAAATAAAAATTTAATGTGGTAATTTATGTTTAACAGCATGGTATACAAATGCTCCTAAAAGTGCACCTGAAAGAACGACCAGTATTGAGGCAATACCTTTTCCTAAAAGCACAAACATTGGTCCTGGGCAAACACCACCAAGTGCCCAACCCAATCCAAAAATAATACCACCAATTAAGTTACGTGAGACCCCTTTCTTTTTTGGAGCCACAATAATTTCTTTACCATCAATGGTTTTTATAGCCTTATATTTAAATAATCTCATAATGAAAATACCTATAATAACTGCAGTACCAATAACACCATACATATGAAATGATTGTAGTTTAAACATTTCAAAAATACGATACCATGAAACAACCTCAGCTTTGCTGAGAATTATTCCAAACAACACACCTACTAATAAAAATTTTAAATATTTCATTTTTTTAAATATTTTAGTCTTTACCTCAATTTCTTTTAAATTTAATTAAAGAGATGAGGTAAAATAAACCAGGTCATTATGAGTCCTCCAATAAAAAAGCCTGCAACGGCAATAAATGATTCTGTTGCTAACATACTTAAACCTACAATACCATGCCCTGAAGTACAACCACCTGCATATCTGGCACCGAAACCAACTAAAAAGCCTGCTGTGAGTAATATCAAAAAACCTTTGATTGAAAATAATGCATCTATACCAAAAATCTCGTCAGGTAAGTAGGATGATCCGGCATTTGCAATACCAATTTCAGATAGATCTTGGATTGTTTTTGGATTTAAAGCGATACCCTGATCTGGTGTTAACCATTGATTAGTTATAAATCCACCTATGATTAGTCCAACAACGAATGATAAATTCCACTTATTTTTCCGCCAATCAAATTTGAAAAAATCTACTAATTTCCCAGCACCGCCTATTGAGCAAATTGTTTCTAAATTAGATGAAACGCCAAATTTTTTCCCAAAATAAAACATCAAAAACATTGACAGAGCTATTAGCACTCCGGCAACATACCAAGGCCAAGGTTGCAAAATAAAGTCCATATGTTTTTAGATTATATTTGTAAATATAACTGAAATTATATTTTTTTTGGAATTTTTATCACAAATTAATAATCTATAACCTCAATTTTATTTCTAAATAATTTAATTCTTCCTTCATTTTCCAATTGTTTTAACAATCTTGAAATTACAACTCTTGAAGTATTAAGATCAGTAGCAATTTCCTGATGCGTTGTTTGTAAAGAAGTACAGCGCATTATTTTAACTTTATCAGTAAGGTATTTGTATAATCGTTGATCCATTTTTAAAAATGCCAATGTATCAATAGCTTCTAACATTTCATTGATTCGGATATTATAGCTATCTAGAACAAATGTACGCCATGATTTGTATTTCACCATCCATTCTTCAAGTTTTTCAGAGGGGAAAAATACGACTTCCGAGTCTTTTTCTGCAATACCTCTTATTTTACTTCTTGTAGTGTTTAAGCCACTTCCAAATGAAATTGTACAAGTATCTCCTCTTTCTAAAAAATATAAAACTATTTCGTCGCCATTTTTATCTTCACGACTAATTTTTATAGCACCGGTAAGCAAAAGAGGGATTTTACTAAAATTATCGTCAATATCAACTAAAAGATCGTTTTCTCTAATTCGTTTATATGTACCAACTTTACTTAGTTCATCTATGAGTTCTTCTTCGAAAACTACTTTATAATATTCGTTTAATTTTTCTCGTATCATTTTTCTAATCTTTGATTTTTTTAGCACTACAAGATAAAGATAAAATTATAGTTTATAAGCTATATATTTTAAAATAATTTTTGTAGCACCTTTATTATCAAAAATATAGTCTTTTGCTATCTTACCTTTTTTTGTTCTATAATTCTTATCCTTATATAATTTTTGTAAATGTTTATTAAAATCTTCTTGATTTTTTAACACTTCACAAGCTTGTAATTCTTTTAGATCAATTGCTTCTTGAAATTTTTGAAAAATAGGGCCTATACATAAAGGAGCGCCAAAAGTTGCAGGTTCAAGTATATTATGTACACCATCTATGTCAAAGCCCCCACCTACATAAGCAGCATCTGCATAACTGTAAATTTTTGTTAGGATTCCTATGGTATCCACAATAAAAACTTGCGCATCATTGTTGTATTTTTTATCTGAAAATAATATTGTTTTTTTATTTATAGAATTGTGTAAATTTTCTATTGTTTTTTTATTGATATTATGCGGAGCGATGATAAATTTTTCATTACTAGTAGCATGATTGTTAATATATTTTACCAAAAAATCTTCATCTTTAGGCCAGGTACTACCTGCAATAAGTGTGTATTTGTTTTGCTTAAAATTTTCGATATAACCTAAGTGATTGTCCTGTTTTGTAATTTCATAAACCCTGTCAAAACGAGTGTCTCCACTTACAGTAACATTTTTAAAACCAATTTGTTGTAACAATTTTTCTGATATATCATTTTGTACAAAAAAATGTGAAAAAGCTTTTAATGATTTTCGCATCCATTTACCATAATTTTTAAAAAACAACTGATCTTTTCTAAAAATACCCGAAACTAAAATTGTTTCAATTTTTAGATTTTCTAATTCCTTTAAAATATTTGGCCAAAATTCATATTTTACAAATATTGCTATTTTGGGATGAACAATATCTAAGAATTTTTTTGCATTTTTTTTAGTATCTAAGGGTAAGTAAGTTACAACATCAGCTAGAGCGAAATTTTTTTGTATCTCATAACCAGATGGTGAAAAAAAGGTCAAAACAATTTTATGATCAGGATATTGATCTTTAATATTTTTAATTATTGGGCGAGCTTGTTCAAATTCACCCAAAGAAGCACAATGAAACCATATAACCTGATCCTTTTGTAAAATCTCATTTCTTAATTTTGAAAAAGTATCATTTCTTCCATTAACAAAAAGGCTGATTTTTTTATTAAAAAAGGCTATGAATTTTAATAAAAAACCGATGCTGTAAACTGCTATGTTATATAATATATACATTCAATATGCGAATATAAAAATTTAGGTTTACAGCCAATAAATAATTTGTATTTTTGTTTTTCTCAAATTTCAAAATACAGACATTAAAAAAATAAATATAAATGAAAAAAATTCAAATGGTTGACTTACAAAGTCAGTATAAGAAAATTCAACCTCAAATTGATGAAGCTTTAATGGAGGTAGTGCACTCAGCAGCCTATATCAATGGCCCGGAAGTAAAGAATTTTCAAAGTGATTTAGAAGAATATCTTAATATAAAACATGTAATTCCTTGTGCCAATGGTACAGATGCTTTACAAATTGCCATGATGGGTTTAGGTTTAGAGCAAGGTGATGAGGTAATTACAGTAGATTTTACTTTTGCAGCAACAGTTGAGGTCATTGCTCTTTTAAAGTTAACACCGGTTTTGATAGATGTAGACATCAATACATTTAACATGAATATTGAAGCTTTGAAAAAAGCGATAACGCCAAAAACCAAAGCAATTGTGCCGGTACATTTATTTGGTCAGTGTGCAAATATGGAAGCTATTTTAGAGGTTGCAGAAGAACACGATCTTTTTGTTATTGAAGATACTGCTCAGGCAATTGGTGCCGATTATACTTTTAAAGACGGAACAATTAAAAAAGCAGGAACCATTGGAAACATAGGAACAACATCATTTTTTCCATCAAAAAATTTAGGTTGTTATGGTGATGGTGGAGCAATTTTCACCAATGATGATGATTTGGCCTATACAATCCGCGGAATGGTTAATCACGGGATGTACAAAAGATATTACCATGATGTAATAGGAGTAAATTCAAGATTAGATAGTATGCAGGCAGCGGTTTTAAGAATTAAATTGCCTTATTTAGATGCTTATTGTGAAGCTAGAAAAAATGCAGCCGATTATTATAACAATGCTTTCTTAGAATGCGATAGAATTATTACTCCTATAACCAGTGAATTTACTACGCATGTTTTTCATCAATATACTTTACGTTTAAAAGATGTTGATAGAGATGCATTACATCAACATCTTTTAGATAATGATATACCAAATGCCATTTATTATCCGGTTCCGTTACACAGTCAAAAAGCCTATGCTGATACACGTTATAATGAAGCCGATTTTAATGCAACCAATGAATTGATACAAACAGTGATTTCATTGCCAATGCATACTGAACTTGAAAAAGAACAACAAGATTTTATTATAAAAACAATTTTAGACTTTGTAAAATAATATTCTCAATTAGAGAAGGGGGGTGCGTGAATATATAATTTCAAAGAACTATGAAAAAAGAAAAGAATAAAATATTAGTAACCGGTGGACTAGGATTTATCGGCTCGCATACGGTTGTAGAATTACAAAATGAAGGATTTGATGTTATAATAATTGATGACCTATCTAATTCAAAAATTGAAGTTTTAGATGGAATTACATCCATTTCAGGTAAAAAACCGGAGTTTATTCAATTCGATTTAAAAGATAAAAAGTTAGTACAACAATTTTTTAAAGACCATAAAATTGATGGCGTTATTCATTTTGCTGCTTCCAAAGCTGTTGGCGAGTCCGTTGAAAAACCGTTGCAATATTACGAAAACAATATAGCTACTTTGGTTTTTGTACTTCAAGAAATGGTGAAAAATAAAGTTAAAAATTTTATTTTCAGCTCTTCATGTACAGTTTATGGTCAAGCCGATAAATTACCAATTACTGAAAATGCACCCATAAAACCGGCAGAATCTCCCTATGGTAATACCAAGCAAATGGGAGAAGAAATTTTAAAAAATACAGCAAAAGTGAAAGATATTAGTGTCATTGCTTTGCGTTATTTTAATCCTATAGGAGCGCACAAAAGTGCTATAATTGGTGAGTTACCCATCGGTGTTCCACAAAACTTAATTCCTTTTGTTACACAAACTGCAGCAGGAATAAGAAAAGAATTATTGGTTTTTGGTGATGATTATCCTACACCTGATGGTACGGCTATTCGTGATTATATTCATGTAGTTGATCTGGCAAAAGCACATGTTTCTGCATTGAATAGATTGTTAAAAAAACAAAACAAAACCAATTTCGAAACATTTAATGTAGGCACCGGTAAAGGAAGTTCGGTTTTAGAAGTGATCACTGCTTTTGAAAAAGTAAGTGGTAATAAACTAAATTATAAAATTGTTGGCAGAAGAGAAGGAGATATTACTTCGGCTTATGCAGATACAACTTTAGCCAATAAAGAACTCGGATGGAAATCGGAATTGAGTTTGGAAGACGCATTAGATGCAGCTTGGAAATGGCAAATGAAACAGTAGGAAGTAAAAAGTTTAAAGTGAAAAGATAAAAGTATGATTAATAAAATATTAATTACCGGTGGTGCAGGATTTATAGGTTCGCATGTAGTAAGATTATTTGTAAATAAATATCCTGAATATCAAATTTACAATCTTGATGCTTTGACTTATGCCGGAAATTTAGAGAATATTAAAGATATTGAAAATCAACCTAACTATACCTTTATCAAGGGGAATATAAAAGATATTGATTTTATAAATTCATTATTTAAAAAGTATCGATTTGATGCAGTTATACATTTGGCTGCTGAAAGTCATGTTGATCGCTCTATAACTAATCCCAATGATTTTATTGAGACCAATGTTTTGGGAACCGCCAATTTATTAAATGCTTTTCGCGATATTTGGAAAGATAACTTTGAGGGTAAATTATTTTATCACGTTTCTACGGATGAAGTTTATGGTTCATTAGGCAAAACAGGATTGTTTAAAGAAACAACCTCTTATGATCCTCAATCTCCCTATGCCTCATCAAAAGCAGCTTCTGATCATTTGGTAAGAGCATATGGAAATACTTATGGTTTACCTTTTGTAATTAGTAACTGTTCAAATAATTACGGTGCAAATCAATTTCCAGAAAAGTTAATTCCCTTGTTTATTCACAATATAAAAAATAACAAACCTTTACCCGTTTACGGCGATGGAAATTATACACGTGATTGGTTATATGTAGAAGATCATGCTATTGCAATTGATGAGATTTTCCACAAAGGAAAAAATACTGATACTTATAATATTGGTGGTTTTAATGAATGGACTAACCTAAATTTGATCAATTTGCTTTGTAAACAAATGGATGAGAAATTAAATCGTGAAAAGGGTAGCTCTGCTAAATTGATTACTTATGTGAAAGATCGCGCCGGACATGACAGACGTTATGCGATAGATGCGACAAAATTAAACAAAGAATTGGGTTGGAAACCCAGTGTAACATTTGAGCAAGGACTTGCCAAAACTTTAGATTGGTATTTAAATAATGAAGAATGGTTAAATAATGTTACCTCAGGTACTTACCAGGAATATTATAAAAAAATGTATGAGTAGATTATTTTTCTTTGAGGTTATTTCTAAAACTATTTAAAAATCAAACCGATAGGTTACACCTCCCATTACTTGAAATCCTTGCACCTTAAAATTGGTGTATTTTTGGTAATTATCACTTAAAATATTATTGAGTTTGATAAATGTTGACCAACGGTCATTAAAATAATACCCACCATTTAGATTTATATCAAAATATACTGAATTGGATAATTTATTTGTAGAGGAATCAGGAATGATTATTAGTTCATCTTTTCGTTCACTGGCAAAATAAAAATTAGCTCCGGCAAACCATTTTTTTTGTGTGTATTTGGCTAAAAGGGTTGTTTTTAACATGGGTAAATTCCAGGCTGATTCTTGTGTTTTTAGACTGTATGAATTAAACTCAAAATTTCCACCAAATTTAATATGCTCATCGTAATCATATATAATTTCAGCAAAAGCATTTATAGTTTGAACCTTATCGTAAACTACATCAAATGAATTACCGGCCTCGTAACCTTTATTTAATAAAATATTGCCATTTGTTTTTGATGGATTTAATTTAAACAAAGGTTTGTCAATTTCATTCCCGTAGGAAGCCTTGATATTGAAACTTAGATTTGTTGAAAATTTTCCCTTAGCACCCAAATATCCTAAGTATTGTTGATCTGTTCTTCTTATGTTTAGCGTAGGAGATACAAAAGGGTTTTCACTAACAAATTTTTGGTAAGTATTTTGGTAAAGATCTCCAACAATACCAGCATAAGCAATTAAATATTCTTCATTGATCTTATAAGAAGCTGTAACATTTGGATAAGCATAGAACCTACTTTTATCATTTTCATTATTCGTTAAACTATAGTAAAGCTTTGCCCCTAAATTTAGTGTCAAATTATCGCGAAGCATTGTAAAATTCGGACTAAAACCAATGTTCAAGAAGTTGTGATTTATACCATCGGTATTTAGATAGTTTTGTTTGAAATTACCATTTAAAAACTCTAAAGAAATATAACTGTTCATCAATTCGCTCCAAACCGGAAACTCAACATTCCCCATAATTTCTACATGGTTTTCATCACTATTATGTTTGTCAAAAAATCTTGTAAATCTAACTTCACCATTATGAATCAAGGCATCAAAAAACTCAACTTCACCACCCAAATAAAGTGTGCCGTAAGATTGTTCTTCATTAATTGAATTGATAATATTTTGTTTAAAATTAATTTCTTCGGGTAAACCGTACCAATTAACAACTTCATTTTTTAATCCGGCATTGATTTGCCATTCAAAATACCGTTCAGTTTGTTTGTAGTAAAAATCAGCTTTTATATCAGAAAATGTGCTGTTGAGCTTAACACCTTTGATATCACCAAAAGATGATATATAGTTTAAAAACCCACCAAGATCACTATAATTTGTTAAGTTGTAATTGGCAAATATTTCAACAAAAGGTGTAAGATAATTTCCAAAACCAACGCTTGCATAATTATTATGAAAACGCTCTTTAGGTTCACGTTTTATTGCTTTGGCTTTGCCTTTTGCAGGTGTAAAAGTTGAAGCAACCGGAACAGAGTTTATATGGTAGATAACTTCTTTTTTGGTATTGATCTCAACCGAATCTATTTGAGGGTTATTTTTAATTTTAAATGCATCCGAGACTGTTGGAGAGTATGGTTTTACTACGCGAATTACTTCTGTGTCAAGCGTATCCTTTTTCTTTTTTTGTGAAAAAACAAATCCTGTAAAGAATAATAAAAATAGTAAAGTAACAAACTTTTTCATTCGAAATATATTAGTTTTCTTGTATGACAGATTCATTTGTTTTAGCTTCTTCTTTTTTAATTTTTTGCAATTCTATCATAGCTTCATTAGTAACTTCAGGGAAATCACTAAAGTTTTTTAATACATTTTCTAAAATATATGTAGCCTGATAAGCATCCTTTAATTCGTAAAAATTCTTTGCCATAATAATAAGCCCTTTTGAACCCCAATAACGATAGATGGCAAATTCTGAAGCCAATTTTTGGATAACCAAATTAGAGTTTTTATAATCACCATCTTGATGTTTAAAGAGGGCATCATAATAAATAGCTTCAGCTTTTAATTTACCGGAGGCTGAATTTTCAACAACTTTAAAAGCTTCTTGTGCCTTATAGATATCATCTGTTTTAAAGGCTGAACGGGCAATAATTATTTGTGCATCAGATTTTACCTGATCTTCTATTTTTTCTTTTTGTAAGATCATTTCAGCGTAATTAACTGCTTTTTCATAATTGTTTAAAGCATAGTTTCCTTTCATTAAATTACTTTGTGCAAAAATTATGTTTTGTTGGCTATCAGCTTCTTTTTCAAGTTTAATTAATAATGGTAGAGCATTTTCCCAATCTTCTTTATTAAGATAAATCTGCGAAAGATTTAGTAATGAATTTTCCGTATAATCATTACGATTTTTATCTATAATATATTTGTAATGTACAATCGCTTTTTGTGGTTGTTTATCTTTTTCAAAGGCATCTGCTAAATAATAATTTGCAGATAGGGTGTAAGTTCCATTAGGAAATCTTTTTAAATATTTTTGAAAATCTTCAATAGCTTTTTTATAATTATTGTTTAAATACTGTTTTTCAGCTGACTCAAACATAGTATTTCCGATTTCTTTATCAGATACATCATAGTCAAGGTCATTTATCAATTTTTCATATTCATCAACTTTACCAATATCAACATATATTTGACGTGCATTTGATACAGCTTCATTAGCCTCAGAAGATTTTGGATAATCTTTTACAACAGTTTTGTATTTTGCCAAAGCTTTTTGATTATTATCAGTATTGTAATAAATGAGCCCTTGTTTTAATAATGCTTTAGGTACATAAGAGCTTTGAGGATAATTATTGATAATATTATCATAAGTTTTTATGGCTTTGCCTGTTTCATTTTTACTTATATAAGTATTTCCTAGTTCATAGAGGGCATCATCTCTTAATGGGGATTTTACATTGTATTTTAAGAAATTTTCTAACTCATTGATCTTTTTATCATTCTCACCCAAAAAACCATAACACAATGCACTTTGATATTGAGCCTGATCAACATTTATATCATTTGCTGATATAACTTTTTCATAAGGATTTAGTGCTTTATAATAATTACTCAGTGCAAAAAAACTATCGCCTAAGCGCATATACGCATCAATTTTTTGATCAGAATTAGCTGGATTACTTTCAATATATTGTTTAAAATAACCACCGGCTTTATTATAATCTTTCAACTTAAAATAAGTATAACCCAGATAATAATCAATATCATCAAATTCAATTTGGTTCTTGGCATCAGCTAAATTAGAAAATGATTCAAAACCTAGTAATGCAGCATCAAAATTATTTAAACGATAATCAGATTCTGCCTTCCAAAAAGTTGCCTTAGCATTATAATTGTTAATGATATTAGTGGTTAAATTGAAATATTTTTTTGCTTCGGTATAATTTTGATCATTAAATAATTGTACCCCTCTTAAAAAAGCAACTTTTTGATAGTTTTCAGTATCTTTTTTATTCTCTAAATAACGAATAGCTCCCTCATAATCTTTTGCAGAAATAAATGAGCTGATCAATAAATTATTGAGTTCGTCTTTATTAATGTCGGTTGGATATTTTTGTAGATATTCTTGAATAATATCTGCTGTACTTTGATATGGGTTTCCAATTTCATAACTTAATTTGGCATAATTTAGCCAGGCATCTTGCTTGATGGTTTGATCAAATTCCATTTGTGATGCATTTTTAAAAGCATTTAATGCCTCAGTTTTTTTATCACTTTTTAAATAACATTCTGCTAAATGATAATATGCATTTTGAGATACTGAATTTTTCCCATCAATGATCTTTGTAAACCATTCCATTGCATTTTGGTAATCATCTTGCCTATAATAAGTATAACCTAATTGATAATAATCGGTATTGTTCCACTTGCCGTTTTTACCCTTATAATTCATTAAATAAGGAATGGCTTTTTCATATTCTTCAAGATTAAAATAACTTTCACCAATTATTTTTGATAGTTCAGATTTTTGTATTCCATTTGTTTTTCCTAAAAGTGGCAATCCGGCATCGATAGCTTCTTGAAATTTACCGGTTTTAAATTTAATATTTGCCATAAAATATGGAATATCTTTGCCTAAAGCTTTATCATTAGCAACTTCACTTAAATATTTATCGGCTTTTTCATAATCGTCATCTTTATAGGCCATATACCCATAATAATATTTGGCTTCGGCACCATATTTTTCAGAACTTAGTAGTTGAGAGAAGTATTTTTTTGACTTGGCATAGCTTCCTGCAGCAAATAATCCATAAGCAAATTTAAATTGGAAGTATTCTTGTTGATATATGCTTAAACTGTTGATATTCACTCTTGAATACCATTTTAAAGCGTAAGGGTAATTGGCATTTTTAAAATAGTAATCACCTACTTCTAAAAATGCATTGTTGCGTTTTGTACTTGTAGGAAATTTATCTACAAATTCGCGCATAAGATCTTCGCCTTCTTTTTCTCCCAATCTAATTGCACAAAAGGCTCTATAATAATAGCTTCTTGCTTTTAATTCAGAGGCGTCTTCAAATTGATCTTTAATTTCATCAAATTTTATCTGAGCAGCATAATAATCTTTATTTTGATAAAGTTCAATGGCATGATCATATGGGACATATTTATTGGTATAAATTTCTGATTTTTGTGCACGGAAATTAATTGAAATTAATAAAAATATAATTGTAATATAGATTTTACCTATTCTCATTTATCAGTTTTTTAAAAACAATCAAAAGTAATCATATCATTTTTTTTACTAAACGTATTAATACAATTAAATTGCAAAAATGTTGATTACTTGTTTGGATTGTTGAAAAGTACATGAATTTAGATAGCTTTTTAAATAATCTTCAATGATAAAAAAATTAAATCAATTATTTTTATAAACAAATGTTAATGTTTAATAATGAATAATTGATTTAATATTTCAATAATTACAAACTTTAATATATGGAATTTTAACAGTAAGTTTGTAACAAATAAAATAATTTAAAAAATAATGCTTCAATTAAAAGATGCTTCAATTTTTCAAAGAGAAATACTAATTTTATCGGATGTAAATCTTGATATAAAAAAAGGTGATTTTAATTATTTGATAGGTAAAACCGGAAGTGGAAAGAGTAGTTTAATGAAGACCTTATACGGTGATTTGCCATTGCAAAAAGGCGAAGGAAGCATTGTTGATTTTAATCTGAAGGAGTTAAAAGAAAAAGAGATTCCTTTTTTACGAAGAAAAATTGGTATTGTATTTCAGGATTTTAAATTGCTGAATGATCGTAATGTTTTTGAAAATTTACTTTTTGTTTTAAGAGCTACAGGATGGAAAGAAAATGCAAAAATGGAAGCGAAGATCAATGATGTTTTAGAAAAAGTAGCTATGAAAAGCAAAGGTTTTAAAATGCCATATCAGTTATCAGGTGGAGAACAACAGCGTATTGCCATTGCAAGAGCATTGTTAAATAACCCTGAAATGATATTAGCCGATGAACCTACCGGAAATTTAGATCCTAAAACTTCAGTTGAAATAATGAATGTTTTAGAAGACATCAATAAAACCGGAATCACAATTTTAATGGCTACACATGATTATGCTTTAATATTAAAATTTCCGCATAAAACTGTAAAATGTGAAGGGAGCAAAGTTTTTGAAGTAATGTAAATAATTATAATAAATCAATAATTTTATTTGCATTAATTGTATTGTTGAACGCTTTTAATAAGCGTTCTTTTTTTTCGGTATTTTTAAATAAATACTCTTTATTAGCTATGTCTAAAATTTGATTTCTAAATTCATTTTTACTATTTGCCTGTAAACATAAATTTTCTAAACCTGTTCCTGCTATCATTTCATTATTTACAAGACAAAACCTCCCATTATACAAGGTATTAATTAGTTTTAGTTTAATACCTGTTTTTTGGAAAGTGGGTAAAATATTTATGTGAGCTTCTTTAAATAAAGAGATTAATTTAGTATTATTTTCTAATTTTTCGAAGGAAATATTTGTAGTTTTATTAATAACTCTTAATAGATTTTTATTTAGTGTATTTCCTGCAATAATTAAATTATAATTAAGATCATTAAATATATCAATTAAAAAAAAAGCTGCTTTTAAATTATCTGATACTCGTAAATCACCATGATAAAGAGCAAATGAACCTTTTTTAGAAAGACTTTTAACTTGTGTATTTCGATGAAACACAGGAATGTATACAGTTTTGTTTTCAAATAATTTGTTAAAATATTTAAATTCTAAAGGAGAAATACTCAAAATACTATCCGCTTTTTTTAAAATAGATTGATAATATTTTAATTTTAAAGCTTCTATATTAAAAAATATTTTTTTTGATATTAATTTATCACTTTTTGCCAATCCAAAATAATATTCATGTTCAATATTATGTGTTCTAATTAGAATTTTTCGATCTTTAAAATTATGTTTTAATAAAGGATAAGTAGTATGTAAACCTTCAAATAAAATTGCAGCTTTTATTTTTTTTAAATTTTGAATTAGGATTTCATTTTTTCTCGAATTAACAATAAAAGGCAATTTGGAAAATATTCTTTTTAAGGAGGAAGATCTTTGGTAATAATATACATTTTTACAGTATTTTTCTAGCTCTGATTGTCTTCCTGTTCCATACTCAAAAGTGTGTAAATAAATTTCAATTCCTAATTCAGATAAAGCTTTTAATTTATAAAACACATCAATAACACCCCCATAAACAGGAGGATAAGGCACATCAAATGAAACTATATGTAATTTTTTATTCAATGTTTTTAAAAATTTCTTTTAATTTTTCAGATTCATTTTCCCAGGTATAAATTTCAGCAACTTTTTTCAGATTCATTTTCCAGTTTTTATTCAATTCTTCATCAAATAAGATCGTATTTACAATTTCTGCAAGTTTTTTTGGATTGTGCGTTTTACAAACAAAACCAATATTGTTTTCACTAACTATTTTTGATACAACTTCTCTATTTGAAGTTAAAATTGGAATTTGAGCCTTTACATAATCAAAAACTTTGTTTGGCAAACTGTATTCATAATTTAAATTTGTTCCTTTATCTAAGGTTATACCTAAATCGGCAATTTTGGTATATTCCATCAAGTCATTATAAGGCATTTTATTTTTGATAAACACTTTATTTTCCAGATTATAGTCGATTATTAATTCTTTTAGATTTTTAATAACATCACCACTACCTATAATGTATAAAACAGAATTGTTAACATATTGCATCATTTGAACAGCTTCTTCTGCACCTCGATCAATATTGATTCCACTACCTTGAAAAATCAGCATTTTTTTATCTCCTTTTATTTTATAGGAGAGGTTATCATCAATCTTAATATCGGATAATTTTGGAGGAATATTGCGAATTATTTTAACAGGAATTTTATACTTTTTTTCATAGAAATCTGCAATTTTTTTGTTTACAGTGTATACATTTTTAAGTTTTGGAAAAATATATTTTTCAATTTGTAACCAAAAATCTCTAATTTTTGGACGAGTAATTAATTCGGGAACTTCCGTAAATAACTCATGGCTATCATAAACCAATTTTTTAGATAGCATTTTACTGATTAGAAAGTTAGGTAATAAAGTGTCTAAATCATTCGCCAAAAGCACATCTGATTTTAAAAATATAAGTTTAAAGAATAATCGAATATTATATTCAGCATAAAATAAAAAACCCTTATTAAATAAAAGAGACATTCTAATAGTTTTATAGTTTCTTTTAATAGTTAAACTATCAGGTAATTTCCTTCCAATCAGTATAATATTAAAGTCTAAATCCTGTAAAGAATCACAAACTTTCTTAACCCTTTGATCGGTTACTAAATCGTTAGTTACTGAAACTATTATTCGTTGCAATTTTAAATTGATTTAGAATTATTTATATAATAATCAATTTTAATTATTGGTAAAATTATTAATATATTATATTTGCTAAACTAATCAAAAACACACAAAATATTCGTTAAATAAAGTTTTTTGAAAAACATTTATGGATTTGACTAAACCTAATAAGGAAAAATATTGGTATGCAGTTTTTACCAAACCTAGAGCCGAAAAAAGAGTATTAGAAAGAATGCTAGATAGCGATATTGAAGCGTTTTTACCTTTGATTAAAACAGTAAGGCAATGGAGTGATCGGAAAAAAACTGTTCAGCTACCTTTAATTCCTTCCTATGTTTTTGTTAATATTGAAGAAAAAAATTTAAACAAGACCTTACCAATTCCGGGAACAGTTAATGTTTTGAAACATTTAGGAAAACCAGCTAAGATCAAAGAGTTTGAAATTCAAAATTTAAAAATATTAAGTAACAGTGATGAAAAATTTGAAATTTCAAATAATTTTAGAGTTGTTACAGGTGATACTGTTGAAGTAACCAATGGTCCATTTATGGGATTAATTGCAGTTTGTGAAAAAACCAGTAGTAGCCATAGGGTTGTTGTTAAAATAGATTCTCTAGGAAGTGGTTTTAATGTAAATATACCTTTGAGTTTTTTAAGAAAAATTGAAAAGAAACTACAAGTATAAAAATAACAGTATCATCAAATGGCAGAAATTAAGAACAAAACAATATTGGTAACCGGAGGTGCAGGATTTATTGGTTCTAATCTTTGTGAAGTTCTGTTACAAAAAAATAATAAGGTTATTTGTTTAGATAATTTTTCAACAGGGAAAAGAAAGAACATTGAATCTTTTCTTAGTAATCCTAAGTTCACATTAATTGAAGGGGATATTCGAAATTTAAAAGATTGTAAAAAAGCCATTAAAAATACCGATTTTGTTTTACATCAGGCTGCTTTAGGCTCTGTGCCACGATCAATAGCAGATCCTATAACTACCAATGATGTTAATATATCGGGTTTTTTAAATATGTTGGTTGCTGCCAGAGATGCGGGAGTAAAAAGATTTGTTTATGCTGCCAGCTCATCCACTTATGGTGATTCAGAATCATTACCAAAAATTGAAGAAAATATTGGAAAACCTTTATCTCCCTATGCAATAACTAAGTACGTTAATGAGTTATATGCTGATATTTTTCAAAAAACTTATAGTTTGGATACAATAGGTTTACGGTATTTTAATGTTTTTGGAAGAAGACAAGATCCGAATGGTGCTTATGCGGCGGTAATTCCAAAATTTGTAGGTCAGTTGATCAATCATGAATCACCTGTGATTAATGGGGATGGTGAATTTTCAAGAGATTTTACTTATATAGACAATGTGATACAAATGAATTTATTATCCATGAGTTCAGAAAATCCTAAAGCAATAAATACTGTTTATAATGTTGCATTCGGACAAAGAGCTACACTTAACAAATTGGTGGAGAGTTTAAAAGATTCTTTAAGTAAATTTGATAAAAATATTGCTGATGTAGAGATTAAATATGGGCCAATAAGAAAAGGTGATATTCCACATTCATTGGCATCTATAGAAAAAGCAAAAGAATTATTAGGATATAATCCAAAATATTCATTGAGTGATGGTTTAGAAGAAGCTATACAATGGTATTGGGAAAATTTAAAATAAAATATTTATGAATTTAACAGTTATAGGTACTGGTTATGTTGGTTTGGTTACAGGTACATGTTTTTCGGCAATGGGAAATAATGTGACATGTATAGATGTTGATACTAAGAAAATTGAAAATCTAAAAAAAGGAATTATACCAATCTATGAACCGGGTTTAGAACAAATGGTAGAAAAGAATGTAAATAAAAATTGTTTACATTTTAGTACCAAATTAAAAGATGGTTTAGAAAAAGCAAAAGTAGTTTTTATTGCAGTAGGAACGCCAATGGGTGATGATGGCTCAGCCGATTTGCAATATGTTTTGGATGTTGCTAGACAGTTAGGAAAAGAAATGCAAAAACCTTTAATTATTGTTGACAAATCTACTGTACCAGTTGGAACAGGTGATAAAGTTAAAGCTGTTGTTCAGGAAGAACTGGATAAAAGAGGTGTTAAAATTGAGTTTCATATTGTATCAAATCCGGAGTTTTTAAAAGAGGGTGCAGCTATTGAAGATTTTATGAAACCTGATAGAATTGTAATTGGTGCTGATAGTGAAAAAGGTTTTGATATAATGAAAGATCTTTATGCACCTTTTACCCACAATTATGATCGTATTATCACAATGGATATACGTTCTGCAGAAATGACTAAATATGTTGCTAATGCGATGTTAGCAACAAAAATTTCATTTATGAATGAGGTTGCCAATATTTGTGAATTGGTTGGAGCGGATGTTAATCAAGTGAGAATAGGTATTGGTTCTGATTCGCGAATTGGTTATAGTTTTATTTATCCCGGTAGTGGTTACGGGGGTTCATGTTTTCCAAAAGATGTAAAAGCGCTAAAAAAAATTGCCGAAGATAAAGGATACCATGCAAAATTAATTACATCGGTTGAAGATGTAAATGACCAACAAAAATTAGTTATTGCAGATAAAGTAATTAATCGTTTTGGAAAAGACCTTAGCGGGAAAACATTTGCTTTATGGGGGTTAGCATTTAAACCGGGCACAGATGATATGCGTGAAGCACCTGCAATTTATATTGTTAAGGAATTGGTTAAGAGAGGTGCAAAGATCCAGGCATATGACCCAAAAGCAATGGATGAAGCACAATATTTTTACTTAAAAGGTGTTAAAGAGATTACATATTTTAATTCTAAATATGAGACTTTACAAAATACTGATGCCATGATTTTATTAACGGAATGGAAAGAATTTCGTTCACCGGATTTTGAAGAATTAAAACAACAAATGAAAAATCCTATCATTTTTGATGGACGAAACCAGTATAGCAAATTAAATTTAGAAGATAAAGGTTTTGAATATTATCAAATAGGTGTAAAAAACAACTAGTATTGTTCTAATTAATTGTTAAACTAAAAAATATAATTATATTCGTATAAAAATGCTAATCTTATGAAAAATATAATCCCCTTATTAATTTCGTTTTTATTACTTATTTCTTGTGGCTCTAAAGAAGATATTGTTTATTTCAATGGTATTGATTCTAAAGACAATATTATTGGTATTGATAGCTATATGCCTACATATCATGTTGATGATGAATTAATTATTGTAGTAAATGCTGTAGATTCTGAAGCCGCTAAACCATTTAATCAAAATTCAGTTTCCTATTCAGATGATATTAGGCAGTCTTATGGTAGAGAGCGAATCCAGTCTTATATTATTGATCCGGAAGGTAATATTGATTTTCCAGTTTTGGGAAAAGTAAAAATTGCAGGTTTGAATCGTGAACAGGCAACGAATATGTTTGTAGAGAAATTGAAAGATTATATTACAGTTCCAATAGTTAATATTAGAACTTTAAATTATAAAATAACAGTTTTAGGAGAAGTAGCAAGACCAGGTACTTATACGGCAACCAATGAAAGAGTAACTTTGATCGAAGCATTAGGTATGGCTGGAGACCTTACTATTTATGGAGAAAGAGAAAATGTATTGGTAATTCACGATTATGATGGTAAAAAAACTTTTACAAGAATAAACTTAAAATCAAAAGATCTTTTTGATTCGCCGGCTTATTATTTATCACAAAATGATGTGGTTTATGTTGAACCTAACAAAACACAAGCAAAAGCTTCGAATATAGGTCCTAGTACCGGTGTGATATTCTCATCATTAGGAGTATTGCTTTCTGCAACAGCACTAATTATTACAATTATAAATACAAGTAGTAATTAATAAAAGTATTACTTATTGAAAAGTATAGCCCCAATTTGGGGCTTTTTTATTGTTCAATATATTTAATTTCGTGAGTAAGTTCAGCAAATTGTCTAAACATTTCACTTACTCCACAATAACGGTCTTGGGATAGGTTTACCGATTTTTCAATTTTATCTTTTTTAAAATCTTTTCCGTAAAACCTATACTCAACATGAACTTTATGGTAATATTTCGGATGTACATCAGTTAATTCTCCGGTAACATCAATTTCTAAGTTATCAACTTCTGCTCTCATTTTTTTTAGCAATGAAATCACATCCATTCCTGTACAACCGGCAAGAGAAGAAAGCATCAAAGCTTTTGGTCTGGGTCCTAATCCTTCACCCCCAACATCTGAATTGGCATCAATTTTAAAACTCCCACCGATGCTATCCACATTGAAAAGCATATTTCTTTCCCATTGTATTTTTACTTTATTTGTCATTGTATTATTTTTATTGGGTTATTATCTATCAATTTTACTCCTGTTCCATTTCTATCAGAATAAATTACTTTTCCGTAATCCATGGTTATGCCTTTAGCGATATCTTTTGATAGTAACATTGCACCATCCATATCAACATAGTTTAATTGTGGCAATAAATGTGCTATTGCAGAAATTCCAATAGAAGATTCTGTCATACAGCCTACCATTGTTTTCATACCTAATTCTTTGGCCTTTTTTAGCATTCTTCTTGCAGGAGTCACACCTCCACATTTTACCAATTTAATATTTACACCATGAAAATGATTATGGCATTTAACTACATCTTCTTCTACCTGGCAACTTTCATCTGCAACTATTGGTAAAGCAGATTTTAAAAATACTTCTCTTGCTCCTTTCCAATCTTCAGCTGGTAGGGGTTGTTCTAAAAATTCAACACCCAATTCTTTTAATTCAATCGAATTTTTTATTGTTTCTTCAACACCCCAGGCACAATTAGCATCTATTCTAAATATTGCATCAGTATGTTTGCGTAATTCTTTAACTATTGCAAGATCATCTTTAGTCCCTAATTTGATTTTATAGATTGGCCATGGTGTTTCTTTCATTTTTAATACCATTTTTTCAATGGTATCAATTCCAATTGTATAATTTGATAAGGGATTATTTTCAATGTTATAATTCCATAATTCAAATAATTTCTTTTGTTTTTTTCTAGCATAAAGATCGTTATAAGCTAAATCTAATGCGCATAAAGCAAACATATCATCTTTTAGATAAGGAAATAATTTTTTCCAATATTCCTCGGGAGTATCATTTGTATCGGCTTCAATTATTTCTTTACAATTTAATAAATCACTTACCATGTTATCAATTGTTTTGTGATAATATGGATTTTCAGAAGCTTCACCAAACCCAGAGATATCACCATCTTTTAACTCGAGTATCATAGATGGTTTAAAATCAAATGACTGACGAGAAATTGTAAAAGTGTGCTTTAAAGGTAAATTATACGAACGTATTATTAATTGCATGTTTGTGCTGATTTTTAAAAATGCAAATTTAAAAAAATTTTATGAATTATTAATTTGGAATTGTAGCGTAAAAATTCCTTTATTTGTTGATGATCTACGTTGGTTTTCCTGCTACAACTATTACAAACTCTCCTTTAGGTGCTTTGTTCTCAAAATGAGTTAATACCTCTGCAAGTGTACCACGTATAGTTTCTTCATAAAGTTTTGTCAATTCCCGTGATACAGAAACTAATCTATCTTCACCAAAATATTCAGAAAAATGACTTAATGTTTTTATAAGTTTATGTGGAGATTCGTAGAAGATCATGGTTCTGGATTCTTCCGATAATAATTTTAATCTTGTTTGCCTTCCTTTTTTAATCGGTAAAAATCCTTCAAACACAAATTTATCGTTGGGTAGACCACTATTTACCAATGCGGGTACAAAAGCAGTTGCTCCGGGTAAACATTCAATTTCTATGTCATTTTTTATACATGCACGGGTTAACAAAAAACCCGGATCAGAAATTGCTGGAGTACCGGCATCTGAAATTAAAGCGATTGTTTCACCATTTTTAAGTCTTTCAACAATTCTGTCAACCATCTTATGTTCATTGTGCATATGGTGACTTTGCATGGGTGTAGAAATCTCAAAATGCTTTAATAATTTACCTGATGTACGGGTGTCTTCAGCAAGGATTAGATCAACTTTATTCAGCACTTTTATAGCGCGAAAAGTCATATCGTCCAGATTTCCTATTGGGGTGGGGACTAAGAATAATTGTGTGTTCAAGATTATTAGTTTTGCTTGTAAAGGTAAGGAATAGACATAAGATTTCAAGAGGTAAGACTTAAGACAATAATTATTGTCTTAAGTCTTACGTCAAAGTGTCTTATATCTTTTTAATTAATCCCCGTACATTTTATCGATCAATTCTTTATATTTTTTTGCAATTACTTTTCTTTTAAGTTTAAGTGTTGCAGTAAGTTCACCGGCATCAATTGTAAATTCTTTTGGAAGAAGTGTAAATTTCTTAATTTTTTCAAATCCCGAAAAGTTTTTTTGGAGTTCCTCAAAACGTTGTCTAAACATTTCGATTATTTGATTGTTGGTTATTAGATCTTCAATATTATCAAAGCGAATTTTATTTTTTTCAGCATATTTTTTCAAAGTTTCAAAATCCGGTACTGTTAAAGCAGAAACAAACTTTTTTTGGTCTCCAATAATTGCAATTTGCTCAATAAAAGAATCATTTACAAATGCGGTTTCTAATTTTTGGGGAGCTATGTATTTACCTCCTGATGTTTTCATCAAATCTTTAATTCTATCAGTAATATACAAGTTTCCGAATTCGTCAATTTTTCCTGCGTCACCGGTTTTAAGCCAACCATCGATAAATGTACTTTTTGTTTGATCAGGTTTTTGATAATAGCCTTTCATAACCCCCGGACCTTTTACTAAGATCTCATTATTTTCTCCAATTTTTATTTCAGTTCCGTTAATAGGTTTACCAACCGAGTCAAACTCAAAATGATTATCCCCAAAAAGTGTAACTGTTGCCATGGTTTCGGTCAAACCATAGCCAACTTTTACATTTATTCCTATGGAGTGAAAATATCTTACAATTTTTGCATCAATTGGTGCTCCACCACAGGGCATCATTTTAATATTTCCACCTAAAATATCTTTCAGTTTACTATGCACTAATTTATCAGCAATTATATTTTTTAGTTTTAAACTAAATGGAATACTTTTCTCTAATCTTTTATGATGGTTGTAATAATCATTTCCAACATCCAAAGCCCAATCAAATAGTTTGATCTTTGTGGATGAACTCGAATTCTTCTTATCTTCAATTGCACTATAGATCTTCTCAAAAAATCTTGGAACGGCACACATATAATTAGGTTTGACCTCTTTTAATGCATTCGCAATAAATTTTGGATTTTCATTAAAATAAACTTCAATTCCATTATGCAAACAAACCAAAACCCAATTATGTTCAAAAACATGGGTAAGAGGCAAAAAACTTAGTGACGTATCTTTATCGGAGTAATTTAACTCCTTATCATGTGCCTTGATTGTATCTGCAAAATTGGCGTGATCGAGCATTACCCCTTTTGGTTCGCCTGTTGTACCCGAAGTGTAAATAATACAAGCTAGATCTGATAAGCTGCTTTCATCATATCTTTTTTGAAGTTCTAAATCAATTTTTCTATCCTGTTTAACAGAGGAAAAATCTTTTAAATAAACAGAATTTGTAGTTGTTTTTAGTTTGATATCATCACGTAAAGCTACAACTAATTTTAGATATTTATTTTTTTTACAAAGTGCTACAACTTCATCATATTGCATTTGTTCACCAACAAAAATCACACTAATCTCAGCGTCATTTACAATGTATTCAACTTCTTTTGTAGAGTTTGTTGCGTAAATAGGAACAGTAACAGCCCTAATACTCATTATTGCCAGATCAGCAATGATCCATTCGGGAATATTTTGTGCAAATATGGCAATGTTTTGTTGAGGTTTAATTCCGAATTTTAAAAGTGCTTTTGAAATATTTTTAATTTGATAATCAAATTTATTCCATGGAATTCCAACCCAGGAATCTGTTTTATCATCTTTGTAATAAATAGCATTCTTATCTTTATACTGCTTTGCCTTTATTTTAATGTTTATTGCAAGATGTTGATATTTCATAATATATAAAGTTAATATTGTAAAAGAATCTTCTAAAGGAACATAAAACTACAATTATTTAATGATTTCTTTAATTTAATGAAAAAGTAAATAATAAAAAAATAGTTAATGAAATCCTAATGATTTGATTAAATTTGCACCTCAAAAATCAAAAAAATGTTTAGAAGTCATACGAACGGAGAATTAAGATTAGAAAATGTAAACCAGGAAGTTACTTTATCAGGATGGGTACAAAAAGTACGAGATAAAGGTTTTATGATTTGGGTTGATTTAAGAGATAGATACGGAATAACACAATTAATTTTTGATGAAGAAAGAACCTCAAAAGATTTGATGAATCAAGCCAAAACTTTAGGTAGAGAGTTTGTTATTCAGGTAAAAGGAACTGTTATTGAGCGGGCTTCAAAAAACCCCAATATACTTACCGGAGAAATTGAAATCTTAGTATCAGAAATAACTATTTTAAATTTTTCTAAAACTCCCCCTTTTACTATTGAAGATGAAACAGATGGAGGTGATGAATTACTAATGAAATATAGATATTTGGATATTAGAAGAAATCCGGTTCGTGAAAATTTAATTTTTCGTTCTAAAGTAACGATGGAGGTTAGAAATTATCTTAGTAAAGAAGGCTTTATTGATGTTGAAACCCCATACTTGATCAAATCTACACCAGAAGGTGCACGTGATTTTGTGGTTCCTTCACGGATGAATGAAGGTCAGTTTTATGCTTTACCACAATCACCCCAAACTTTCAAGCAATTATTGATGGTGGGAGGAATGGACAAATATTTTCAAATTGTAAAATGTTTTAGAGATGAAGATCTTCGTGCCGATCGTCAACCTGAATTTACACAAATTGATTGTGAAATGGCTTTTGTTGAACAAGAAGATATTTTAAATGCTTTTGAGGGTCTAACACGCCATTTATTAAAAGAAATTAAAGGTATTGAAATTGGTAAATTTCCACGAATGAGCTATAATGATGCTATGAAAATTTATGGAAATGACAAGCCGGACATTCGTTTTGATATGAAATTTGGTGAGTTAAATGATCTGGCACAAAACAAAGGTTTTGGAGTTTTTGATTCTCAAGAATTGGTGGTTGGAATTGCTGTACCTGGTTGTGCAAATTATTCAAGAAAACAAACAGATAAATTGATTGATTTTGTTAAAAAACCTCAAATTGGTGCTAATGGATTGATTTGGGCAAAATACAATGAAGATGGTACTTTTAAATCATCTGTTGATAAATTCTTTAATCAGGATGACCTTGCTGCCTGGGCAGAAAGATTGGATGCTCAAAAAGGAGATTTAATGTTAATCATGGCCGGAGAAACAGATAAAACACGTACCCAATTAAGTGTTTTACGTATGGAAATGGCTGATACATTAGGTTTGAGAAAACCTAATGAATTTGCTCCGCTTTGGGTAGTAGATTTTCCTTTATTGGAATGGGATGAAGAAACGAAAAGATACCATGCAATGCATCATCCATTTACCTCACCAAAACCGGAAGATATTCACATGTTAGAAACTAATCCCGGGAAAGTAAGAGCCAATGCTTATGATATGGTATTGAATGGCAATGAAATTGGTGGAGGTTCAATAAGAATTTTTGATAAAAAAATGCAATCCAGAATGTTTGATCTGTTAGGATTTACCAAAGAAGATGCTCAAAATCAATTCGGTTTTTTAATGAATGCTTTTGAATATGGAGCACCACCACATGGTGGAATTGCATTTGGTTTAGATCGATTAGTTGCTATTTTAGGGGGGCAAGAAACCATACGTGATTTTATCGCTTTTCCTAAAAATAATTCAGGAAGAGATGTAATGATTGATGCACCTTCTAAAATTGATGAAGAACAATTGAAAGAGTTAAACTTAAAATTGGATTTAAAATAAGATCAAATTTTTAATTTAAAAATGCCTAATTCAAAAATACTATTTACTAAATTTTTAAAGTGGAGATATAAACATATTTCTAATCAAAATTTTATTAGAATAGCCAGTGCTATTATTGGTTTTATGGCCGGAATAGGTGCGGTAATACTAAAGAATTTAACACATTTTATTCAGCAATTACTTGAGGTTGAATTTATTAAAGATATACATAAAGCTTTTTATTTTATTTTTCCAATTATAGGATTATTATTAGTTCTTTGGGTTATAAAGTTTGTTGTGAAAAGCCCTGTTGGGCATGGTATTCCTTCAACATTATTTGCTATTTCAAAATTGAAAGGATTAATGCCTCGTCGTCAAATGTGGGCATCTTTAATTACAGCACCATTAACGGTTGGTTTTGGTGGTTCAGTTGGATTGGAAGGACCAACTGTAGCAACAGGAGCAGCCTTAGGTTCAAATTTTGCACGATTATTTCATTTAAATCAAACAACTAGAACTTTATTAATTGGCGCTGCAGCTGCAGGTGCTATGTCATCAATTTTTAAAGCACCAATTGCAGCGATAGTTTTTGCCGTTGAGATTTTTAGTTTAGAGTTGACTTTAGCTTCAATGATTCCTCTATTATTAGCATCAATAACAGCAGTTTTAACCTCATATTTCTTTTTTGGAGATGATGTATTACTCCATTTCCAAATTCAAGATAAATTTGCTTTAAATGATGTTTCATTTTATATTATTTTAGGAGTATTTACCTCTATAATTTCAATTTATTTCAGTACAGTTTATTTTCAGATAAGTGATTTTTTCAAAAGGTTTATTAATCCTTATAAAAGATTATTAATTGGAGGAATATTAATTGGGATTATTGTATTTTTTATTCCACCACTTTTTGGAGAAGGATATGAAACGATCAACAATATTTTAAGAGGCAATATAGATGCGGTATTATCAAATAATATATTCCATACAGTTACAGATGATTTTTGGATAATTATTGCATTTCTTGTTGGTTTAGTAGTTTTTAAAGTAATTGCCATGTCCTTTACCTTTGGTGCTGGTGGTGTAGGTGGAGTTTTTGCACCTACTCTTTTTACAGGAAGTATTACGGGTTATATATTTGCTATTATCACTAATAATAGTAATTTATTTAATCATCAATTATCGTCAACAAATTTTGCGATGGTTGGTATGGCAGGTTTAATGGCAGGTGTTCTTCATGCTCCTTTAACGGCAATTTTCTTGATAGCTGAAATCACAGGAGGATACGAGCTATTTATACCTTTAATGATTGTGTCATCAATTTCTTTTTTAATCACAAAACATTATATTCCACATAATATATATGCAGCTGAATTAGCAAAAAGGGGTGAGCTTTTTACACATAATAAAGATAAAAATGTATTGATGTTATTGGATATTGATAAAGTAATTGAAACGAATTTTATTTCGCTTAACCCTGATATGTTTTTAGGTGATATTGTTAATAATGCTGTTGCTAAATCATCTCGTAATCATTTTCCTGTTGTGAATGAAGAAAATGAATTTTTAGGAATACTCACACTAAATGATATTAGAAGTATCATGTTTGATAAAAATTTATACGAAGAAGTTAAAGTTAGAAGTTTAATGAATAGCGCTTCTGAAATAATTTATTATGAAAAAGATTCAGCAGAAGATATTTTAAATAAGTTTAAAGCAACTGGAGCGTGGAATTTGGTTGTAATTAAAAATGGTAAATATCATGGATTTATTTCCAAATCCAGATTACTGACAGCTTATAGAAGAAAGTTAATTCAGGTAACAGCTTAGTTTTCTTTTAAAAATTCAATAGCTTTATCAGGAAAATCAGTAAAAATACCATCAACATTAGCTTTATAAAAACCAAATTCTAATAAATTATTAAAAGTTGTAAATTCTCCTAAATGATCGGCTCTAAAAGTAAAAGCATGAACTTTTAAACCAAGATCATGTGCGTTTTTCACCAAATTAGAAATAATAATTTTTTCTTCTTGATCATAACCAGCAATTAGAAGATTTATCCTAGGCCCAACGGCATCTGCATAAGTTGCATATTTATTGAGTAATTCTTCTTGTCCTGGAGTACCAATCAATTGAGTTAAAAAAAGTTTACTTTTTAAATCATTTCTTATTCGTTTTAATTCATCAACATCAAAACATTGTAAAATACAATTGTCGGTTTTTGTTTTATAACCATAATTGTTTAAAATTTTCAATACAATTAGAGAAATATCTTTTCCATTTTTACGATGAAATTCCGGATTTTTAATTTCCGGATAAATTCCAATATTATTTCCAGTACTTTTATTTAAACCTTGAATCAATTCAATTTCATCCTGTAAAGAATGTAATTTAAAATTTGATTTTTCTGAAAGAGGAAACCTGTCAGGAAATATTTGTTCTTTAGTTTTAGGATTAAATCTTTCATAAACAGTTAGTTGTATAAGTTCCTCATAAGAAAAATCAATCACATAAAAACGCCCATCTTCTCTTGATCGGTTTGGAAATTTTGAAGTGATGTTAGTAACATCGTCTAAATAAATATCGTGAATTACAATAGGCACATCATCTTTGCTTAAAACCAGATCTTGTTCAATAAAATCAACATTCATTGCATAGGCCATTACTTTAGATTCTATTGTATGTTCAGGTAAATATCCTGAAGCACCTCGATGAGCTATAACTAGTTTATTATTTTTTTCTTTCACTTTAATCTGAGAATTTACTTGCTGGGTTAAATTGATAAAAAACAAAAAAAATAATATATAAATTTTATACATTGAATACATATTTTAAATCCTAAAGATATAACTTTTTGTAATTTTGTATTTTAATATTGGGTTAAGTATGAAGTTAGTTTTAAAAATAGTATTTGTTATTGTTGCAGGATTAATAATTTACGGATTTTATATCAATTCAGCAAATGAAGGACAGGGAGAAAAATTTATTGGATTTGGCGTTTTGGTCTTTGCTTTTATTTTAATGCCATTGTTTATATATCATCGTTATAAAGATAAAGATCTGTCAAAATATCGTTTTTTAAATAAAAATGAGAAAAACGAAAAAAAGAATTGAGAAAGAACAAATCATCAAAAAATATAATTTAAGCCAATATACATCCCTGAGATACCATCCTGGTTATTAAATGTACGACCATAATCTAATCCTACAACAAAATTTTCATTCAACGCAATTCGAAAACCTACCCCATAGCTATAGTGTGTTTTTTCAGCTCCAAAATTGAAATAATCATCTATAGTATCACTATTTGGGTTTCCATCAGCATCATAACCAATAGCGTATTGACCCCATAAATTATAATCATTTAATGGAGTTGTTTCATTTATTGAATGAACCTGATCTTCTAATGGAAGTAGTTGAACAACCCTACCGGCATCTAAAAAAGCATTTAATGAAAGATACCAATTTTGTTTCACCCATCTAAATTTTAAAAATTTGTAACGAAATTCGCCATTACCATAAACTTCACCATTTCCCACAACCCTATTTCTTCTTATACCTCGTAATGTTCGTTGACCACCTAGACCTTCATTGGAGCTGCCTTTAAGCGTAACATTGTACATTATTGGAAGTCCAAAATAAGGCTCATTTCCTGTGATATTTCCTGTATATCCAAGTCGGTAGGCAAAGGTCAATTTATCTTTGATCACAGTAAAGAATTGTCTGTGCGTAAGATTTAATTTAAGATAGGATGTACTTGTATTCCCAATAAATTGAGGCACCCAAACCAATACTGCCTCTGTCCAAATACCTTTTGTAGCATTTGTCCAATTATCTCGAGTGTCAAACATAGCGCCAACCTTAAAACCCAAAAAAGAACCGCCATTTGCATTATCTGAATCTATTACACCCCATTTAACATACCTATCCCACAAACCTGGCATCTCATCAATTGGCCTTATTTTTTCATCATCTTTCCGTCCATTATTGTATTTATCAACATCTACTGAATTAACGTCATAATTATAATATTCTAAACCTATCATCCAGCTCCAAGTTTTGTTGATTGGGTTTAATAGATCAAATTTTACTTTTAAACGTTTTGTTTGATTTTTGTAGAACATTTTTGATTTATATGAAGTGTGTTCTCTATTTTCCCAATCTGCATTAATAACAGATTCATATCCATTACCTCCTAAAAAATCATATTGCTCATCGGGTTCATATTTTATATCAAAATAAATTGTTTTTCCACGGATGAGTTTATTTGTTTCATATGAAAAATTATATTTACCACTTCCTTTGGTAAAACGTGATATTTCTAAGAAATACCGTTCGTAATATTTAGGATAAATATCACCCTTACCATAATTGTATAGATCGATAACACCTCCATACTGAAACCCTAGATCAGAGTTATAAGTAATTGCAGGCAATACACCAAAACTCCACCCTTTTTTTATATCTAAACCTGTTGAATCAATAGTTTGTGAAAAAGAAACATTAATTGCAAGGAGTAAAATAAAAAGAGTATTGTTAAGGTTTTTCATAGGAAATAGGATTAGTTCAAATTTCTTTTTTCAATAAAAAAACGTTTGATAATTTTGCCACATTCTTTTTCTAGAATACCCCCTATAACTTTGGTTTTTGGATGCAAAGATGTTTTATAATGTTGAAAACCTCTTTGTAAATCATGAGCGCCAAAAACAATTTTATCTATTTGAGTCCAGTAGCTTGCTCCAGCACACATCTGGCATGGTTCTAAAGTAACATATAAAGTACATTTATGAAGGTATTTTCCGCCCAAAAAATCGGCAGCAGATGTAAATGCTTGCATTTCGGCGTGTGCCGTTACATCATTTAAAGTTTCAGTTAGGTTATGTCCGCGGGCAATAATTTTATCGTTGATTACAATAACAGCTCCAATAGGTACTTCACCTTTATTAAAGGCGATTTCAGCTTCCTGTAAAGCTTTACGCATAAAATATTCATCAGTAAAAGGGCTTTCCATCTTAAAAATCTATTTTTTCGGCTATAAAGCCTTTATTAAACGAGTCGAGAAATTTTTGTAGAACTTGAGGTTCTTTATTAATATAAAAGCGTTGTGTATTACTTGCAGAATTATTTAATAAATTCTCATTTTCTAATATTACTTTGGTTTGTCGTGCAATTGCTTCTCCTGAATCAAGTACTTTAACTTTCTCTCCTACAATTTTATTAATTTGAGGAACTAGAAATGGATAATGCGTACAACCCAAAACCAGATAGTCAATATCATTTTCAAGCATTGGTTGTATATATTTGTTTAAAAGATCATTCATTTCAGATGATTCAATTTTATCAGATTCTATCAATGAAACCAAACCTTCACCAACTTGTTCGATGACACGAATTCCTTGGGCAAAACTTTGGGAGGTTTCATATAACAAATCACTCTTTAAAGTTCCTTTGGTTGCTAAAATACCAACGGTTTTTGTTTTAGAACTTAAAGCAGCAGGTTTAATGGCTGGTTGCACCCTAATAAACGGAATATCATATTTTTCACGCAATTCTTTAACTGCATTTGTTGAAGCGGTATTACATGCTACAACAATGATTTTGCATCCCTTTTCTAAAAGAAATTCTGTATTTTTAATGCTAAACTCAATGATTTTTTCTTTTGATTTTCCTCCGTAGGGAGCATTTCTACTATCTGCTAAATAAATGATACTCTCATTTGGTAATAACTTGTGAATTTCTTTATAAATTGTAATTCCTCCAACTCCGGAATCAAATATGCCTATAGGGTTTCTACTCATTTTCTAAACAAATAAAAGCATGGTATTTTGCTTGCGTCAAAGATAATTGTAGATTTGTTATTGTGGAAATAAATAAATTAGAACATATTAACAGTCCGGCAGATCTAAAAAAATTATCGATTGATGAGCTACCTGAATTGGCAAAAGAAATTCGAAAATTTATCATTGATATTGTTTCTGAAAAAAAAGGGCATTTAGGATCAAGTTTGGGTGTTGTTGAATTAACCATTGCACTGCATTATATTTTTGATACTCCTGATGATCTTTTAGTTTGGGATGTTGGTCATCAAGCCTATGTACATAAGATAATAACAGGTAGAAGAGATATTTTTAATACCAATAGACAGCTTGGAGGAATTTCAGGATTTCCAAAAAGAGTAGAAAGTATTTATGATCCTTTTGGTGTAGGACATGCTTCTACTTCAATTTCTGCTGCCCTGGGAATGGCAATAGCATCAAGGTTAAAAGGAGATATTAAAAAACATCATATTGCGGTTATTGGTGATGCAAGTATTGCCGGTGGAATGGCTTTTGAAGCATTGAATCATGCAGGTGTTTCTAAATCTAATTTATTGATCATTCTTAATGATAATGAAATGGGTATTGACCCTAATGTAGGTGCTTTAAAAAAATATTTAACCTCAGTTAAAAATGGAAGAAAGTCATCTAAAACCAGTCAACCGATTAATCTTAAGAAGGATTTGACAAGACAGGAAAATATTTTTGAAGCTTTAAATTTTTCATATTATGGTCCCATTGATGGGCATAATATTAAGGCCCTTATAACAGAGCTAAATAAATTAAAAAAAATTAGTGGACCAAAATTTTTACATGTTATTACCAAAAAAGGGAAAGGTCTCTATCAAGCGGAATTGGATCAAGTTACCTATCATGCACCCGGAAAATTTGATAAAATTTCAGGTAATATTATTGTACAGCCCTATAAAAATTTACCTCCAAAATATCAAGATGTTTTTGGTTATACATTGGTAGAACTGGCTAAACAAAACAAAAAGATAATTGGCATAACACCTGCAATGCCCACAGGAAGTTCTTTAAAGTATATGATTGAAGAATTTCCCGAAAGGGCGTTTGATGTTGGTATTGCTGAGCAACATGCTGTAACATTAGCAGCAGGTATGACAACACAAGGAATGATACCTTTTTGTGCTATTTATTCTACTTTTTTGCAACGTGCTTACGATCAGGTTATTCACGATGTTGCTATTCAAAAATTACCAATTATTTTTTGTTTAGACAGAGCCGGATTGGTAGGAGAAGATGGCGCTACACATCACGGGGTCTTTGATATTGCTTTTTTAAGAGTTATTCCAAATATGATCGTTTTTGCTCCTATGAATGAGATTGAATTGCGAAATATTATGTTTACAGCTCAATTAGGTTTAGATAAACCGATAGCCATTCGATATCCCAGAGGTAGAGGTTTTATAAAAAATTGGGTACAACCTTTTGAGAAACTTGAAATTGGTAAAGGAGAAATAGTTACTGAAGGTAATAAGTTGGCTATATTAACTATTGGAACTATTGGTGAAAGTATTAAAAAGATTGTAAATACTTTTCCTATAAATGAAATTGCACATTATAATATGCGCTTTATAAAACCTTTGGATGAAGCTCTTTTAAATGTAATCTTCACAAAATTTGATAAAATAATCACAATAGAAGAAGGAGTTTTAACAGGTGGTTTTGGTAGTGCAATTTTAGAATTTGCTAACCAAAACAAGTATAATAATAGAATAAAAAATATTGGAATTCCAGATCGATTTATTGAACAAGGGACCATTGAAGAATTATTTGAACAAGTTGGTTTAAATGAAAGCTCACTTTATAAAATTATTAAATCAATTTTAAAAGATTAAATTTTACTTTTTGTATGAAAACTATCATTCTTTTATTTTTTATTTTATTTTATTCTTTTTCATATACCCAAATAAGAGATTCTGTTAAGGTTTTAGAAACCAACAAAGTTAAAGTTCCTATTGACACTACTAAAATAATAGTAGAATTAAGAGAGTTAAATGCTGTTGATATGTTAAAAAATTATGATACAATTTTTACAACAGAATTAATTTCTATAAATAAAAAATTAATAGATTCTCTTTTAAAGCCATATTATATTATATCAATTGATTCCTACAGTAAAGATACTATTTTCAAACCTCGTTACAGGATGAAAATTAACGAATTCACAAATGACACTTCCTATATTGTTAAACCTAAGGTTGAAAATTATATTAGGACTAAACTTGACTATGGAATAGATACCTTGAAAATACCGGAACAAGTCAATCAAATAAAAATCAATAAGATAGTTCATGTTGTAGATCCGGAGTGGTGGAAAAATGAAAATAGTATAGCATTTGATTTCAATGAAGTAGCCTTTAAAAATTGGAATGCCGGGGGTGAAAATGCTATATCGGGATTGTTAAAAATTAATTTCGACAGAAAATATGAAAATCAAAATATTCTTTGGGAAAATGAAATTAGAATTAGGTATGGATTGAATAAACAAGAAGATAGAGAGCTTAGAAAAACAGATGATGAAATTAGAATAAATTCAACTTTTGGGTATAAAAAAGAAATTGATTCAAAATGGTATTATTCCATGAAATTTAATTTTAATACTCAATTTACAGATGGATATAAATATCCGGATACTGAAAATCCTATATCAAGGTTTTTTGCCCCTGCCTACTTGTTTTTTGGAGCTGGAACACAGTATATACTAAAGCCAAAATACTTTATAGTTTATTTATCACCATTAACTTTTAAATCAACATTTGTTCATGATAAAAATTTATCAGCAGAAGGTGCTTTTGGTATTGAAAAAGGGAAAAAATCAAGGATACAATTTGGTACTTTAATTCAAAGTAGTTGGGAAACGGAAATTTTTAAAAATGTAGCCATGGTTAATAAGTTGTCCTTATATACGGATTATTTTAACAATTTTGGAAATATTGATGTAGATTGGCGATTAAATTTTAAATTTAAAATAAATAAATTATTTGAGGCAAATATAGGCACACATCTAATTTATGATGACGATATAAAATATAAAGAAGTTAATGAAGAAGGTGAAATCGAAATCTTTGGAGCCAGAGTACAATTTATGCAACAACTTGGTATAGGTATTTTATATAGTTTTTAATAAATGAAAATTGATGAATAGTTATAAATCATTTTTATCTGATATCAATTCCCTTTATTTTTTTGTGTAATAAAATAGCATACCCATCAGATAATCCCGCAACAAAACTACAAACCATTAAAATTCTTTCATACACGGTTTTCTGGGGTTTTCTATATTTATCAGGTAATAAATAATAAATCAGCTTATCATAACTTGAAGCATTGTTTTGAAACGTATTTTCGATTGCAGTAATAAAAACATCTAATAGATCAGCAATAATTTTATAACCGGCGATCTCTTTTTCAATCACTTCTTTACTATGATATATTTTTTCTACACTAAGTTTTATGATATCATTGATCTGTGCTTCATATTTACACTTTTCGAGTAATGAATTTTGATATTTTCCGTGTAAGATAGCTTCTTCATTTTCAATATATACTTTAGTTGCTTCTTGAATTAAATTTCCTATTGCCAAAGCTCTTAAATAACTAATTCTATCTTTGGTGTTTTGTAATGAATGGTATTTTTTGGTGTTGATAGAATCTCTAACCAAATTTATTAAGTACTCTAAGGCATAATCTTCAGAAACCAAACCTAAATTTATACCATCTTCAAAATCGATAATTGTATAACAAATATCATCGGCGGCTTCTACTAGAAAAGCCAAAGGATGTCTTGTATATGCTATATGATCATCATTTCTTAATTTTTTTAACCCAAGTTCATCAGCTACTTCATTAAAAAAAGGTATATCATTTTGAAAAACGCCAAATTTTTTATCTACAATATTTTTTGAAGGTTTTTTAGGTAGTGATTCTTTAGGATATTTCATAAAAGCACCCAAAGTTGCATATGATAATCTCAGTCCGCCTTGAATTCCACTTTTAGTTTCAGTTAAAATTTTAAATCCATTAGCATTACCTTCAAAATCAATAAGGTCTTGCCATTGTTTAGTTGTTAATAGTTCTTTAAATATTTTTCCGTTTCCGGAATTAAAATATTCTCCAATTGCCTTTTCACCACTATGACCAAATGGAGGATTTCCAATATCGTGAGAAAGAGCCGCCGCCGCCGTTATTGCACCAAAATCATTAGCTTGATAACCTTTCTTCTTTAAAATGGGATATTTGTCAATGATGTGTTTCCCTACAATTCTTCCTAATGAACGGGCAACCACAGAAACTTCTAAACTATGTGTAAGACGTGTATGAACAAAATCAGTTTTTGAAAGTGGCACAACTTGTGTTTTATCTTGAAGGCTTCTAAAAGAATCGGAAAAAATAATTCGATCATAGTCAACTTCAAAACCCAATCTGGATTCATCTTGATCTATACGTAATCTTTTTTTTGTATCTCCAAATCGCTTTAATGATAATAAATGTTCCCAGTTCATTTGTAAAATTTATATATTGCAAGGTACATTTTTTTGAAATATACCTTTTTGATCCGTAAAGAAATATTTTTAATTAAAGATCAATCTCCAACCTTACTTTTATTGATTGCAGGTTTAGATATGGTTATAACTTAATGGTTTTCAAGTAAAGCTAAAAGTGTTGTAAAAACTTTAATTGATTTATCAAGCCAGGGAGAAACACAAGAACGTTTTGAACTAAATATTTTATTAAGAACATTAGTAAGAGGCTCTATGATGATTGCAGTATTATTACTATTTGTATTATGATGAACAAGATTGGGAAAAAGATAAATTTGGATAATTTAAAATGAAAAGATAGTGTCTTGAAAAGTATCTCAATGAGGTGCTTTTTATTTTTCATCAATTTCTAGTAAGGTGTCTTTTTCTCCATAGAGAAGTTCGGCTACAGTTATTAGTTTTTTTATCAAATCGTTTACATTATCATTGTCATTTGTTAGTGAAGAAGCCATATTTGAAGAAATAAGATTATTTTTAATCAGCTTGTTTATAGATTTATTACTGTGATGTATACTATCTTTTGCCTCTTTTTTAAGTTCAAGTAGTTTAATACATTGTTGTTCGAAATCTTCCTTTTTTCTAAATCGATAAATAACTCGTAAAACTGTCACAATTTTTTTTCGGAACTTGTAATATTCCTTTTTTACATATTTATTATCTGAATTTAAATAAGTCGATACGTTTTTACTTAATTCATTTACATCTCTCAGAATTTCAACCATTTTTCGATTTGCAATTTTAATTTCTGAGATATGTTTATTTTGTTCTTCGGTTAATTTTAATGTACTTTGACCAATTGTTGCATATTTTATTATCTTTCCATAAATTGTTTTTACTTTACTATAGTATAATTTTTCTACATCAATATTCATATCTTTTTTAGACTGTTTAACAATATCTTTTATTTTCAAATCAGATTTAATATCCTCTCTATGAATACTTAATGCGTGTGAAACTATTTCAAAAACGGCTCTTTTAAAAAGATATTTAGACTCATCAACCAATGATGCAATAAGCGTTTCCGGATACTTTAAAACTTCTTCACTTAAATACTTCGGTTCGTCGATTTCTTTAACTTCAACTTTAGCAGCTACCATTTTTTCTACGAGTTTAGCAATTGGGCGAACAAACCAAACTAATAAAAATGAGTTAGTTATGTTAAAAACTGTATGAAATAAGGACAAAGCAACAGGAATTGCAGCTGCACTAACATATGGAGAGTCGGAACCCATTTTTAATACCAACCATTCAATACCCTTCAAAAAAGGATAAAAAACAATCAAAATCCAAATTACTCCAATAATATTAAATATTAAATGTGCTCTAGCAGTTCTCTTAGCATGAAAATTTGCAACAAAAGCTGCTAAATTGGCGGTGATCGTGGTACCAATATTTTCTCCAAGAACCATGGCAGCAGCCAGATCAAATGGAATCCATCCCTGAGCAGTCATTATTAAAGTAAGAGCCATTGTAGCACTAGATGATTGAATGATTACAGTTAACAAAGTTCCAATAAATAAAAATAATAGCACCGACCAAAAACCATGATCTGTATATTGATTTAAAAACTCAAGAATTTCAGGGTTTTGTTTAATATCCGGTACAGCATCTTTTAAAAATTGGAGTCCGATAAATAAAATCGCAAATCCTATTATAAATCCACCCCATTTTTTAACGCTCTCTTTTTTAGCAAATGTAAAAGCAAATCCAAATCCTACAAGAGGTAATGCAATAGCACTCATGCTTACTTTAAATCCTAAAATTGTGATCAACCAAGCTGTTATAGTTGTACCAATATTTGCTCCCATTATTACACTAATTGACTCTGTTAGAGTTAGTAGCGATGCATTAGCAAAACTTACAACCATAAGGGTTGTTGCTGAAGAAGATTGGATAACTGAAGTTATAAAAAAACCGGTAAGTATACCGAAGAACCTATTAGAGGTCATTGAAGCTAAAATATTACGCATTTTATCACCTGCTAAGCTCATGAGTGCATCACTCATAACTTTCATACCGAATAAAAATAATCCTAATGAGCCAAATAATTGTAAAATGTCATAAAAACCGTAATTCAAAGCGATATAGTTATATATTATTTAAATTTACTATAAAATTAATGATTTAAATAAAAACAATAATTTTTAATTTTTCATAAACTTGCTCAAATTCATAAATTGATAACCGGTAGTACTTATTTCAGAGGATTTTTTATTGATATCAATAACTTTCATAGTATTTTTTTCACCATTTTTTCCTTCAAAAAACATTTCCATCATTAAACCTTTTGCAGCATCCGGAAAGTTATTAAATTGATCTCCTCCGAGAGATCTGTTCAAATTTGAAAACATATTTTTATGATAAATTGAAAGCTCTTTTGTAATCCAAAAAGTGGCTTTCCCATCATCTGTAATAGTTTCAAACTCATCGCAATTATAACCTAATATTTTTTTACTCTTTCCTGTTTTTTTAATGTTTGGTTTGTTAATATCCATTTGAGATGTTTCGTTTTCCTCATTTACAGCAACATCTTTAATTTTTTCCATAGAAATAACTTGTGCAATTTTTTGTTCTTCCATCAACATGATCATTGCTTGATTTTTATCATCTAAAATGGTTGTCATTTGCATAGTTCCTTCCTTTCCCTTAAAATCTTCTGAATTAATATTTTGCATTTTGGTTGCCAAATAATTATTGTTTTTTGAAAACAACATATTATAATCCATTGATACGGGTTTATTATCAGTAACAGATTCCATTTTATAGGTTACGCTGGTATCAAATTTATAAACACTTTCAATTGGAATATCCTCATTGTTCCCGTAAAGTATATTTTTATTGTTTGGTTGATAATCAGGATCTATCTCAAGCAAACTATCCATTGCTTTACCGGTTTCCTGGGCTGCTTTATCAGCAGTTTTATCAATTACAGTTTCTTCAACAGCCTGTTGTACTCTTTTTTTGAGTTTTTTTAAAATTTGGGCATTGGAATTTTGTGAAAATGATAAACTAAATATCACCAATAGTAGAATTGCTTTTAGAAGTTTCATGACCATTAATTTAGAGGGTTAAGATGAGAACTAATTTAATTAAAATAAGACAAATAACATAAATTAGAATCAAATATTTTTGATACTTCTTTATAGTAACTAATTTTTGAAATTATTTTTTTATAAAATCTATTGAGATATTAGCAACCTTTTTAAGAGAATTTGGTAATTGAGAAGAAGTAAAAGGCTGAATAGTATCAAAAGTATGATTGGTATTTTCAATTAAAACAAGTTTACTTTGAGTGCTCCAATGGTGTAAGTTCTTAGCTTCTTTTATATTTACAGTTTCATCATTTATTCCGTGAATGATCAAGTATGGAATACTTAAATTCTTTACAGCGCTTTTTATGTGTAATCTTTTTTCGTTTTCTTTGAAATTGATATAGAACTGGTAATAATGTGGCATTTGTTGATTTGTACGACCATTCGTTACATAAGAGACACCTGTTTCTTTCCACTTATTCAGGCTCTTCTCATCAGGAAATCTTGAACCAAAATCTGAAACACCCGCCCAAGATACTACCTTTGTAACTCTATTATCTTCATTTGCTTTTAATGTTACAATACCACCCCCTCTTGAATGACCAATTAATGTAATATTTTTTGGATTAATTTCATTTTTAAATGCATCATTATTTAACAACCAATCAATTACTGATTTAAGATCGTCTAATTCTTTGGTAAAGTTATTATGTCCGAATGCTTCCAAATCAGGAAAATCAATAGGTTGCTCTAAAGTACCTCCATTATGTGAAAAATTAAATTTGACAAAAAACAGATCATTGTTTGTAAATTCTTCAGCGATTAAATTCCATGCGCCCCAATCTTTATAACCTTTGTATCCATGACAAAAAATAACTACAGGTTTTGGTTGATTATTTTCTTGATAAAATATATCGGTTATGATAGGTTTTTTATGAATACCTTTTACTGGAATATTTTTAATTTTATTCATATTTAATACTTAAATTGTTTTATTTCTTTCTCTGTAAACGGAATGTCTTTATTGAAGATATCTAATATTAAGTTGTTTAATTGTTGTGTAAAGCTATCCATATCATTTGTTTCGATAGGATTATTATTAACGCCCATAAATCCTATCTTTAAATTTTTAAAGGAAATAATTCCACTATTAATTTTTGTGTTGTTAAAATCAATATTTTGAGATTTCGCATATAAAAATGCATACATTAATACCTGAAAACTCTTACTGTATTTATAATCTGTTGATATTATCTCCCAATCTTTAATATTTAGATCTCCTTTAGCTACTTTTCCTGTTTTGTAATCAACTATTCGTAAAATACCATCAATTTCGTCAACTCTATCAATAATACCTTTTAAAGTTATTGTAAAACCTAAAGAGTCAATAAAAAATTTATGAGACACTTCTTTTTCAAGTTCGAGTATTTTAATTTGCCTACCTTTTAAAATAAGATCTGATTCATAATTCAAAAGATTATTAATGTATTTTTTAGCTATTTCAAAACTTAAATAATTTCTTCCACTTGTGGTACTTTCTTTTGTAAAGAAATTCGTGAATTGTGATTTAACTTCTTTATTTACAAGTGATCTTATTGTTTTTAAATCGCTTTGTGATAAAATTTTCCCTTTGTAAGGTTTGTATAAATTTTCTAAAGTATTATGGATAATCGTGCCAAAAGTATTGTAAGCAACAGATTCTTCAACTTCATCTAAATCTTTAATTTTTAAGATCCTTTTTTTATAAAAATCCATTGGATTTCTAATATATGAAGTTAAAGCTGATGGAGAAAAGCCTCGAATAGCTAAAACTTTAAGTTTTTCAATAATAGTATCTGTTTTTACAATTTGTTTGAGCTCAATAAAATTTGTAGAAACAATTGGGTTAATGATTAGTTTTGATATATTTAAATTAGGTAAAGCATTTGTTTCTTTTGCTATTTCTAACTGAGTGATAAAACGGCTTTGTTCTCCCGATCCAAAGTCGTCATTTTGAGTATTGTATAAAAGAAAGATTTTTTTTGCCCTTTGTATCAGCCTGTAAAAATGATAGGAATAAATAGCATCTTTTTCTTTATATGTAGGTATTTTAAAATGTGTTTTTATATCATAAGGGATAAAAGAATTTTGCTTTTTTCCGGAAGGTATAAACCCCTCATTAACCGATGTAATTATTATATTTTCAAAATCTAATACACGAGATTCTAACATTCCCATTATTTGTAAACCCTGAAGAGGTTCTCCTCGAAATGATAAAGTTTCATTTTGTAATATTTGTAAATAAAAATGGTAAAATGATTTTAAATTATTAATAAAACCAAACTCATTATTTAAATATTTTAATTGCTGAAAAATATTATTAAACCTAAATAAATATTCTTTTTCAAGATAATTTAAGTTTTTATTACTTTTTAGAATGTCAATAAATTCTATAATGTAATTTAAAATTTCGTATATATTTTTATCCCAATTATCAAATAAAAAATTAATGTTTATTCCATTAATTTTAGTTTGATCTAAAATTTCAATTATTTGATTATAATCAATAATTACAGTATTATTTTTTACAAGAAAATTAATTTTTTCATTAAGCAATGCTTGATCTATAATGCTGTTTAAAAATGGCAGATTTATAAAATTAATAAAATCATTAAAAAAGAATTTATTTTTTTGTTGGATCTTTTTATTGTTTAAATGTAATTTTAACAACAGATCAAATAATGAAGCTAGCGCAATATTCTTTAAATTATAACCCATTGTGATATTTACATTATTTACCTGATGGGGAAGTGAATTTAAAAGTATAGGCAATAATTTTTCATCTGCTAAAACAATAGCTGTGTTTTGATAGTTATTGTTTTTATCTTCTAAATTATTGAGGATTTCACCTATGTATTTGATCTGGCCAATATTTTTTGAAGTACCTACAAGTTCAATTTTTTTAGGGTCATTTAAATGGTCAAAAACCCAATTATAATCATTGTTATTATAATATTTCCAGTTGTTTTTATAGGTTTTTAAAAATCTACCTGCTACAGTATTTTTATTTAAATAATACTTATCACTATCCCAATATATTTCAGCAATATTATTATTTAATAATTCATTAATTATTAATTCTTCTGCTTTATTGAGTGCATTAAAACCAACGAATATATATTTTTGAGTTTTTGAGTTTTTGATAAAATTTGAAAGATTATTTACCGCTTCCCGGTATAGTAAACCTTGATAGCCTACTTTTTTATCTTTCAATATTTTATTAAAAGCATGGTAATACAAAACAATTTTTTCAATAAAATTAAAATAATTTTGTGTTATTTCTGATTCTTTATTTTCAGATAAAAAAAGTTTATCAATTCTTTTAGCATCAATTAGATATTCAAAAACCTCATCAGCATTAATTAAATTTTTATCAATTTCATTAAAATCCTGTAATAATAAAAATGCCCATTTTGAAAAACTTTCAAAAGGTTCAATTTCATTTTTTGAATTTAATTTAAGGTAAGCAGTATATAAATCAAAAATTTGTGAAAGGTTATCAAGAGTAGAAAAATTTGAAATATTACTAATAAATTCTTCAATGCTAATGATGTGTGGTAAAAAAGCGGTTTTGGTTTGTTGCTTTATAAACTCAGTTTTTAAAAATATACCGGCCCTTATATTGGGAAGTATAAAAATATGATTTGATAAATCAATATTTTCTTCTAGAAATTGTTGAGTAACTTTAGAGAGAAATGTTTGCATAAAACAAAGCTACAAAATTAGGCAATAAAAAAACCATCACGCAAAGCGTGATGGTCATAAAATTAATTTTAAAATTAATTATCTTTTTGCATTTTCAGAAAAGATATCAACTCTTCTATTTGCTTGTCTACATTTTTTAGTTTTCTTCTCACAAATTGGTCTTTCTTCACCAAATCCAACAGAAGAAATTTTGTCAGCAGGGAATCCATTTTCAACTAGATAGTCTCTTACAGCATCAGCACGTTTTTGTGATAATTTTTTATTGTATTCAGCACTACCTGTGTCATCTGTATGACCTTCAACTGTAAAGTTGATAGTTTTGTAGTCATTTAAAATCTCACTAATTTTAACAAGTCTTACTTTAGTTTCTTCAGTAAATGTAAACTTATTAGTATTAAAGAAGATTGCTCTAGCTAAGTCAAGAATTTCTTTTTGAACTTCCTCTGTTACAGCAGGACAACCTTGATTTTCTGCAGGACCAACTATATTTGGACAGTTATCATCTTTATCTAATACACCATCACCGTCAGTATCTGGCCAAGGACAACCACTGTTTTCTGCAGGACCGGCTACATTAGGACAGTTATCTTTACCGTCAATTACACCGTCACCATCAGCATCAGGACAACCATTGTGCTCAACTGTACCAACAACGTCTGGACAAGCATCATCTTTATCAGCAATACCGTCACCATCTCTATCAGGACAACCGTTTAATTCAGCTAAACCTGGAGTGTTAGGACAAGCATCTTCAGAATCCTGAATACCATCTAAATCAGAATCAGGACAACCGTTGAAAGCTTCTAAACCAGCAACTTCAGGACAAGAATCATATTTATCATAAATTCCGTCACCATCAGTATCTTTTCCACCAAATTTAAAGGTAAGACCTAAAGCATGTTGGAAATGAGGTAACATAGCATCTTCGTCAAAAGAATGCTTATACATACTTTGTACGTTTGCACCAATAAAATCGTTAAACCAGAAGTTTATACCTAAACCACCATTTAAAGTACCACTTCCGTATTCTTCTAACCAAGTGTAACCACCACCAACTAACAAATAAGGATCGAACCATCCGTGTAATAAATTCCATCTTACGTCAAAATCTAGTCCAAAATAAGCGAAATCATCAGATTCATAATTTCCAACTTTATCAATTTTGTTGAAAGAACCAGCTAATCCAGCTGAAAATCCACCGCCAATATATCTACCAACGCGAATTCTTGATACTACTGATGCAGTATTCCAGTGATCCAAATTGAAGTAATCTTCAAACATACCACCTAAATAAGGTTCATCTGCGCTACGTGGTTGTTTAATTGGTCCATCATCTCCTGTTGGCCAATCAGCCCCTGTTGGGTAAAAATCAACCGCATTGGTACTAATATCTATAGCCCAAGGGTTATCAGCATCTTGTGCATTAATGTTGCTAAAACCAGCAACAACTAAAAAAACAAAAATAACTTTTTTTAAATGTTTCATTGTAATTAAATTTAATTAATAATTTTCTGTTTATGGTTAATGTAAGCTTAATATTCGATATTAAGAATTAACAAATATATATAAAAAGATAATAAAAATACATTTTTGATTTAAGTTTTTTAATTAAAACCTTAATAATATGTACTATTGATAAATAATTTAGATTTCTTAATAAAATTTAGCTCTATTATCTATAATATCAGAATTTTCTTTTAATGCATTATATATTTGAATATTTCTATTTGTTAAATTTCTTTCTATTGATTTTTTAAACGATTGATAATTATCTAATTCAGTTGCAACAGTTTTTTTAGTTACAATAGCAAATACAACACCCTGTTGACCAATTATATTTTTGGTTAGTTTATTTTCTTCTAATGAAGTCACAACACCCACTACTTCTGGAAATCTTCCTTCGCCGGATAATACAGGACTAGCATTTGAAATGGCTAAAGCGGTTTTTACAGGTACATTATTTTGTTTAGCAATTTCATCAAGATCATCTGCTGTTGATTTATTTGCGATCAAATCAGCCTTTTTCTCGTTTAATAAAATTGATCTAACAACACCCCCTCTGTTAGACAATCCTTTTTTATGTTTTTTTACCAATGTAACAACGGCATAACCATTATCAGTATCAAATCTTTTAATATCACCCTCATTGGTATTTTCTTCAAAAAGCCAACGAATGATCTGACGTTGAGAACCTAATTGAGAGATATTATCGTCTAATTCTTTTAAGTTCAATACAGGCATTATTGAATAATTAGATTCTTTAGCCAGCTCTTTTATATCTTTACCAGAAGTTAGATTTGATGCAAAAGTTTCTGCTTTTTCAAAAATATCATTTTCTGTTTTTTCAGAAGCTTCAATCTTTCTTGAAAAAGTTGCAATTTGAACACTTTTCTGAACATTTTTCTGTCCGTCAATTTTAATGATATGATATCCAAACTGTGTTTTTATAATTTCAATATCTCCTACATTATTTTCAAAAACATAATCTCTAAATTCAGGAATCATCGTTGAATAAACAAACCAACCCAGATCACCACCTTTACTACCAGTTGTTTTATCAATTGACATATCCCTTGCAAGCCCTTCAAATTTACTTTTATCATTTTTAATTAAAGTTAATAAACTATCGGCAACTTTTTTTGCTTCTTCTTCATTTTGTGTAATAGAAGGATCATTAATTGTAGAACCAACAAAAGGAATTAAAATATGACTTGCTTTAACAGAATCAGGTAATTGTTTAATAGTTGTTATTTTAGAAATTTTATAAAAACCATTTTCTTGATATGGACCGTAAACTTCATTAATGTTTTTATTGAAAAGAGAATCAGCTAATACTTTAGATAATTTATTTTTTACATAATAATTTTCATCAAAAGGTATATCAGAACCATGTGTTGTAAAAAAATCGGGTAGATTGTTAGCATTAGTAAAACCGGTAACCATAACGGTTGTTTTTGCTGCCGTACTGTACTCCTCTTTATCATTGATCAATTCTGCCAATTGATCCCTTATTAGCTGCTCATCTTCAACGGATGGTTTTACAGCAAAATTTACAAATTGTATATCTCTTGAAGCATCAACAGTATATTCTTTTGAATGGTTTTTGATATAATTTTTAATTTCGCTATCACTTATGTTTACTAAGCTATCAGAAATACTGCTAAATGGTACGAAAACATATTTTATATTAACGTTATTGTTTTTATAAAAGTAATCTCTTTCACCTTCTTTTAAGGTACTTCCTAAACCAGCTCTTATCAATGAGTTATAAGTATTTTGTTCTAAATTTGACTTGATGTTTTTCTCATAGTTAATCCAACTTAGCCAAGCAGCTTTGCTTTGTTCATTATCACCAGCACTTTCTTGTAGATTTGCAATGTATTCTTTCAACTTTTCCTCGTCAAACATTCCTATTTCATTTTGAAATATAGGACTGTTTTGCATTTTTATTTGGTTGACCAAAGCATTCCATACATCTTGTTCACCAACAACAATACCGGATTTTTCTAATTGTGTTTTATAGATCTTCTGGCGAACAATACTATTCCATGCATTATTAACATTTTGCATTTGTGAAGTTCTACCATTTGATCTTGATCGATTGACTTCAACCTCTTGAGCAAATTCTTCTCTTCCAATTGGTTCGTCATTCACTTCTCCTATTTCAGAAACACTTTTATTAAACAGAGGACTGTCTGCACTAAATATCCCACTTAATACAAATGAAAAAAGTGCTAATGCTATAATTATTATTAAAAAGACTGAGCGTTCTCTAATTTTTGATAATACTGCCATTTTCCTTTTCTTTAAATTTAGTTTGCGAAAATACAATATACCTTTTAATAAAAAAACTGTTTTTTTAAGTAATTAACAGATACTGCAAAAGGTTTATAATATTAACACAGTATTTTTAAACAGTTTAAAATGTGATAGATATAAATTACGATTTAATAATAAAGAAATTTTAAGTAAGCTCTATTTTAAGTCTGATAGTCAATGAAATAGAATAAATTAACAAAAAAACACTAAATTTCTGCTTAAAAGCCTATACAACAGTGTAACTGTATCAAGTGTCTTTTGATAATATTTTTAAATAAACTTCTTCTATTTTTGAAGCTGATACTTTTAGAATGGTAAATTGAAAATTGTCAATTTCAACAATTTCATTTTTTGAAGGAATATTTTCGATATGATTTACAATCATTCCTCCCAAAGTTTCATAAGAACTATCTTCTTTTAAATTCAGGTTAAAGATTTCATTGATGTAATCAACTTCTAATCTTGTAGAAAATTTATATTCACGATCATTAATTTTTTCTTCCAATAAATTTATTGAATCATGTTCGTCTTCAATTTCACCAAATAATTCTTCAATGATATCTTCAACAGTAATTAAACCTGAAGTACCACCATATTCATCTAAAACTACTGCAACACTTTTACTTTTTTTAATAAGATCATTTAAAATGTCATGAATCATCATGGTCTCGGGTACTATTTCAATAGGTAATAAAATTGATCGGATATTCTTTGGTTTTTCAAAAAGTTCAAAAGCATGTACATACCCAATAATATCATCAAGTGTATTGTTGTAAACCATAATTTTTGATAGTCCTGTATCAACAAAAAGTTGTTTAAGATTCTTTAATGATTCATGCACATCAACAGCAATAATTTCGGTTCGAGGTATCATAGCTTCGCGTGCTTTTACATTGTGAAATTCTAATGCATTTTGAAAAATTTGAATTTCAGTATCGATATCTTCGTCAACAGATTCCATTTGTTCAGAAATATAATTTCCCAATTCAACTTTGCTAAACACTAATTTCTCCTGATCTTCTTTTGTATTAAAAAAAACGCGTAAAAAAAAATTGGAAATAATTGTGATCAATTCTGAGATAAAGAAAAATAATATAAAGAAAAAATGAGCAGGTATTGCAAATATTTTTATGGTTTCATTGGCATAAATTCTAAATATTGCTTTTGGTAAAAATTCGGCTGTAATTAATATTATAAGTGTTGAAATTAAGGTTTGTGTTAATAATAAAATAAATTCATTGGGTATAGAAGGTGAAAATAAATCCATAAGAAGATCTCCCATAAAAAAACCATAGATAACCAAAGAAATATTGTTGCCCACTAACATTGTAGTTATAAACCTTGATGGTTTTTGGGTTAGTTTTGATAAAATTTTTGATAAAAAAGTATCTTTTTTCTTTTCAAGTTCTATATGCATTTTGTTGGCTGATACAAAAGCAATTTCCATTCCTGAAAAGAAAGCCGATAGTAAAATGGATAAGAGTATGACTACTATTTTAATTATCATTATTGAGAATTGTTCTTATCTTGATCGTCAAATTTTTTTCGATATCTTTTTCTGAAAAAATACATAAAAACAGCCATTATTGAAAAGGCTAAATATAAATAAGCTTTTTGAGGGTTTAAATTCCACTTTAAAACGGTTTCAATAAAAAAAACAATGGCAATTATTAAATACCCATATTCAAAAATTTTAAAATACTTTGTCATAATTTAATCTTCTTTTACGTAGATTGTTCCATAAATGGACTTCATATTAATTTTTGTAATATCTTCATTTGCATCGAGACCTTTACCATTAATAGTGTCTGATTGAGTTATTAGAGTAAATTCTTTCTCCGTATAAATATAATGAACATTAGCATCCCAAAAAAGTTGGTTTGTTTTTAATATAGAGTTGTCTGCATGATTTACAATGCTAACGTTATTATTTGCCTCTGAAATATTCGTTTTTGTGAAAGTTATTCCATAATCGGCTTTCAAAACTACCGAATCACCATTGCTATCATAAGTAGTAATAATAAACCCGTTAGGAAATTCAGTATAAGGATGATTTTTTCTGTTAGAAAAATCATTCATCAATGGTGTGATTAATTTTGTTTTTATTATACCCGAGTCAGTATGAATCAAATTTACATTCTTAGCAACCCCAATAGGTAAGTTTTTTTCGGCTAAAAAATCTTGTACTTCTTTAAGTTCGTTACCACAAGAAAAAAACATTGCTACTAATATAAAAGCAACAATGTTTTTTAAAATATGATTTTTTAAAGGAAACATGGAATAAATCTACGGAATTTTAACCGTTTCACCAATCCAGCAACTAATTTTATAAGATGATCCTGAAGTTTTACCTTCGGTAAAAACTAATTTTTTTGAAGGTGCACTTGCCATATAACTTTTTATATATTTATTAGCAGTTGATGTAATACCAGGGTCAACTGATTTTGCTCTTCTTGCTTTATTGGAAGCAGCTACATAAACCATACGTTTTGAAAACTCATCAGTTCCACATGAGTTTGCACTTGATGCGTATAAGTTGGCAATTAATAAATAGGCACTTCCCATACTTGGTCTTTCTTTTAATGCTTTGTAAGCATAATCTCTGGCTCGGCTTTTTGCACCTTTCTTTTTCATAATTAATGCAGCACGATAATAATATTTTGCTTTTTTATAATTATCAGTTTCTATACTTACTGCTTTGTCAAAATATTCAAGTGCTTTATTATCTTCACCTTGTTCAATCAAAATACCGGCGTAAAATACATAAGCATCAGATGAAGGAGCAGCAGTTACATAAGCTTCAACCATTTGAGGATAAAGGGCGTCATCAGTACATCCTTTTTGATTTAATCTGGAAACAGCTCTTTTTAACCATTTAGCATCTGTTTTATTCTTATTAAAATTGTTTTTATATAATGGTATTAATCTATCACAGGTAGCAACTTCACTTAAGGTATTGTCTAAATATCCTTCTACTTGACCCAAGGCAGTTAAATTTACTTCTCTTGCGTGTTTTTTCTTTTCTTCTTTTGCAGTTAAATTTTGACCGCTGGCTTCTTTAGCAACTAAGGCATCTAATTCTTTTGAATATTTATCCATTTTTGTACTTACTGCTTCAGTAATATCATCATAAGTATCAAAAACTAATTGAGGATTTATATCTTTATTCTTTTCTGTAAACATTTCAAAATATAAACCTAGATTTTTAACACTCATGCCTGCCGGATCATTTTTAAAAGAATGAGCAAGTTTTGTAAAAACTTCTTCTTGAGGCACATCTCTTCTAACTAATGAGTTTGCCCAATCACTGTAAACTTTTCCTAAGTTATCAGGAAAATATTTAACTCGCATTGCGTAAATTTTGTCGATTTGTTTAGAATACTTTTCTGCTTCAGTGGGATTTGTTGCTTTGGCATAATTTTCTTCTTCCATTTTTATACCATATTTGTATAAATTCTTTGAAGAAGAAGGACAGTTTTCTATACACCATTTCCATGGGTCATATGCTGGTTTGTAGTTACCAACTTTAGCATATTCATAGAAGATTGATAAATTAGTTTTACATTTATCTGGTTCACTACCATATTTATCTTGCGCATTAATAGTTGTAATTCCTAATAATAGAAGAAACCCTACTGCTAAACCTAATTTTAGTTTCATAATTAATTGATTTTATTTTTATAATAATTTAATTCAACATTCTTTTTCTGAACCATTTATCGTTCAAAGATAAACTTAATCTAAAATTAAAATAATTTTCTTTTAATAAATTTCCAGTTGTTTCACCTCTTTGACCTAATTCAAAACCTAAATTAACATTAGATAAGGTGAGTCCCATTGGTAAACTTATACCAAAAGATATGCCATAATCTTTAATTTGTGTATCATTTATTTCTAAACCTATATTTTTATAATTAAATCCAGCCCTATAGGTTAAACGTTGCCAATAGTTTGAAATGGAGTTATATTTGGGTGTAAAATAACCACCTACAGATATAATATTTGAATTGATATAGCGATAAACATCTTGATCATTATAAAATGAACCTGTTAATTCAAGAGCATCTGTAAAGGTATATTCAGCACCGACAAACCATTTATTTTGTTGGCCAATTCCTGCACTTAAAACGGTTTTTAATGGGTATTTAACTTGACCGTTAAGATTATTTGAATACAAAGTATCTTTGGGAATATCAATTACATCATTTGTATTGTCTAATGTAAACAAATATTCATCTCCTTCTTGAGTAAGATCATGGCCAAGAGTAAAACTTGTACCAACTTTCACATTCAGATCATTTGCAAAATTATGTTTGTAAAGTGCTCCGGTTTTAAACTCAAATCCTTTAACATACGAATCAACTTTATGTTTTGTTGCAAGTTGAACATTTAAACGACGATTTAAAATACTATTGTCTATACCACCAAAAAGATAAGCAGTTTCAATACCTAAATTTAAATTAAATGGAAACTTATAGGCATAACCCAAGAAAACACGATTGGTACCTCCTTTACCTTCATAAAGATTTGTTTGAATTAATACATCATCAGTATCATATTTGGCATCTAATAATGTATAACCTACAGAAGTGTTCAATTGTAATCCTAAGCCTAAGCCCTGATTACCTCTAATAGGAATACCCATAGCAATATAGGTAAATGATGTATGAGAACTTGTTTGTGAATTTTCTCCATCATCAAAATTTGTAAATTTATTACCGCCGGCAAATACGTAGGTTGTCCATTGTAATGAAGCATATGTAGCAGGGTTGGTTAAACTAAGTCGGTATTCACTATCTAAAATACCGCCCATACTACCCATGGCCATTTCTTCAACACTTTTTAAATTTACCTGATCTCCAATTCCAAAAAAAGAATATGGAGATGAATTTGTTTTTTGTGCAATTCCTACAACACTAAAAAAGATAGTAGTTATTGCTAAAAAGTTTTTGATCATTCTCATAAGTTATAAAACAAAATACTGTTTAATCCTTCCAATAAAAAATTTGGATTGGCAAATATGGTACTTTTTAAGTTTTTTGCCAAGAAAATTGTGTTTCCACCTGTTAAAACTACTGTTAATTTTTTATTTTTTGTTTCAAATTGGGCAATTGTGCCTTTAATTTCTTGAATAACGCCATTAATCACACCGATATGAATTGAATTTTCAGTTGAATCTCCATTTACAGGTACTTCATTTGTTAGTGATAGTTTTGGCAGATTTGCAGTATATGAATGTAAGGCTTTATATCTCATTTCAATTCCGGGAGATATTGCTCCCCCAAAATACTCGCCGTCTCTATTAACAAAATCGTAAGTAATACATGATCCTGCATCAATAACCAAAACATTGCAGTTTGGGTATTTACTTACAGCAGCTGCAACCAAAGCAATACGATCAACTCCAAGTGTTTTAGGTGTTTTATAAAGGTTTTTAAAAGGAATTTTGGTATTTTGATTAAGGATGATGAGATCTATTAAATTTTCAATTTTTTGTAGATCGATGTATTTAATTTTTCCAACGCTTGATAAAATGCAATTAGAAATAGGGTACTTGTTTAAAATATCATTTATATAGTTGATCAATTCTTCTTTCGGAAAAGTATCTTTTTCAATAAGTGAACTTTTCTTAAAAACAGCAGTTTTAACTTGGGTATTGCCAACATCAATTACTAAATTCATTTTAATTTTATTTAATGATACAAAAATACAACAGATTTTTTAATATTTTTTTTGTTGGTTTTAAATTTAGATTTATATTTGCACCCGCTTATAGCGATGGTACCTTAGCTCAGTTGGTAGAGCAATGGACTGAAAATCCATGTGTCCCTGGTTCGATTCCTGGAGGTACCACTTTTAAAGTTTATAACACCTTGTAAATTAAATATTTGCGAGGTGTTTTGTTTTTTATTAAACTATATGCTTCTAATAATACCTATTTAATTTCATCAAGTAAACGTTCCTAATTTTATTTAACTCCTCAATTTTTAAATTGTTTTTTACTTTGTATTGAATAACTATTTCTTTTTAATATATTTTTAAAAAGAAAGTTGTTGGTTACAAGAAGGTCTCTATGATACTTGTATTACACTGTTATGAAACAATAATTTTTTTGGATTTATATTTGATGTTTTTTAGTATATTTGATTTAATAATTTAATATTTATAAAATGAAAAATATAATAAAATATTTCTTTTTAGGAATAACATTTGTTTTAATAAGTTGTCAAACGGAATATAGAATTAACAAGAAAGACGTTGAACAAAAATTCATTGATAAACAAACAACATATTTTTATAACGGAGAAAAGATCAATGGAATCGTTTTTGAAAATTATGATAATGAAAAGTTGAAAAATGAGTGGAATATTGTTAACGGATTAGAAGATGGGGTTTATAAGCAATATTATAAGAGTGGTCAACTAAATCAGAAGATCAACTTTAAAAATGGTTTAAAAGATGGACCGTATGAAAAATATTATGAAAATGGTAAATTAGAGATAAAATCAAGTTTTAAAGATAATTTTAAAGATGGTTATTATGAAACTTTTTATGAAAATGGAGAATTGTGGAGAAAAGGAAATTATAAAAAAGGCAATCTTGATGGAATTATAGAAGAATATGATAAAAATGGAGAACTTAAAACAAAATTAGTTTATGATAATGGCAAAATGATCTGATAGTTCTTAAGGATATATTTAAAATTACAAACCATCAATTAAATATTGATGGTTTTTTTATAATAATAGAATTGTAAACGTACATCAATAAATTCAAAATAAGATGCATAATCCCTTGTATAATAAGATTATTATATATTTGTATCAATTTACTAATTAAAAAAAGATATTTAAAACTTACTAAAATGAAAAAAGGGGTAGTAATAGTTTTAGTTATTGGATTGTCATTTCATCAGTTGTACTCTCAAACAAAAGTACATATTACTGATATTGAAAAAAGAGAAGAGAATGGTAATACTTTAATTTATTCAGGTGGAGAAAAGTTAAACGGTAATGTTTATGAAAACTATGTTTCTAAAAAATTACAGTATACGGTAAAAGATGGTAAAAAAGAGGGTCTGTATGAATTGTATTTTGAAAATGGTCATCTAAAAAGAAGAACTTTTTTTAAAAATGATAAATTAGAGGGTCTTTATCAAGAGTATTATGAAAATGGGCAACTAAAAATTAAAACCTCATTTAGTAAAGGTAAATATAACGGTTCCCTAGAAACTTATTTTGAAAATGGGCAATTACAAGGTAAAGGTGCTTTGATCAATGGTGAATATGATGGTGTGTTAAAGAAATATTATGAAAATGGGCAGCTAAAAAGAATGATTACCTTTAAATATGGAGTGCAAAATGGACCTTATGAAGGCTATTATGAAAATGGTCAAATGAGAATTAAAACAACCTATATTAACGGTAAAAAAAACGGATCATTAGTACAATATTTTAAAAATGGTAATTTATATATTAAAACAACTTATAAAGATAATCAAGAAGATGGGTTGTATGAAAAATATTTTGAAAATGGTCAGTTAGAATATAAAGGAAACTATAAAAATGGTCGAGAAATTGGAACTTTTGTTTCTTATAATGAAGATGGACAACTAAAGTTTTAAGCTCCTTTTTTCTTAAATTAAATGATTAAATTCTTCCGGGAATATTATATTCTTACCTTGTATATTCCTTTTAATATTAATAAATCACTTCTTTAACTAAAAAGACTATTTATCAATTTTATTTTATTTTTTACACAATAAGTAATTGTAAAATCTGTTAATAATATACGATATTTCAAGGAGACTGTTTCTTTAATTTAAAATTTTATATTATGAAAAGAGTAATAGTTGACTATCATAATCTGACCCCTGATATTTTAAAACTAATTAAGAATAAATATCCTGAAGGATACACTGATACAGATATGATCGTTTTTAAAAATACTAAAAACGAAACGATAAAAGCAATTGAAGTAGCCACTAAAAGCAAGGATTATCTAATAAAAATAAGCAAACAATTGTCAATCAAATTAGAAGATTACCTTGAATTAGATGATATAAGTTTTACTAACAATTTAATGATGGAGTAATTTAATCATTTAATGGAATTAATAATAATGGGATTTTAATATTATTTAAATTTCCATCGGCAACACTGCCTATTATATTTTTTTGGAAAAATCCATGCTTCCTATATTCAATAATTAACAAATCAGCATTTTATTTATCTAATTCTTCTAAAATTAAAGAAATGGTAGCACCTTGATTTAATAATCAGTTAACTTCAATACCTTTTTTGTTTAACTCTTTCTATTAGATCTTCAAGTAGTTTATTTTCTAGCAATAAAATTTAATTGCAAACTCTAAGCTTTTTTAATTAGTAATTCTTCGTTCTTGTTGATATCAATAGCAACAATTATATTTTTTATGTTAAAAATGAGCTTTAAAAATGTTTAAATATTATTTCTAAAAAATATCGTAACTTAATGGTCTGAAATATTATTCGGTTCTAAACCCGATTTTTAAAAGATCTATCATGATAATAAATGAAGATTTTTATAAAATTTGTTTTGATACTTTATTAGAAGGAATTTGCTTTACCGATAATAAGGGTGTTATTATTATGAATAATTCTCCCTTTGAAAAAATATTTGGTTATGATAAAGGAGAATTATGCCAAAAAAATATTACTACATTAATTCCTGAAGAATACAGAGAAATACACGCAAAACATCTTTCATCGTATTTTGAAAACCCAAAACAATTTGAAAAAGGAAGAGGAAGAGATTTTTATGGTTTACATAAAAGTGGAAAAACTATTCATGTAGAGATTGGTCTTAGTTATTTTGAATATAATAATAAAAACATTGTTAAAGCATTAATAACAGATATTAGTTATAGAAAAAAGCAAGAAATTAAGATAAAAAAAATTAATTTACAACTTGAAAAGGAAGTTAAAAAACAAACTAAAGAGCTTACTAAGGCGGTTAAGAAGTTAAAAAATTCAAATAAGAAATTAAAAAAAGAAATTGAAAATAAAATTCTTACAGAAAAGAAGGCTAAAATTGCTTACCAAAAAGAAAAGGAACTCAATTTATTGCAAACGAAGTTTTTATCATTAGCATCACATGAATTTAAAACCCCCCTTAGTGGAATTTTAACTTCAGCAACTTTAATAGATAAATACAATGAAATTAATAAGAACAGTAATATCAATAACCATATAAAAACTATAAAAAAGTTGGTTAATCAACTCAATTATATTTTAGATGATTTTCTGTTTTTAGAAAAGACCGAAACCAAAAAGATCGATTATCAATTTACGAATTTTATATTTTGTGAATTCTTTAATGAAATCATAAAAAACACACAATCAGTATTAAAAAAAGGTCAAAAGATTAAATTTATACCTTGTAATCGCAGTATTGTAGTTTGTCAGGATAAAAAGATAGTTGAGATCATTTTTAGAAATATTTTATACAATGCGATTAAATATTCTCCATTAAACTCTATTGTTTCAATAAGGGTTAAAACCAATAACTATGTTACAGTAATGATAGAAGATAATGGTATTGGCATACCTAAAGAAGATCAAAAATTAATTTTTAATCGTTTTTTTAGAGCTAAAAATGCTTTGCATTTTCAAGGAACAGGAATTGGATTAAATATTGTAAAACACCATGTTGAAGCACTTGGGGGTTCAATAAGTTTTAAAAGTATTGAAAATAAGAGAACAGTTTTTACTGTAAAGCTACCCATAAAAATGGTTGTATAATTAGAATGAATAACTGAGATCAATAAATTTTGTTCAGGTGAAAAAAACAATTTTACTTATTGAAGATGACAATATTGTAAGAGATAATACTGCCGAAATATTAATGCTTGCCAGTTATAATGTAATCACAGCAAAAGATGGTAAAGAAGGAGTTAAAAAAGCCCTAGATCACAAGCCCGATCTAATTATTTGTGATATTTTAATGCCTGAGTTAGATGGTTACGGTGTTTTGCAAATTATTTTGAGAAATAAAGATTTACAGAGAACACCATTTATTTTCATGACTGCAAAAACCAAACATGAGGATTTAAGGAAGGGTATGGATTTAGGAGCATGCGATTATATAACAAAACCTTTTGAAGAGTCAGAATTATTAAGTGCAATTGAATCCAGATTAAAAAGAAAAGAAATATTTAAAAGGAAAAGCAACGAAGAAGAAAACAATAAAAATAAAATAGCTAGTTTTAAGGATATTAAAAAATATTTTAGCCATAAAGAAAAGTTTAAATATGGAAGAGGCACTTCAATATATTGTGAAGGAAATAATAGTAATCATATTTTTTTTATTATCAATGGTGAAGTAAAAACTGTTAAAAATAATGAAGAAGGAAAAGAATTTATTACCGATATTTTTAGAGAACAAAGCTTTTTTGGTTTTACCTCTTTCGTTCAAAACAAACCCTATCACGAAAGTGCAATTTCAATTGCAAAAACTACTTTAATAAAGATAACTAAAGCTGAATTCTTAGAATTGGTCAAACATAATCCACAATTGGCAATTAATTTTTTGGATATTTTATCAGAAAATCTGAAGAATGTAAAATCTCATCTAATCCATTTGGCATACGATTCTGTAAGAAAAAAAACTGCTGATACTTTACTACAATTAAATTCTTTAAACAACAATGTAGATTCTATTGAAGTTTCTCGTTCAAATTTGGCAAGTTTAATTGGTATAGCCAAAGAAACATTAATTAGAACATTAACTGAATTTAGAGATGAAAAAGTTATTGAAACAAAACGAAATTCAATTAAGATCATTGATATAAAAAAACTTAAAAAAATCAAATAATACTGATGAAGATCAGTAAATTGATTGACGACGATCAATTTAAATCATAGTTTTTAAGATTATATTTAAAACATTAATTCACAAAATTATAAAATCATGAAAAATATACTTCTACCCACCGATTTTTCAGATAATTCAATCAATGCAATTCACTATGCAATTAATTTTTTTAGAGATATTGATTGTACTTTTTTCTTGTTAAATATTTACAGAATACCTTATGTAGCTCCTGATCAGGAATTGACATATTTTGATCATGATAATGTTGCAAGAATGGAGGTTGAGTTATTTAATTCATCACAAAACGACTTAAAGAAAACAGTTGAGCAATTTAAAGATCGAGTAAGTCCAAATCATAAATTTGAAATGATAAGTGATTATAACTTTTTTATCAATTCAGTTGAAAATTATGTAAAAGAAAAAAAAATCGACTTGATAGTGATGGGAACCAAAGGTGCAACCGGAGCTAAAGAAATTTTTATGGGAAGTAATACAGGTGATGTTATTATGAAAACCAAATGTAATGTATTGGCAGTACCCGAAAATTCTATTTATCAAAAACCGATAGAAATTACTTTTCCTACTGATTTTAGAATACCTTACAAAAAGGAAGATCTTGATCAATTGGTAGAAATTTCAAAGATGCATCAATCAAATATCAGAATTTTACTATTTGATAAAAAAGGTGTCTTAGATGAAGAACAAAAATTCAATAAAAAAGCATTAAATAAAATATTTGATCAAGTAACCCATAGTTATTACACTATAACAAATATAGATTTTGAAGAAGCACTTAACTGTTTTACACAAAGTAGGGGTGATGTTAATTTGATAGCTATTATAGCAAAACACTACAATTTTTTTCAAAGATTGTTTTTCAAACCTAAAGTTCAAGAATTAAGCTTTCATAGCAATATACCTTTATTAGTATTACATAAAACTAAAAAATAATATCATGGAAATAACAAATTTTTTAGCCAAATTTTGGGGTTGGTATCTAATTACATTTTTTGTTTTATTGATCTTTTATCCCAAAAGAATTAAACAATTATTTGATTTTACCGGCGATGAAAAATTTATGATAACTACTTCAATGATAGCGATAACAATTGGACTATTGAATATTATAGCTCATAATTTATGGGTAACAGATTGGAGAATTATAATAACGTTGTTAGGATGGTTAACATTCATTAAAGGAGTTACAAGATTTTCTTTTCCTGATGTTGCCAAAAAATGGTTAGAAAAGATCGACTTTAAGTGGTTTCAATTTTTACTCTTTATGCTTTTTATACTTGGTGTATTTTTATTAAATCAGGCTTATGGTTGGGTTCAGGTTTAAATAGATTGACGAGAATCAATGTTTTTATTGACGACGGTCATTGTTTTATTCATTTTACTATAATAATTTTACTTATTATTTAAAAATATTAATTGGAATAGTTTAAAAAATTCTATGAAATATTAAATGGGTTGATAATGATGGAGATTGATTCAACCGAAAAGAGGTGAGTGTATTTTAGATTTTTTTTAAAATTTTACTTCACGACTTAGGTATCTGAAGAAAGATATTTAGAAAAAAGGTAAAGATATTATCACTTCAAAAGGAACAGAAAGCATTCGCTTTCTGTTCTTTTTTTCACTCAAACTTGATAATGATCAATATTTTTATTGACGATGGTCATTGTTTCTTATTCTCATCATACTTAATTTTAAAAATTAAGATTAATTAAAATTTAATGTCATGAAAAAAATAATAATAGGTTTGTTAGTTATTGGATTTACCTTACAATCATTTGCTCAGGTGGTAAATGAAGGAATGTTAGATGAAGTTGTAGTATACGCTACAAATTATAAATATTTAACCACAGCAGGCACTCGGGATGCTGCAGAACCAGTTAAAATGCTCGAACGCAAAGTAGCAGACTTTGATTTTAAAGAATCAGAATTGTATCAGGATGAATGGGATTTTTATAAAGTTTCCTTTTATATTCCTGAAGGAAAAATAGTTGCAGCGTATGATAAGGATGGTAATATTTTACGAACTATTGAAAAGTTTAAAAATATTAAAGTACCTAAATCAGTAGTAGCATCGGTATCAAAAAGATTTCCTGGATGGGTTATATATGAAGATGTATATAAAGTTAATTATCACAAAGATAAAGGAGTAACAAAAATTTATAAGCTTGTTTTGGAAAATGGTGATAAACAAATTAAGGTGAAAACTGATGAAAATGGGAATTTCATTAAATGATGACAATCAATAATTCTATTGACCATGGTCATTGCATAGTTGTATTTTGAATAATAAATTCGCTCTTTAAAAGAAGTATTAATTTAAAAATATATGTCATGACACTAGTAAAATTTAAAAAACAACGTTTGCCTTGGTATGATACTATGTTTACCGACTTACTTGGTTCAGACAGGTTACTTACCGATGATTTTTTTATGGAAAGAAAATGGGTTCCAGAAATGAATATTAAAGAAAATGATAAAAGCTTTGATATTGAAATTGCTGCTCCAGGTTTTTCAAAAAAAGATTTCAAGATTTCTATTGAAAATGGAGTTCTTCATCTATCTGCAGAAAAAAAAGAAGAAATTGATGAAGAAAAAGAAAATTACACTCGAAGAGAGTTTCGTTACAATTCATTTGAACGCACCTTAACATTACCTGAAACTGTTAATGAAGATGATGATATTGAAGCTACCTATAAGCATGGTATTTTGAAATTAATTTTGGCTAAACTTCCAGAAGATGTGATCAAACACAAAAAAGTTATCGAAATTTCTTAATTTTTAAAATAGGGAGTATTACTCCCTATTTTAACTTAAAACAAATAATTCTATGAAATCTAAGCAAATTTTAGGAAAGGAAAAAATGACAAAAAAATTGTATAAATTAAATAATCAATCATCAGAGTGGTTGGCAGATTTAGAATTTATGCAAGATGAACAAAAATTCTTAGAACATTTGTTGAGTTCACATTTTTTAGATTTAAGTACAGAAAAATATTATGATGCTGCCAAAAAATTAATAAGCAAATTAAAAGATGTTGAGACCATGGGAAATTCAATTTATGAAACCCTTCAAATTCACAACAAACATTTGGCTACTTTAATTGAGAGTTTACAATTAAAAGGTAAAAAAGAATTTAAAAAAGAACACAAACAAATTGAGAAAGATTTTGAAACCTACGTGTTAAAATTCAAATATGTTAAAAAGAAAATCTTCGGAATTATAAAAGATATTATGAAAATTCAAAAACAAAAATTACTTATAAAAGAGCTTTAAAGCAGAAAAGAAAAAGAAAAGTTTTCCCCTCATATTAATATGGTAAACGTTTGTTTGATAATAAAATTTTAAACAAATGTTTACCAATTTTTATTAATGCAATTTTAAAATTAATGATTCTAAAGGCTCTAGTTTTATTTTCATTTGGCCTATTCCATTCTCAACATCTAATACAGTAGTTAATTGACCGTATAGTTGATCGGTAAGTTGATATTTCTCATTTTTAAGATTCCAGGCAGTAATTATTGATTCAGGTAATTTTAAATCAAATTCATAGCTTTTATCAGTATCAAAATTTGAAATAATGATCAATTTTTCATCTTCTGACCAACGCACAAATGAAAAAACACGATGATTGTAATTCTCTGTATGATCTCGATTATAATAATGGATCTCTCTATAATCTCCCATAAGCGCACTACTGTTAATAGTAAAATTTAATAAACGCTTATAAAAATTACGAAGCTCTTTTTCATCTTCTGACAATTGCCCACCATCAAATTTTTTATGATTCATCCATCGTTGATGATGAGGTACACCAATATAATCAAATATTGATGTTCGGGTAGGTGAACCAAAACCTGCATTTTCAGCTCCTGATTCACCAACTTCTTGCCCGAAATAGATCATTGTTGGAGAAGTGCTTATAGTGGTAGAAACTACCATTGAGGGTTTACCATTTTCTGCAAAACCGGCAAAATCCGGACTGGCAAGACGTTGCTCATCATGATTTTCTAAAAAATGAAGCATTTGGTGCTCAATATCTGCAAGTTCTTCTTGTACTTTCGGAATATGATCTGTCCAACCATAACCTTTTACAATATGTTTGATAGAATCATAAAATGCTACTTTGTCATAGAGGTAATCCATTTTTCCAAGATAAATATACGGACGATATAACGCAGGATTATAAACTTCAGCCAAAAGAAAAGCTTCAGGATTTTTCATTTTAATGGAAGAGTTCATATAACTCCAAAATTCTACCGGTACCATTTCTGCCATATCATATCTAAAACCATCAACTCCTTTATCTATCCAGAACAAAGTAATATCTTTAAATTTTTTCCATGAATCAGGTACATCTTTTCCTTCCCAAAAAGCATAATGCTCCTTATAATTTTTGTTTTCAAACTCTTTAGGAATTTCTTCAAAATCTTTAGAGCCATCTGGTTTAATCCCATAATTTATTTTTACAGTTTCATACCAATCATTAGAATCAGGTTGAGCTAAACGTGAACCATTTCCAGTCCATTTCGCAGGATTTTCTTCAAATTTACCATCAACTAAAACATTATTTTCACCACCTAATGGCTTGTATCCATTTTTCCAATTGGGGGCTTTAAAGCTTTCACCTATGACATAATAAAAATTATTATTCTTATCATATTCAACATTTTTATTATCATTAGTACCAAAATCATTTACACCTTCCGGATTATTTGTACTTTCATATTTTCGAGCAATATGATTAGGAACGATATCAATAATCACTTTTAAATTGTTTTTATGAGATCGTTGAATTAGATCTTCAAATTCTTCCATACGTTTGGCTGCATCTACCGCCAGGTCAGGATCAACATTGTAATAATCTTTAACTGCATAAGGCGAACCCGCTCGACCTTTTACCACATCAGGATCATCATTTGATATTCCGTAAGCAGTATAATCTGTTACCATAGCATGATGCAAAACACCTGTGTACCAAATATGAGTTACACCGAGATTTTTGATTTCCTGTAACGCTTTATCAGTAAAATCATTAAATTTTCCTACACCATTTTCTTCAATAGTTCCCCATGGTTTATTGGTAGTATTTTCATTACCAAACAATCTGGTAAAAACCTGATACACTACTTTTTTATGATCATTTTCCTGTTTTTGCACCATGGGTTCTTCACTTTTTTTTGTACAACTCGAAAATACTATAATAATTCCTATTAAAATACTGTAAATATTTATTTTCATTTTACTTTTTCTTTTGTTCTAATAAAACAATATTGAAATTTGTTTTTAATTTAACTTTACCTTTTTTCACTTTCACTTTTTTACCGGAATAGGTATCGATCAAAATAGTTTTGTTATTGAAAATAGAAGAAACATTAATAACTTTTTTCCTTTTAGGAAGATCTATACCAACAACAACTTTATCATTATAATTACCTTTTGTATATGTTCTGCTAAAAATATATGGTGATTTAGATATCATTTTGTGAATTCCAGCACCTATAGAAGGGTGATCGTTTCTGAATTGCCCAATTTTTTGCCAGTGTAATAATATTTCTTTAGTGTCATTATTGGTTTCAATCTCGTTCCAGTTCATAAATGAACGCAAAGTTGCATCACCAACCGTGCCTTTAACATTTAAAGTTCTGGCAGATTCATCACCGTAATATATTTGTGCAGAACCTTGAGATAACAATAGTTTAAGGGCAGATTCATAACTTTTTTCTCTTTGTTTATCAAAAGGAGCTCCATCATCATGAGAACTTAAATAATTTAAAATTCCAAAATCATCCATTTTATCTTTTAGCTTATCATTATATTTTGAAAAGATAAATTCATAGTCTTTTTGTGCGTCATATTTAAATTCAAAATTGATCAAACTATTAAAGCCATTTTTAAAATAATCTACTTTTTTATCACCAAAATCATAGATTTTACCTGAGCTTATCCCATAACCATAAACCTCTCCAACAAGGAAAAAGGCATTATCATCTAATCTTTTTGTAGGGTTATTCTGTTTCCAAACAGCAAAAGCATAATCACATTCAGTTTTAAAATCTGCCCAAACAAATTCTTCAATATGTTTAACGGTATCTGCTCTATATCCGTCAATTCCAAATTCTGTTATATAATCTGTTAGCCATTTTATTATATAATAATAAGGTGTTTTAGGATAACCTGTTCGTTTAAAGAAGTCATCCAATTCCTTCATTTCCTGGTCATATCTTCCTTCAGATTTCCATTTTTCAGCCAATTGTGCAGGAATTTCAACTTCTTTAAGACTTTCAGTTTTAATATCAGGTAGATTTTCTACCAAAGTACATGAGATAAAGGTTTCATAAGATCTGTAGGTACATTTGGGTTCTGTTCTTACCCAATCTTCAGGCCAAACAGGATCTTGTTCAGTTACCGGACCGGTATGATTAATAACACCATCCAATAAAATTCTAATACCGTTTTGATGTGCTACTTCAACCAAATTTGCCAAATCTTGGGTTGAACCAAAATTAGGATCTAAGGCAGTCCAGTCTTTAGCCCAATACCCATGAAAACCATAAGTATTACCTGTTCCTTCATCAACACTTTCGTGAATTTGTTCTACAACAGGTGTTATCCAAATGGCGTTAACACCTAATTTTTGAAAATATCCTTCTTTAATTTTTTTTGTGACACCTTTAATATCACCACCTTCAAAACCTCTTAGTGTTCCTGTATTTTTTGTACGGTCAAAATTTGTATCGTTATGATTATCTCCGTTGTTAAAACGATCTGTTAGAAGAAAATAAACAGTAGCATTATCCCAAATAAATGGAGTTTTTTGTAATTGTGCATTTATTGTAAGAATTGATAATTTGAGATAAATAATAATTGCAAAAAAAGTTAATAGATTTTTAAATTTCATTTTTTTATAATTTAACAGTTACTATAACAGGTTTATTTTTTAACCATTTGATTGGGATTATAAGTGACTTATTATTCTTATCCCAATGGTATTTTACAGGTTTATTATCAACCAAAACTTTTTTAAAGTTATTGTCAATTCTATGTATGATCAGATCTACATCTTTGTTAAAGGATTTATAATTACTCCCAACATTTGATTTGAAAGTAAAATTTAACATTCTGTTTGAAATTTTACTTTCAAATTTTAGAAGTTCATATTGTTTCTTTTTATAAGAATTTGGTGTTTTACCATCATCGTTGTATAATTCTCCAAAACTATCTTTAGTATTATACTTATCATAATAATAATGTAGTTCGAACTTTTTAGTAGTGTATAAGTCGGCACTTTGGATAGGTTTTATCATTGGAATAATTGCACCAGATCTAACAAAAACAGGGATATATTCTTGATGAATAGAAATTGTTTGTGTTGAACCACCTTTAAATTTTTCTTCAGTATAAAAATCTATCCAGTTATCATTTTTTGGGAAGTAAATTTTTTGATGTTTTGTTCCTGATTTAAGTATAGGAGATATGAGAAAATCACTTCCCCACAAATAAGTATTTGAAACTTCAAAAAGAGCTTTATTTTTAGGTTCAGCAAAAAATAATGGTCGCATAAAAGGCATACCGGTTTGATTATTATTATGAGCTAGTGTATAATTATAAGGCAATAAACTGTAGCGGAGTTCAATAGCTTTTTTTGCAATAGCTAATGTTTTTGAATCGTGAAAAACTGGTTCTGACGGTATATGTTCTTGCGCATGAGGTCGAAAAACAGGTTGAAAAACACCATATTGTAACCATCTAATATACAATTCAGGATCAAATTTATCACCACCGGCAAATCCGCCAAGGTCAGAATGCATATAAGACATTCCTTGCATACTCATTTGTAATGCAATTTCGGGTTGTGCCTGAAAACCACCCCAACTTCGGTTAACATCTCCTGACCACGGAATCATACCAAATTGTTGAGAACCTGAATATCCGGCACGCATTAAAATAAACGGGCGTTGATCAGGAAAGTCTTTTTGATATCCTTTATAGATCAATTCAGCCCAATTATGACCATAGATATTATGTACTTCATCAGCAGTTCCTGTTTCATGGATAAGATCGGAAGGATGAACTTCAGGTTCTCCCAGATCTCCCCACCATCCGGAAATTCCCATTTTGATATATTTTTTATAAATACTCCAAAACCAATTCTTTGCTTTAGGATTGTAAATATCAACAATTCCGGTATTCCCAAAATAAAAATCATAAGAATAGGGTTCACCATTACTATTTTTTCCTAAAAAATTATTTTTTGAGGCTTCATCCCAAAGTTTAGAAGTTGTTAGAATAAAAGGCTCGGTTACCAAAATAGTTTTTACACCAAGATCCTTAAAATCGTTGATCATTTTCTTAGGAGTGGGAAATGAGTCTTTTAAAAATTCTAAATTTCCCATATGACCTTTAATATCTGCTCCAAACCAATAAATATCAATGATAACGGCATCTAAAGGAATTCCAAGGTCAATAAACTTTTGAACAGTTTCACGGGTTTCTTTTTCGGAATGGTAACCAAATCTACTAGAGAAATTACCAAATGTCCAACGAGGTGGTAGAGGTTGTTTACCGGTTAATTCAGTATACTGAAACATTAGATCTTCCCATTTATCACCTGCAATAACCTGATAGGTTTTTCTGCCCCCAATGGTTTCATAGCTCAAAGTATTGTTCTTTTTACTATCGAGATCTAAAAAACCAATTGGAGCATTGTCAAAATGTACAGCATAAATATTTGATGACATTACCAGAGGCATAGTAAAATTCATCAATTCAGAATGAGTTTCATAACCGTAATGGGCTTTATTGTATAATTGTAATCGATTCCCACGACGATTCATACCTAAAACTCTGGCACCACCACCGTAAAGTACTTCGTTTGATGAGATATTAAAATCAATTATTTCGGTACTATCAGTTTTTACATAACCATTCTTTTCAGATAAAAGAAGTTTGTTTTTGTAATAATAGCTAATTTGAAAAGGTTTTTTTTGAATAATAACTTTAATGCCTTTTGTATTGTAAATCAAAGTATTATCATTTACTTCGGGTTTTAAAAGCAGTTTTTTAGGTTCTAAAACTACAGCATGCGATTTGATTAAAATACTATCACCTATTGGAATAAAAGTTGTTTCTACTATATTTTCATTATAAAGTTTTAAAATATATTTGCCGTCATTAGTATTTACTTCAATTTGTGAATTACTTTCTTTAAATCCTTTAAAAGTTCTTTGACTATTTTGTGCTAAAAGGAATGTGTTTGAAAGTAATAAGAATACTATTAAAATTTTTATTTTCCTCATTTTATGATCTTTTTAACCACTAGTTAGATTTAGACTTTTCAGTAAGATTGTTAAGTACTTTTATTATTCGAACAGCCATAAAATTGCTTCTTTAAAATTATCTCTCCAAAGCTTTTCATTATGCATTCCATCTGGCACTATTTTAGAAAATAAATGATTGTTTTTAAATCCATTATTCTTCAATAGATCAATTACAGTGTTCATATCTTTTGCAGTTTGGTTGATTTCACTAAGAATAACATTATTTCCTTCTTTACCTCCAGCTAAAAAGAAAACCTTTGAATTTTGTAGATTACCATTTGTTTTAGCATAATCAAAACTTTCGTATGAAAACCAAAAAGAAGGTGAAAACACCCCTACTTTTCCAAAGATTTCAGAATATTTCAACCCTGCATAATAAGAGATCAATCCCCCCATTGAACTACCAATAATTGCAGTATTTTCTTTATTAGATAAGGTTCGGTAATTTTTATCTATATGAGGCTTTAGATTTTTTGTAATAAATTCAACATACGCATCACCTTCACCACCACCATATTTATTATTTTTCCAGGGAGAATATTCATCCATTCTTTTTTCTCCTCCATTATCAATTCCTATTACAATAAACCCATTTCCATTTTCATTAAATATTTCATTCAAGGATTCATCTACTTCCCATTCTCCTGCATATGATGTTTCAATATCAAATAAATTTTGACCATCATGCATATATATTACCGGATATGACTTTTTTGAACTATCATATTTTGGTGGTAGATAGATCCATATTTTTCTTCTTCTATCTAATTGTGGGATATAAAAATCTTCAGATAATATAAAAACATTTTTAGCAGCAGTTGATTTTTTTGAAGAGGTCTCTATCCAGTTAGAAATACTAATTTTTATGGTGTCTTTTTTACTACTATAAGTGTAAGTTCTATTATCTATATTAGTTCCTTCATTATCAGCTTCTACAGTTTCCCAAGAACCTTTAGTGAATTTAAAATTTATTGTATTAATTTGTTTTGGTAATGTGATGGAGTAGGTGTTTTTATTTTGATAAAGTTTATATTTTACTTGCCCACCTGTCCATCCTTCAAAATCACCCGATATATAAATTGAAGTATTTTTTGGCGTATTTTCAGGAAGGTTATTTATCACAAATGTTACTTGCGCATAAAAAGTTGAAGTAATTAAAAGGAAAAAAATAAAAAAATATCTAATTTTCATTTTACTATTTAAGTTTAGTAGTAAGAATAATAATACCTTTTGAATTAAATTTCATTTGATCATTCCAAATAAATACTTCATCAGAAATAACATTTTTTAATTTTTTGCCATTTATGCCAATTTCTTCAAATCTATCCAGATCTAAAATCATTGGGGAATCATTTTTATTAATGATCATTACAACAACCTCACTTTTTATAGTTCTAAAAAGCACATAAATACCATCTTTGGGAGAAAAATGTATGGTTTTTCCTTTATGAATGGCTTCACTTGTTTTACGATAATTAAGGATCTTTTGTAAAAAGGATTTCATTTCTTTTTGATCTTTAGTTAATCCTTTTCCTGTAAAACCATTAATTTTATCACCTTTCCAACCTCCCGGAAAATCGGTTCGTATTAAACCATGGTCTCCAGGTTTGGCACTATTTTCCAATAAAATTTCAGTTCCGTAATATATTTGTGGAATTCGAGGCAGAGTAAGCATATAGCCTAAAGCCATTTGCGTTAGAACAACATTTTCTTTAAATTCAGTATAAACTCTATTTTTATCGTGATTGTCAAGAAATATCATTATATCTTTAGGTGTAGTATAAGCAAAATCATTAGCCAAACCTTCATACATTTTCACCAATCCGGTTCCCCATGATTCTTCTTCATTTAAGCCATCAACAATTGCTTTTTGCATTGGAAAATCCATCGATGATCTTAAATTTGACTGATAACCATCCTTATTATTTGAACCTTGTTGCCAATAACCTACCAACAGCGGATTATAACTCCATTCTTCGCCAACAATGCTAAAATCAGGATATTCGTTCATAATAGCGCCGGCCCATTGTGACATAAAATCTTTATCAGGATAAGGATAAGTATCTTGCCTTATTCCTTGTAATCCTAAAGTTTCAACCCACCAAATGCTATTTTGAATAATGTATTTGGCCATAAATGGATTTTCTTGATTAAGATCTGGCATAGCACTAACAAACCAGCCTTTTGACATTAATTTTTTATCTTTTTGAGAAGCGTATAGGTCTTGATTGGTAGTTCTTCGGTGATTTGTAACTGTTAAGTTATCTTTTAATTCTTCCTGAAAGTTTATCCAATCATCAAAAGGAAGATCTTTCATCCACCAATGCTCACTTCCACAGTGGTTTGCAACTTGATCCATGATTAATTTTATTCCTTTTTCTCTTGCAATTTCACTTAAACTAATATATTCTTCCATGGTTCCAAATCTAGGATCAACTTGATAAAAATCGGTCATGGCATAACCATGATATGAACTTTGAGGCATATCATTGGTTAACACAGGTGTTGGCCATATAGCTGTAAACCCCATTTCATGAATATAATCAAGGTGTTTTGTAATTCCCTCAATATCACCACCATGCCTTGCATAATCATGTTTTCTATCGATTGTTTTTTCTTTCATTCCTGAATTGATATCATTTTCAGGATTTGCATTTGCAAAACGATCGGGTGTAATTAAATAAATTACGTCCGAACTATCAAAACCTTTTCTTTTTGTAGAATTCTCTTCACGTTGTTTTAGTTCGTAGGTATAACTTAATTTTTTAGAATTACCATTTTTAAAGTTGATTTCAAATTTTTTAGCGTTAGCAACTTTTGACAGATCGAGATTTAAAAAAATATAATTCGGATTATCACTTTTTGAAATACTATCTAAAATAACATTTTTGTCTGAGATTTCAGGTTCAGTATGCTCAATGTTCTTACCATAAACCATTAGTTGAAGTTTGGTATTTTTCATACCAACCCACCAATACGGAGGTTCTACTTTTTGGATTTCTTGAGCATTTATCATTAATATATTAAAAATTAAAAAAAGTAAAAAAATTGTTTTTTTCATCTTTGAATTGGTTATGATTTTAATTTCTTATTCCCTCTCAACCATCTGGTAAAATAACAAAGACTTATATTTTAATTTTATAAATCTTGAGTCTCAAGTTTTTTAATTTAAATAGTTACTAATTCATTAGAAGTCACTATTATTTTTTTGCCGTGTACCATTATTTCGATTGGTGTTTCCGATTCATTTGTAAATTTACAACCCTTATGACTTTTAAATATTTTTAAAGTAGTGCCTCTAAAATTGATTTTAAATGAATAGGATTTCCATTCTTTTGGAATTTGAGGTGCAAAAGATAATATACCATCAAAATTACGCATACCACCAAATCCCTGAACTATTGAAAGCCAGGTTCCTGCCATACTGGTAATATGTAAACCTTCATGAACTTCACGATTATAATCATCTAAATCTAATCTTGCTGTACGCAGATACATTTCATAGGCCTTTTCAATTTTATCTATTTTAGCAGCTAAAATTGAATGCACACACGGTGATAAAGATGATTCATGAACTGTTAAAGGTTCATAGAAATCAAAATGATTTGTTATTTCTTCTTTTTCAAATTGATTTTCAAAGAAGTAAATTCCCTGTAAAACATCAGCTTGTTTGATATAAGGCGAACGTAAAATTCTATCCCAAGACCATTTTTGATTGATTGGCCTTTCAGATTTTGATAATTCAGCAACAGGAATTAATTCTTTATCTAAAAATCCGTCCTGTTGTAAGAATACATTGTGTTTTTCGCTAAAAGGAAAATACATCATATTTGAAACCTCTTTCCATTTAGTTAGTTCATTTTTATTTAGAAAAGTTTTGGCTACAATTCTATTAAAATCTTCTTCATAATTATTTTTTAGAATATCTAAATTTTCTAATGTATATTCCATACACCATTTAGCTAAATAATTGGTATAGAAGTTATTATTTACATTATTTTCATACTCATTTGGCCCGGTTACTCCTAAAATTACAAACTTATTTTTTTCTTTTGAGAAAGTAGCGCGTTGATTCCAAAAACGAGAAATGGCAATCATAACTTCCATACCATATTCAGGAATATAACTATAATCATCAGTATAATTTACATAATTGTAAATGGCGTAGATCATAGCACCATTTCGATGGATCTCTTCAAAGGTAATTTCCCATTCGTTATGACATTCTTCCCCATTCATGGTTACCATTGGGTAAAGTGCAGCACCGTTTTTAAACCCTAATTTTTCAGCATTTTCAATGGCTTTATCCAATTGATTATAACGGTATAACAATAAATTTTTAGCTACATTTTTATCTTTGGTACTCATGTAAAACGGAATACAATAGGCTTCTGTATCCCAATAAGTACTTCCACCGTATTTCTCACCGGTAAATCCTTTAGGTCCTATATTTAATCTTGAATCTTCGCCCAAATAAGTTTGATTTAATTGAAAGATATTAAACCTTATGGCTTGTTGTGCTTTGATATCACCTTCAATAACAATATCAGCAGTTTCCCAAATCTTTTCCCAGGATCTTTTTTGTTTTGATAATAACTCATCAAAACCAATAATTGCCGCTTTTTGAAGTACTTTTTCAGATGAAAAAATTAACTCTTCTTTGGCATGATTCATGGATTGGGTATAGCCACCATATTTATAAATGGTGAAAGTATCACCTTGTTTTACTTCTGTTTTGTATTTATATGCAATACTTTTTTCCTCTTTTATAACTTCAGAAGGGAGGGTTATTCCGAATTCGTTTAAAGAAAATTCTACTTTCATTCCTGTACAAACATGAAATTCTGTTTTAAGGGTTTTGGAAAGTATATATGCTTCATTTTTTTCTTTTTCTATCTGCAATATTTCCCAAAAATATTCATCGTAGTTTGAATCTTCATTAACAATACCTGCATCTATATAAGGTATAAATTCAATTTCACCACTAAAATTAATTGGTGTAATACTATATTTGATTGCACCAACTTCATTAATATCTAAACTCAAAAAACGTGTAGTGTTTACAATAACTTGATCTCCATTCTGTAATTCAGCCACAAACGATCTGGTTAAAACGCCTTCTTTCATATTGAGTTCGCGTTTATAATTAGATACTACACACTTATTTAGATCTAAAGGTCTTCCTTTAATATTTACGTTAATTCCAATCCAATTAGGAGCATTTAAAACTTTAGCAAAATATTCGGGATAACCATTTTTCCACCAACCAACTCTGGTTTTATCGGGGTAATAAATTCCACCAATATAACTACCTTGAAATGTTTCCCCACTATAATTTTCTTCAAAATTGGCCCGTTGCCCCATAGCACCGTTCCCAATACTAAATATACTTTCGGAGGCTGTAACGTTTTCTTTGATAAAACCCTCTTCAATGATTGACCATTCGTTTGGGATGATATAATCTAGATTCATTTTTTTTAATTTTTATACTATCAGTTTTTCAACAAAATCAATAGTTAATTCATTTGTACCATTTAATACAAAATCTGCTTCTTTTAATATTTTTTTTTCTCCAATGCCAACACTTGTCATTTTAGCAATATTAGCTGCTTGTACTCCGGCAAGAGCGTCTTCAATTACTATACAATCAACAGGTTCTTTTTTTAACCTTTTTGCAGCAATTAAAAAAACTTCGGGATCAGGTTTAGCCTTTGATACATCATTGCCATCAACTATAGCAGAGAACCTCTCATATAAGCCAACTTTTTTTAATATTAATGGTGCATTTTTACTCGCCGAGCCCAAAGCGTATTTTATATTTTTTTTATCTAAAAAGTTTAAAAGCTGATTAATTCCCGGGAGAATCTCATCAGCAGTCATTTGGTTAACATATTCTAAATACTCTTTATTTTTTTCATTTAAAAGGAGTTGTTTTTTGTTTTCAGATAGATCTACTTTACCAATACTTAATAAAATTTCCAGAGATCTTACCCTGCTTACACCTTTTAATTGTTCGTTCTGTTCTTCAGTAAAATCAAAGCCCAATTCATTGGCTAGATTTTTCCAGGCTAAGTAGTGATACTTTGCAGTATCAACAATAACGCCATCTAAATCAAATATAAATACTTTTTTATTCATTTGTATCTTCTACACGTAAGGTCAAAAATCCTGCTAAAATCATGGCAAAACCTCCTACAATCAATGCATAAACAGGTTGGCTATTAAAAAGTGTTTTAACGATAAATCCAAGTATTGTTGCAGCTACTAATTGTGGGATAACTATAAAGAAATTAAATACTCCCATAAAATACCCCATCTTTTTTGCTGGTAAAGCACCCGATAGCATTGCATAGGGCATTGATAGAATACTTGCCCAGGCAATTCCTACACCTACCATAGATAGAAGTAACAAATTAGGATCTTTAATAAAGTAGATAGAAATTAAACCTAATCCACCAAAAATTAAAGCAATAAGATGAGTTACTTTTCGACTTGTTTTTTTAGCGATAACAGGTAATAAGAAAGCAACTAAAGCGGCAACTCCATTGTAAACCGTAAATAATACACCAACCCAATCTGCTCCTGTATTGTAAAGCTCAGAAGTTGTATCTGATGTATTGTAAATATGTCCCGTTACTGCTTGTGTAGTGTAAATCCACATAGAAAATAAAGCGAACCATGAGAAAAACTGCACCCAAACTAATTGTTTCATTGTTTTAGGCATATTAAGTAAATCAGAAGTGATAGTAACAAAACTACTTTTAACACCTTTTTTTCTTAGAATAGACGCTATTATAAAGAGTAAACCAGTAGCTGTTATACCATAAGCTAAAATAAAAAGCGCTTTATCTAATTCTTTTTGCATTAAAAAAATTGTAAATAAAGAACCTATTAGCATCATGATAATTCCAACCTTTAGTTGTTTTTTATCATTAACATTTTCTGATACATAGGTGTCTTTTGGTTCATCATCCTGAAATGCTTCCAATTCTTCCGGAGAGTATTCTTTTGATTTGAAAACTGTCCAAAGTACTGCAAGCAAAAACACAATACCACCAATATAAAAAGACCATTTTACAGAATCAGGAATTACACCTTCTGCAGCTGTATTGCTTATGCCAAACCAATTGGTCAAAACATAAGGTAGTATAGAACCTACGACAGCACCAACTCCAATAAAAAAACTTTGCATAGCAAAACCTTCTGTGCGTTGTTCATTGTTGAGGTTATCTGCTACGAATGCTCTAAAAGGTTCCATAGAAATATTAATTGAAGCATCTAAAATCCAAAGCATAACGGCCGCAACCCAAAGTGCAGGAGAATTCGGCATATAGAATAAAGCTGCTGTAGCTAATATTGCTCCAATTAAAAAGTAAGGCCTTCTTCTACCTAGTCGAGTCCATGTTTTATCACTAAAAAAACCAATGATTGGCTGAACGATCAAGCCGGTTAGGGGTGCTGCAATCCATAAAATGGGTATTTCATCAATACTTGCACCTAATGTTTCAAAAATCCGTGATACGTTTGCGTTTTGCAGTGCAAATCCAAATTGTATTCCAAGAAAACCAAAACTCATGTTCCAGATTTCCCAAAAACTGAGATGTCTTTTTTTCATGTGTTAATATTTATTGTTTTTAAATTGGTCACATGTTGTTCGCTGATAAACATTTTCCTTTGTTGGGAAAAACTTTATTATGCTCATTTCATGTTTTAAATTTTATATATACATACTTTTAAAAACAAGTATATAAATGAAATTCGTTTAAATAGAATGAAAGATTGATCAAACATTCAGTAATTAAAATAAATTATAATGTAAACAAATAAGTAAATTTACTTATTTGATAATGTGTGAAGTATATAAAAACAGTAAGTGTGAAATACTTATAATAATGGCACAAATATATAAATTTTTTTATTTATAAATTACTTTTGGAATTTTTTTAGTTGAATTTCTCAATATTAAATCTGTTTTTATGACTTCAGTTTTACATTTATATTCGGCATCCTGATTATCAATTTCATCCAATAAAAGTTCTAAGGTTTTTTCACCCATTGTAAACCCATGTTGTGCTATAGTTGTTAAGGAGGGAGAAGTGAAATCAGAAATCAATCCATTTGTAAATCCCATAATAGCTACATCATCGGGTACTTTTAACTCTTTTTTATGGGCAACTTTAATCGCTGTAGCAGCATAGATTTCATTTACAGCAAAAATTCCATCTGGAGGACTTGTTAATTCGAACAAATTCTTTATTTGATTTTCTATATTATTTTTTTCATCAATTTTTAAGACCAGGTCTTCATCAATTGGAAAATTATTTTCAAGAAGCGCCTTTATGTATCCTTTTTTTCGGTTAACACCTACCGAAACATGATCAGGAGTTGTTAAAATGGCGATTCTTTTACAACCAATATTGATAAGATGGTTACAGGCTAAATATCCGCCACCAACATCATCAGTAATAACTTTATTGCAATTGATCTCATCGATAACTCTATCAAATAAAACCAAAGGTATTCCATTATTAATCAATTCTTTAAAATGGTTGTAGTTTCTTTTTTCTTCAGTTTCTTTAGCAACAGAAACTATGATACCATCGACAATACCATTGGCGAGCATATCCATATTTAATATTTCTTTTTCGTAAGATTCATTTGATAGACAAATCATCACATTATACCCTTTCTCATTGGCAATATGTTCAATTCCGCTTATAACTTTAGTGAAAAAATGGTGTACGATCTCAGGGATTATTAAGCCAATTGTTTTGGTTTTTTGATTGCGAAGATTTAAAGCTAAACTGTTGGGTTTATAGTGGTAGTATGCTGCAAAAGCTTTAATTTTTTCTCTAACCTCTTCACTTATCTCATGACTATCTTTTAAAGCTTTTGAAACCGTTGAAATAGATACATCAAATTCTTTGGCAATTTTCTTTAGCGTTATCTTAGATTTCATTTGCTAAAGTTATTAATTTTTTTTGAGTAAAGCATGTAAAAATATCGAGTAAATTACTTCCAATGGGCTTGTTTAAAATTCTCATTTTCAAAGTTATTTAACACATTTTTACGAATTTCAAAATTAAATGAAAAAAAATAATGATTGCGAAAACGTTTTCGTAGAAAAAGTTATCAACACGAAAACGTTTTCGCAACATTATCAGTGATTTATATCAGTGTTAAGCTATTGTTAAATTTATAAATTCACACCGTGAAATATAAAAAAACGGTAAGTTTTTATTAAAAAATTAATGCTTTAAAAATTAAATTAATTTTATTTTTTATGAAACAAATTAGACAATTAATCCTTGGTATCTTAATTTTTATACCTTTTGTAATGTCAGCACAAAACATTATTACAGGTACAGTAACAGATGCTTCAGGAACAGAACTCCCCGGTGTAACCGTTTTGATAAAAGGTACAGACACTGGAACCGCAACCGATTTTGATGGTATTTATACTATTGAAGCTAATGCGGGTGATGAACTTATTTTTAGTTTTGTTGGTATGACAACCTTAACAAGAATTGTTGGAACAAACAATGTTATAAACGTTTCTTTGGTTGATGAAGCTAACACATTAGAAGAGATTGTATTGATCGGTTATGGTCAAACAACAAAAAAAGATGCTACAGGTGCTGTTGATAAAGTGAGCACTGATGAATTTAACGCGGGTGCAATTGCATCACCGGAACAATTAATTACCGGTAAAGCTGCGGGTGTGAATGTTGTACCACCTAGTGGGCGACCAGGTGAAAGTGGTACCATTAAAATTAGAGGAGGATTATCTTCTATGAGTAATAATAGCCCGTTGATTGTAATTAACGGAGTACCTGTTGATCAAGATGATGGTCCGGCATTAAACTCTGTAAACCCTAGTGACATAGAAAGTTTTAATGTTTTAAAAGATGCTTCTGCTACTGCAATTTATGGTTCAAGAGCAACAAATGGGGTTATTTTGATCACTACAAAATCAGGTAAAATGAATGCTGATCTTAAAGTGAGTATTGATAGTTATGTTTCTTGGGGAAAACGTGTTAATGACATAGATGTTTTATCATCTAATGAATTTAGATTTGCTACAAAAGAAACAGGAAATCAAAATGCAATTTCTTTATTAGGTGATGCAAATACTTACTGGCAAGATATAATTTATCAAACAGCTTTTGGTACTGATAATAACTTAACAATATCAGAAGGATTTGACAATACTTCCTATCGTATTTCTTTTGGATACATGTATCAGGAGGGTATTTTAAAAACATCTGAATTTAATCGTAAGAATATTTCATTGAGCTTACGTCAGAATTTATTTGATAACAATTTAAAAATGGATTTTAATATTCGTGCAAGTTTTGTTGGAGATGATTTTGCTAATGATGGTGCAATAGGTTCTGCAGTGACTTTTGATCCAACGCAACCTGTTTACAGTGGTAATGATAATTATGGAGGATATTGGGAATGGTTAGATCCTAATAACTCAGGTCAACCTTATTCTTTAGCTCCTAAAAACCCACTAGGCTTATTAGAACAAAATACAAATCATGCTTCTACTGAAAGGATTATGGGGAATGCAAAATTTGATTATAAATTGTCGTTTTTAGAAGGTTTATCGATCAACGCAAATTTTGGTTTTGATTATACTGAAGTAGATGGAGAATCAGTAACCCCTGCAACATCTGCCGGAGGATTTTTTAATCAAGGTACTAGAGGACCTTATGGAAGTTTAAAAAGAAATTTATTAGCGGATGTATATTTAAATTATGTAAATACATTTAGTGATGTACATAAAATTGATGCTATGGCAGGTCAGTCTGTTCAAGACTTCTATAGAGAGAGTACTTCTTTTACTGTAGATGGTAATGGAGCTGTATCCATACTACCTTTAGCTTCACCCAATTCACTATTATCTTATATGGCACGTATTAACTATTCATATGATAGTCGCTATTTGTTTACCGCTACTTATCGTCGTGATGGTTCGTCAAGATTCCATCCTGATAATAGATGGGCAAATTTCTTCTCAGGTGCATTTGCCTGGAATATTGCTGAAGAAGCATTTTTAAGAGATAATCATGATATATCTACTTTAAAATTAAGATTGGGTTATGGAGAAACCGGTCAACAAGAAATTGGTGCAGATTTTGGTTATTTACCGGTTTATTTACAAGGTAGCGATAATGTAAGATACCAGTTTGGAGATCAATTCATTTATACGCTTCGTCCTTCAGGTTATGATGAAAATATAAAATGGGAAGAATCTGCAACCTGGAATATTGGTTTGGATTACGGTTTTGCAAATGATAGAATTTATGGTTCTATTGAATATTTCCAAAGACAGTCATCAGATATCCTACAAAATGTTAACTTACCTGCAGGTTCAAATTTAACCAATGTATTGTGGTCAAATATAGGTGACCTGGAAAGTAGTGGTATAGAATTTTCAATCAACTCAGATGTAGTTCAACAAGATGATTTTACCTGGAATATTGGTTTTAATGCAACTTGGTTACAAAATGAAATAACCAAATTGAATTTGGTTGACGACCCTAATTCACCAGGGAGTGCAGTTGGAGGAATTAGTGGAGGTGTAGGTAATTTTATTCAAACAAATAAAGTTGGCTATCCACAAAGATCTTACTTAGTTTACAAACAGGTTTATAACAGTGATGGAGTACCTTTAGAAGGTGTTTATGAAGATACGAATGGAGATGGTATTTGGAATGATCAGGATAAATATATTTTCCACAGTCCAAATCCTGATTATTTATTTGGTTTCTCATCTTATATGAACTGGGATAACTTTGACCTTAACTTTGTGATGAGAGCCAGTTTAGGTAATTATGCTTATAATAATGTTGCTTCTAGTTTAGGTAATGAATTTGCATTATACAGTTTGAATACTACCAGAAATGCACATAGATCATATTTAGACACAGGTTTTGTAAATTCACAATTTTGGTCTGATCATTATATACAAGATGCTTCATTTATAAAAATGGACAATATTACATTAGGTTATAAATTTAATGATATTAAAAATGGAGATGTAGGATTAAGAATATATTCTACTGTACAAAACGTATTTACAATTACCGATTATGATGGATTAGATCCTGAAATTGATGGAGGTATAGATAATAATTTATATCCAAGACCAAGAACTGTATTGGTAGGATTTAATCTTAACTTTTAAAAATATTAAAAGATGAAAGTATTGAATAATAAAATAAAATTAAGTTTAGGCATTATTATAGTAATGCTAACTTTAACTTTCACTTCTTGTGAAAGTGTATTAGACAAAGAGCCAGTTATTGAATTGACAGAATCACAGGTTTTTGATAGCCCTGAATCATATCAACAGTTTTTGGCAAGAATCTATGCCGGTATTGCGGTAAGTGGACAACAAGGTCCAGCCGGTCAACCCGATATTCTAGGAATTGATGAAGGTTTTTCAAACTATTTACGTCAGTATTGGAAACACCAGGAATTAACCACAGATGAAGCTATTATAGCATGGAGAGATGGTACAATTCATGACCTCCACAATCATGTTTGGACACCAGCTAATGAATTTATTAGAGCGATGTATGATAGAATTTATTATCAAATAGGTATTACCAATCAGTTCTTACGTGAAACTACCGATGAAAAATTAGATGGTAGAGGTGTTGATGCTGCTTTAAAAGCCGAGATTCAAATCTATAATGCAGAAGCAAGATTTATGAGAGCATTGAGTTATTGGCATGCTTTAGATATTTATGGTGAGAAAATTCCATTTGTTGATGATTTAGATAAAGTAGGGACTGAACTACCAGAGCAGGCTGTAGAAGGTGAAGTATTTAAATTTATAGAAGATGAATTAATTGCAATTGAAAGTATCTTAGTAGGTGCACGCCAAAATGAATTGGGTAGAGCTGATAAAGCTGCCGCCTGGATGTTATTGGCTAAATTATATATGAATGCAGAAGTTTATACAGGTACTGCAAGATATAGTGATGCAATGACCTATATCAATAAAATAATTAGTGCTGGATATTCTTTAACACCTGATTATAGCCACTTATTCCTAGCGGATAATGATATCAACGGAGCACAAAATGAAACGATCTTTTCAATTCGTTTTGATGGTTTAAATACTATTGGATATAGTGGTACAACTTTCTTAACACACGCTGCTGTTGGAGGAACCATGAATCCTGTTGAATTTGGAATCAACGGCGGTTGGGGTGGTTTAAGAACAACTAAAGTACTTGTTGAAAAATTTAATATTGATATTGATGGATTAAATACAGCTCTAGGAACAAAATCAGCTTGGGGACTTGTAGGAAGCGCAACAACAAATGGTTGGGGTGGACCGGATATGGAAATGTATGAAACGGCAACAGATCAATATGCACTTTATGCTGAATTAGCTGCCGGAGAGGTAAAATTTCGTTTTGATGAAGATTGGGGTATTAATCTTGGTGCTAATGACGCTGATGGTAGTTTAGAATCTGATGGGTCAAATATAGCTATTGCTACAGGAGGAACCTATTTTATTACAGTTAACGTTGATAATAATACTTATTCTATATCACCTTTTACAGGAGATTCAAGAAATATGTTCCATACAGAAGAACAAACTTTAGAAATTGAAGATCCATTTAACTTTGGTGATGGATATGCTATTGCTAAATGGCGTAATGTTGATAAAGACGGAAATCCGGGTAAAGATGCTTCAGGTAATTTTGTTGATACTGATTTTCCAATGTTCCGATTGGCTGATGCTTTTTTAATGTATGCAGAAGTAACTTTACGCGGTGGTGGCGGTGATGCCGGAACAGCTGTAGGTTATATCAATATGTTAAGAGAAAGATCTTATGGTAGCACAAGTGGAAATATTTCTGCCGGTGAATTGACATTAGATTTTATTTTAGCAGAAAGATCAAGAGAATTATTCTGGGAAGGACATCGTAGAACAGACCTGATCCGTTTTGGTCAATTTACTGATCAAAGTGTTTGGCCTTGGAAAGGTGGTGTAATGGAAGGAAAAACTACTGAAAGTTTTAGAGATATTTATCCTATTCCTTCTTCTGATATAACAGCAAACCCTAATTTAACTCAAAATCCGGGTTATTAATATTAAAAGATTAAAAGATGAAAAATTATATAAATAAAATATTCATTCTACTTGCAATTTCTGTTTTTGTTGGATCTTGTGAGGATGATAGAGATTTAACGGTATTGAATCCGAATGCTACTACCGTAGCTACACTTTCTTCTAATGATGTTGTATTAGAAAAAGATAATATCGGACAAGATGCTTTAAGTATTACTTGGACTCAGCCTGACTTTGGTTATAGTGCTGCGGCGAGTTATCAAGTTTTGATCGATCTGGCAGGAGGTGATTTTAGTGCTGCTCAGGTAGTTTCAACCGGACAGGATTTATCTTATACTTTTGAAACAGAAGAATTGAATAAGAAATTGATAAACTTAGGTGTTAAACCGGGTGATCCAACTGCAATTGAAATTAAAGTAAAAGCTGTTCTAGGTAATTATACCGATGTTAGCTCTGATGTAAATTCATTAATGGCTACAGCTTATGCTGATGTTTTAGATCTTTCTTCACCTTGGGGTATAGTAGGTTCAGCTTATAATGAATGGGGTGCAACACCAGACGCTCCTTTTTACCAAGTACAAGATTCGCCTAATGTTTATGTGGCTTATGTAACTCTTTTAGATGGTGAATGGAAAATTAGAAAAGATAGCAGCTGGGATGTAAATTATGGTGATGATGGTGCTGATGGTACTTTAGATGCAGGAGGCGCAAATATACCAGCTACAGCCGGTACATATAAGATCTTATTTGATGAAGCAAACCTTACTTATACTGTAGAGTCTTATACTTGGGGTATAGTTGGTAGTGCTACACCAAATGAATGGAATGGTCCTGATATGCCATTAACCTATGATTCATATACTGATACTTGGAGAGCACAAGTAAGATTTAAGGTAGATGGAGAAATTAAAGTTAGATTAAATAATGATTGGGGTACTAATTATGGTGATACAGGTTTAGATGGAACGTTAGATGCCGGAGGAGATAATATTCCTGTTACTCTTGGATATTACGAAATTCAAGTTAATTTAAATGATCTGACATACACCTTAGAAAAAACAGATATTTGGGGTGTTGTAGGTTCCGGTTATAATGAATGGGGTGCTTTTGATGATTACCCTTTTACACCAGATTACTCTAAAGAAGGACTTTACTATATCAATGGTATTACTTTATTAGATGGTGAAATTAAATTTAGAACTAATAATGACTGGGGAACCAATTATGGTGACACAGGATTAGATGGTGTATTAGATCTTGGAGGAGACAATATACCAAGTACCGCTGGCACTTATGATATAATAATGGATCTATCAAACCCTGATGTTCCATATTATGAAATAACTGCTAAATAGTTAAATATTGAGTTTGTAAAAAAAAGGCTGCTCTTGTAGCAGCCTTTTTTATATTTAAAAAGATTTTTTCTTTCTTTTCCATGTCATGCTTGGCAGGTGAGTTTGTGACAAACTTTACGTATTTTGCATGAAATAAAAAATGGTTTCTTAAAAAACTACCACTATGAAACAAAAACTACTATTCTTATTACTTTTCCTACCATATATGTTATCTTCTCAGGTAACAACATCACCTGCAGTTCCTACTGCTAATGATCTTATTACAGTAACTTTAACTACAACAGGTACCGGTTTAGATGGTTATACCGGTGATATTTATGCACATACTGGAGTAACTGTAGACGGAACAAGATGGACCAATGTTTTTGGAAATTGGGGAGATAATTCTACTAGCCCCAAACTAACCAAAATTAATAATACAACTTATGAATTGGTAATTACACCCGATGTATATACTTACTATGGAGTAGCAACTGATAAAACAATTACAGAACTTAATTTTGTATTTCGTTCTTCTGATGCAACCAAACAAACCAGCCCTGATATTTTTATCGATATTTTTCAAGCAGGTTTAAATGTTGTTTTAACCAACCCATCCAATAATGATGAAGTTTATGATTTAAATGAAAATATTACTTTAAGTGCCGAGGCTTCAGTTGCGTCTGATCTGGAATTATTTGTTAATGGAGTTTCTCAAAAAACTGCTACTGCAAGTACAACAATCTCCTCAGATTTTACTTTTACAAGTACAGGGTCTCAAGTCATTAAAGTTGAGGCACAAAATGGAACAGAAACCGTTACTGATGAAAAGACGGTTTATGTAAAAGCTGAAAGTCAAAATTTACCTGTTCCAAATGGAATGGTTGACGGTATTAATTTTGATAATAATGATAATACAAAAGTTACTTTGGTACTTTATGCTCCGGGAAAAGATCATGTTTATTTATTGGGTGATTTTAATAACTGGCAAGTAAACAATAACTATTTACTTAATAAAGATACTACTAATGACCGTTTTTGGATAGAATTATCAGGATTGACACCCAAAAATAATCATATGTATCAATATTTAGTAGATGGTTCAATTAAAATTGCTGATCCTTATTCAACAACAATTTTAGATGAGAATAATGATGATTATATAAATGATGTTACTTATCCTGATCTACCCAATTATCCAACAGGAAGTACGACTCATGCAGTTACCTTGCTCAGAACTGGTGATGATGCATATAATTGGAATATTTCAAATTTTCAATCTCCGGCAAAAACGGATTTGGTTATCTATGAATTGTTGATTCGAGATTTTGACGAATTGCATAGTTTTAACGCAGTTAAAGCAAGATTGGATTATTTACAAGAATTGGGCGTTAATGCTATAGAATTTATGCCGGTAAGTGAGTTTGACGGAAATGAGTCTTGGGGATATAACCCTTCATTTCACATGGCCTTAGATAAATATTATGGAACACCAACTGCATTTAAACAATTTATAGATGAATGTCATGCAAGAGGAATTGCTGTTATTTTAGATGTGGTCTATAACCATGCAACCGGACAAAATCCATACTATAGAATGTGGAATACTGAAAATGGCGGTTATGGCGGACAGGCAAGTAATGATAGTCCGTTCTTTAATCCAACAGCCACACATACCTATAGCGTATTCAATGATTTTAATCACAGTCAACAAGCTACTAAAGATTATGTAAAGAGAACAACACAATATTGGATAGAAGAGTATAAAATTGATGGTTTTAGATGGGATCTAACCAAAGGATTTACACAAAACTGTACAAATTCTGATGAAGGATGTACCGGTTCTTATCAAGCAGATAGAGTTGCTGTATTAAAAGAATATGCTGATTATCAATGGGAAAAAGATTCTGATTTTTATGTGATCTTTGAGCATTTAGGAACCAATACTGAAGAAACAGAATGGGTCAATTATCGTTTAGGTGAAGGTAAGGGTATTATGGTTTGGGGAAATCATAATCATAATTATAATGAAGCTACCATGGGTTATCATGATAGTGGAAAATCTGATTTTTCTTGGATTTCCTATAAAAATCGTGGTTGGTCTGTACCTGCAAACGTAAGTTATATGGAAAGTCATGATGAAGAGCGATTAATGTTTAAAAATTTAGAATATGGAAATTTAAGTGGTAGTTATAATATAAAATCTTTAGGAACAGCTTTAGACAGAGAAGAATTAGCAGGAGCCTTCTATTTTACCGTTCCGGGTCCTAAAATGATATGGCAATTTGGTGAATTAGGTTATGATGTTAGTATAGATGATCCTTGTAGGGTTTGTAATAAACCTATACTGTGGAATTATTTTTCAGAACCCGACAGAAAAGACCTTTATGATACTTGGGCTAAATTGATAAAACTTAAAAAACAAGAAGATATTTTTAGAACTGATGATTTCACATTGGATGTTGCAAACACTAATGGTTTAAAGAAAATTCAATTAACCGATAACGCTTCAAACCCTGATCTTAAACATGTAACGATCATAGGAAATTTTGGCGTTACAACACAAAGTATAGATCCTGCTTTTCAAGATACAGGAACCTGGTATGATTTACTAAATGATAATACTTCCATTACAGTAACTAATGTTAATGCTACAATAAGTTTACAGCCCGGAGAATTTAAAATCTATGGGAATAACCTAGTTACTTTAGCTGTAGAGGATATTAATAGTATTGATGATTTTACAATTTACCCTAATCCGGCATTGGGAAGTTTTAAAATTAATAAGTCAGCGAATAAGGTGGAGATCTATGATATTACCGGAAGAAAAATAAAAAGCTTTAAAGGAGAATTCAATCAAGATAAATATTATGATGTTTCAGTGTTAAAACCTTCTGTTTATTTAGTAAGAATTCACTCTGATTTGGGAATCAGTACCCAAAGATTAGTGGTTGAGTAATTGTTTAATTTTGTGATTTTTTGTAAAAACCCCTGGCAATTTAAAATGCAAGGGGTTTTTTAATGCGATTGATTTATCAGAGTAATCTTAAAACAATACTTATTCAGGATATTAAAGATCTAATTCCATTAATTCAATGTTACGAAACTCGATGGGGTGACTTTCACTTTGTAAAGAAATATAACCGCTTTTTAATGATTTTCCTTCTTTGTTTTTTAATGAATTGTATTCACCACCAATTATAGGCTTGGTATAGGAGATAACTTCTTTACCTTCAATAAAATGTTTGATAATTGAATCATGAAATACCAGTATCTCCAGATCAATCCATTGGTCATCATAATAGGTTTTGGATGAAGAATTTATACAGTGTTTTGTAATTAATTGATTATCCATTGTGACATGCGTGCCAGGTGTACATAAATTTGCTGTTGGGCGCTTTATATTTTTATCAAAACCCCCTAACAATTGTACTTCAAGAGAAACGGGAAATGATTGATCGAGCTCCATACTCTCGGGTGATTGAGAATGAATCATAACACCACTATTTTTTTTTGCCCAATCTTCACCTCCTTTAACCTGATCACCAACAAATCTATATTGTAAGCGTAATTTATAATTGGTAAAAGGAGATTTATAAAAAATATGCCCAAATGTATTATTAAATGATTCATATTTATCATAAGAAACAATAAGATTACCGTTTTCAACTCTAAAGGTATTATAAGCATTTTGGTTAAGAGGAAATCCTTTTATTTTGACTATCCAATTATCTAAATTTTTACCATTAAATAATGATATCCATTCATTTTTGTTATTGCTAGAAGATTGATCGATAAAATAATCATCCTGATAATTATTTATCAAAATTATAAATGTTAGAAGAAATAATAGTTTAATGGGAATATTCATTTTATAAATAGTTTATAATGACCAGACTTTTCCTTTGGTGGCTTCATCTAATGAAATACATCCTCTGAAATCACCAGGAATTGGGTCGTAGGCTAAAATTTCTTCCCCTACTTTTTCGCTGGTTTTATAAGCCCAAATTGTCATGGATCTAATACCGGTTAACGTATTTAATATTGATGAATCCTTTTCATTTTTTTTTAAAAATGCTATTTCACTCTTATTGGCTTTTAAATATTTTGCCAATAAAGCATCATAATCATTTTCATGTAACTTATTTACAGATTTGCCTGATGAATTAATTATTGCTGATAAGCCATTTGTGTAAAACTCTTGTTGTTCTTTACTTGCAACTTCATTAAGATAGGCATCAATAAATTGAGGAATATTTATATCTAAAGAACTTGGTAGATTTTCAGTTTTGGGTAAAATTAAACCGACTAAGTTTTCTAAAATAATACTTTCATCTTTTGAAAAAAATTGAGGAACCCAAGAGATTAGAGTTTCGTTTTTACAACTTTGTAAGATACTTATTACAGAAGGGGTTGCAATAACATACCCTAATGATAAACCTAATCCTTTTAATGCTTTTCTTCTATCCATAATTATTTAAGAATTCTTTTTTTTAAATTGTTTTACAGCGTGATCTGTAGCTCTTACAGTTAAAGCCATATAGGTTAAAGAAGGGTTTTGACAACCTGCAGAGGTCATACAAGAGCCATCTGTTACATAAACATTTGGCACACCATGAATTTGATTATTTGCATTTAAAACAGAAGTTTTAGGATCATTACCCATTCTTGCTGTTCCCATTTCATGAATACCAATACCAGGAGCTGCAATATTATCCATTGGTTGGATATCTTTAAATCCTGCATTTTCTAACATTTCTACAGCTTGTTGAATCATGTCTTTACGCATTATAATTTCATTTTCTTTCCATTCAGCGTCAAAAGTTACAGTTGGTAACCCCCATTCATCTAATTTTTCATAGTCAAGCATCATTTTATTTTCATGATAAGGTAAACACTCTCCAAATCCTCCTAATGAAATTCTCCAACCACCCGGTTCTAATATTTTTTTGGTTAAACCTTCTCCATATCCTTCTTCTTCGATGAGATCTGAATTATTACTTCTTCCTGCCCCACCTTGATAACCATATCCCCTAATAAAATCTTTTTTAGTTTCCTTATTCCCTAAGTTTCTAAATCTAGGTATATAAAACCCATTGGGTCTTTTTCCTTTATAGTACTTATCTTCAAAACCATCAATTTTTGCATACGCCCCGGCATCAAGATGATGATCCATCAAGTTATGTCCAAGTTCTCCGGAATCATTTCCTAGTCCATTAGGAAATCTTTTTGATTTTGATTGCATTAATATTGCAGTTGTAGGAATGGTTGAGGCACAAGCAAAAATAATCTTAGCATTAAAGATCATCTTTTCTTTAGTTTCAGCATCAATTACCTTAACACCAGTGGCAATTTTTAATTGATCATCATAAATTATTTCATGTACAATTGAATTAGGCCTTAATGTCATGTTACCTGTTCTTTCAGCAGCAGGAAGTGTAGATGAATTACTGCTAAAATATCCACCAAAAGGACAACCTCTCATACATCGGTCTCTGTTTTGACATTTACTTCTTCCAAAAAATTGTTTGTCACTCGTTATATGTGCAGTTCTACCGATGGTTAAAACTCTATCGGTATAATTTTCAGCAATGTTTTCTTTTAAATGTTCTTCCACACAGGTAAGATCCATGGGTGGTTCAAAAATACTATCAGGTAAATGTGGTAATCCCAATTTTTCTCCACTAACGCCTATATATTTTTCAACATAATCATACCAAGGTGCAAGGTCTTTATATCTGATAGGCCAATCAACAGCAATACCATCTTTTTTATTGGCATTGAAATCCAGATCACTTAATCGATAACTTTGCCTTCCCCATGTTAAAGATCTTCCCCCAACTTGATAACCTCTTATCCAGTCAAATCGTTTAATTTCATTATAAGGATGTTTTATATCATCTACAAAAAAATGATTATAAGCTTTGTTGGTTACATATCCTGTTCTGGCTTGTTTCTCTTGGTGTTTTTCTTCTTCTCTTGTTTGTTGGCCTTTGAATTTGAAATCCCAAGGATCCATATACATAGTAGGATAATCGGTTATGTGGTTTATCATTCTACCTCTTTCTAAAACAAGTGTTTTTAAACCTTTTTCACATAGCTCTTTTGCAGCCCAACCACCTGTAATTCCCGTTCCTATAACTATAGCATCGTATTCTTTTTTTATACTCATTCTTTACTTTTAATATATAAATTTCAGAAAATGATATACTTTTTTCCCAAAAATAAGGAACTAAAATTTATCATTTAAAAAAAACTCTAATGATGAAAATAACATTGTTTAGTCAAATAAAAAGAAATTAAATCATTTTCAAATTATTGATCTCTTGTTGGGTAAGATGCCTCCAATGACCACGAGATAAATTCTTTTTGGTCAACTCGGCAAAGATCACTCTATCCAATTTGGTTACATTATAACCAAAATGTTCAAATATCTTACGAACAATCCTATTTCTACCGGAGTGAATTTCTATTCCCACTTCATTTTTAGGTTTGTTATTGATATAAGAAATTTTATCTACAAAAACCATTTTACCTTCGAGCACAAAATTTTCTGAAATCTTTTGCAAATCACTCATGCTTAATTTTTTGTCTAAATTAACATGGTATAATTTCTTTACTTGATGTTTGGGGTGTGTCAGTTTTTTTGCCAATTCACCATCATTGGTAAATAATAATAATCCTGTTGTAAGTCTATCTAACCTACCTACAGGATAAATACGTTCTTTTGTCGCATTATGAACCAATTCCATTACTGTTTTTCTACCTCTTTCATCATCCATTGTAGTAATGTAATTTTTAGGTTTGTTCAATAAGATATATCTTTTTGATTCGGGCGAAATCAAAGTACCGTCAAACCTAACTTCGTCTGTTGGTTTTACTTTAAAACCCATTTCTGTTATGGTCTTACCATTTACTGTTGCACTCCCTGATTTTATATAAGTATCAGCCTCTCTGCGTGAACAAATACCTGCATTTGCAATGTATTTATTCAAACGGATCTCATCAGTATCTGTAGTTTCAGATTTGATACCGGGTTTCTTTTTAAAGTGTTTGACCTTTTCAGGATGTAGTCTGTAGTTTTTATCCTTAGACCTTGTAAAAGATTTTTTTGAAGTTGATTTGTTCTTACTTTCTTTTTTTTGTCGTCCTCCCGACGAGTTGCTTTTTGCAGTCATTTTTTTAAATTTTTTCAAAAGTAAGAAATCAATTTAATATCAAAGTGTTAATAATGGCTTAATTTATTTTGAATTCTTATATCTATACTTTTATTTAAAGTAAATTATT
>JBDLJB010000007.1:0-108627 GCA_039714555.1 Bacteroidota bacterium
TTATTATGCCTTTCAAACCTTTCTTCAATATTATGTGTCTGACCAACATAATATCTTAACCTTTTTTTGCTATACAATATGTATACCACATATTCCATATAATTATTTGTCAGGGTGGTCACGCTTCAAGCGTGACGGCCTCCACGTCCCAAACGTGGCGCGATAACCGGATTCGTCTTGCCACGCCATAGGCGTGGTACACCCCGAATTAGTATCAACTAATTTTAAGCTTGCAAATATAAAACTAAATAGACTATTAGCAAGAAAAATTAATCTTTATTCAAAAGCAATTTTATAAATTCTTTCAATTGAACCGGACAGGTCAGGTATACTTATATTACGACTCTTCCTTATCGTCTCTTTTCCATCAAAAAATACTAAAATTGTAGGTTCAACAAAAACACTATTTTTTGCTGAAATTTCGGGTGTAATATTCATATCAACAAAGTAAAAAGGTATTTTTGGATAATTATTTTTTAATAAATCTATTACTTTTGGTTCTAATGCTTCTCCAAGAGTACAACTTATTGTAGAAAAATAAAGTAAGACCCCTAAATTATCTTTAATTATATTATTAAATTCATCTTCGGTTGTAATTGTATTGAATTGCATTTTTTGTGATTTTTTATCTTGATGCAAAAATACAAATTGAGTTCATTTAATAAATATTTTTTATCTATTAATTTTTATTATAGTTTCATCACTAAAAAAAATAAATAAAACTTATTTTTGCACAAAGATTTATATAATTTTGCTAATCAAATTTTAAAATTAATATTATGAGTGATACTGTTGAAAGAATAAAATGTTTGATTATAGGTTCAGGACCTGCAGGATATACTGCAGCAATTTATGCTGCAAGAGCAGATCTAAAACCTGTAATGTACACTGGTTTAGAAATGGGTGGTCAGTTAACTACTACAACTGAAGTTGATAATTTTCCGGGTTATCCAAAAGGAATTGATGGTCCTGCTTTAATGGAAGACCTTAAAAATCAAGCTGAAAGATTTGGAACTGAAGTTAGATTTGGTGTAGTAACTAAAGTTGACCTAAGTAATGAAGTTGGAGGAATTCATAAGATTACTGTTGATGAAGCAGTTATGGTTGAAGCTGAAACCGTTATAATTTCTACAGGTGCAACAGCAAAATATCTAGGATTAGAAAGTGAACAACGATTAAAAGGTGGTGGTGTTTCAGCATGTGCTACTTGTGATGGTTTTTTCTATAAAGGTCAGGATGTTATTGTTATTGGTGCAGGAGATACAGCTGCTGAAGAAGCTACTTATTTAGCAAATATCTGTAAATCAGTTACTTTAATTGTTCGAAAAGATTATATGCGAGCTTCAAAAGCAATGCAAAAACGGGTTGAAAATACTGAGAATATTAAAGTGATGTTCAATACCGAATTAGATGAAGTTTTAGGAGATAAAGTTGTTGAAGGTGTAAGGGTATTTAATAATATTACTAATGAAAAACAAGAATTAGAAGTAACAGGTGTGTTTGTTGCTATTGGGCACAAACCTAATACCGAGATCTTTAAAGGTATGATTGAAACTGATGAGATTGGTTATATTAAAACCAAAGGAAAAACAACCAAAACAAATTTACCCGGTGTATTCGCTGCCGGAGATGTTCAAGATAAAGAATATCGCCAGGCTGTTACTGCTGCGGGAACTGGATGTATGGCAGCTCTTGATTCAGAAAGATATTTAGGTTCACTAGAATAAATACTATTAGAATATTTCAAAAAGACTATCATTTCTGGTAGTCTTTTTTTGCTTGTCATTAAATCATATTCTAATAAAAAATAGTTTTAAGAATAGTTTATATGTAACTTTGTATACAAATATAAAGACTTTTTTATATGGCTGATTCCAGATCCGCTTCAATGCGTCACATGTCTAAATTTCAACAAGTTGTAGACATCCAACAAAAGGTAATATTCTTTTTATTAAGTATAATATTTGCATTTGGATTAACTTATTTGTTAACAAATCCCGATTTGGATAAGGCTCAAGTCTATGTTATGTTCTTACTCTTTCTTTCAATAGGTTTATGGGTTACAGAAGCTATACCTCCATTTGCAGTTGGTCTTTTAATTTTTGGTTTTTTAGTATTTGCTTTAGGAGGTTATTATAATGAAATTGATCCTGAAAATTCGACTAAATATGTACAAAAATATGTACAAACTTGGTCTAATAGTGTTATTTGGTTAATGCTTGGTGGTTTTTTTATGGCAGAAGCTATGCAAAAAGTTGGGTTAGATAAAACACTTTTTAAAATTACCATTTCAAAGTTTGGAACAAAACCGAGATATGTCTTACTGGGAATTATGTTGGTTACAGCTATCTTTTCAATGGTCATGTCAAATACAGCCACAACAGCAATGATGATAGCTGCAGTTATTCCTTTCATTGATACATTGAAAAAAGATGCTCCATTTTCTAAAGCTCTTCTAATTGGAATCCCTGCTGCTGCTTCATTAGGAGGTATGGGTACTATTATAGGATCTCCACCAAACGCAATTGCAGTTGATGCTTTAAATAATCATGGTATATCTTTTGGATTTTTAGAATGGATGGTTATTGGATTTCCTATAGCAATTATTTTAGTTTTGATATTTTGGTTTTTTCTTATCAACAAATATGTTCCCAAAGTTTCAACAATTGATCTTAGTTTTTTAAACGATATTGACAAATCGAGTAACTCAAAAATATTTATTTTAAAAAGAAAGATCGTTTTAAGTGTATTATTGCTCACATTAACATTGTGGTTAACAGGTAATATTCATGGGATACCGGCATCAGCAGTATCTCTATTGCCTATTATGTTATTAACCATGCTTGGAGTAGTATCTGGTCCTGATGTTAGAAAATTACCTTGGGATACCTTGATGCTAGTTGCCGGAGGATTGTCACTAGGTTTAGCTATTAAAGAAACCGGATTGGCAGAATATTATGTGAATTTGTTAAAAGATTACGATTTAAATTTTTATGCATTAATTGTAATTTTTTCTCTCTTAACAATTATATTATCTAATTTCATGAGCAATACAGCAACAACTACAATTTTAATTCCAATTGCAATTATTTTAGTTTCTTCAAATAAAGAAATTTTACCTTTAGTTATTGGATTAAGTGCATCGGCAGCTCTGTTCTTACCAATTTCAACTCCGCCAAATGCAATTGCATTTAGTACAGGGAGACTAAAACAAAAAGATTTTAGATATGGAGGAATAGTTATTGGATTGATAGGCCCGCTTGTAATAATCGGAATAATTTTACTTTTAAAGTATTTCTAATGTTTATTTTTGTTTCCGTACCATTCTAATGCCAATAAAATAATAATTCCAAAAATAATAGAACCTATAGCATACCAAGTTGATGGTTCATAGAAACTAGGAAAATAGCGTTGAAAGTTTTCGACAACTTCATTTCCTTGACCATCATAAAAAATCTTACCATGTTCAGTTTTGTAGAACTCTCTTTTCCATGGCCATACAATCCCTAAGAACCAGTAATGAATCCAATAATCAATACAGGAACAGGCTGTATGGTAGCTTTAGATGCAGAAAGGTATCTTGGAGCTCTAATATAAAAGATATATTATAAAAAATGCCTGCTATTTCTAGCAGGCATTTTTATTTTTATATTAATCCCCCTTCTAAAAAAAATATAAAAATTATTTATTATAACTTTCAATAGCTTTTCTAACACTTTTGTGTTTTAAAAGTAACTTTTTTGCCAATACTTCATCAATTTTCAATTCATTAACAATCATTGCAGTACCTCTTTTTACTAATTTTTTATTTGTTAATTGCATGTCAATCATCTTGTTCCCTTTGACTCTTCCCAAATTTACCATTAGTGAAGTTGTTATCATATTTAAAACCAGTTTTTGGGCAGTTCCTGATTTCATTCTTGTACTACCAGTAACAAATTCAGAGCCAACTACAGCTTCAATAGGAAATTGAGCAACCTCTGCAATTTTTGTGTTATAATTACAGGTTATACATCCTGTTAAAATTCCGCGTTTATTTGCATCTTCTAAGCCACCAATTACATAGGGAGTACCTCCAGAAGCTGCTATACCTATTAATACATCATCCTTACCAATATTATAAACTTTTAAATCTATCCAGGCTTGTTCTCTATCATCTTCGGCATTTTCAACTGCTTTTCTAAAAGCACTGTCTCCACCAGCAATTAAACCAATCACCCAATCATCTGGCACACCATAGGTTGGAGGGCATTCGGATGCATCAAGCACACCCAATCTACCACTTGTACCAGCTCCTATATAAAACAAACGACCTCCTTTTTCAAATTTTTTGATTAGTTTTTTTACCAAGGGCTCAATTTGTGGAATTGCTTTTTCAACAGCAAGTGGAACTGTTTTATCTTCATTATTGATATTAGTAAGCAGTTCATTTACAGACATTTTTTCGAGGTCCTCATAGTATGAAGACTGCTCAGTTGTGGGTTTTGTCATAATAAATTTAACTTTTCTTTTTAATTAATAATAAACCTATAATTGTTAATAAAGCATTTACAGCAATATTAATAAAACCAAAATCAAAATTATAAGAATTTTTAAAAAATATATTTAATGAATATGTCAAGATTGGTGCTAATATAGCAACAATTGGAATTAAATTATCTTTTACTTGTATTTTTGTAAACATTCCAAAAAGGAATAATCCTAAAAGGGGTCCGTATGTATAACCAGCTACTTTAAATATTGTTGTAATTACATCTCCTCTACTTCCTGAAAAAATCATAATAATTATAAAAATTATTATTGAAAAACCAAACATTACTATATTTTTTAATCTAAACTTTTCTTTGCTGCTTTTTGAAGAAATATCTAAAAAATCGTAAGTAAAAGAAGTAGTCAAAGCGGTTAAAGCAGAATCGATACTTGAAAATGAAGCTGCTATTATACCCAGTAAAAAACTAATGCCAGCTACCAATCCCAAATGATTTATTGCTAAATCAGGAAATAAAGTATCTGTATCCAATAACTCACCATTTTCACCAATTGGTAGATTTATGTTATGTTTTTCGGCATACATATATAGTAATATTCCCAAACCCAAAAACAAAAATTGAGTTACAGCCAAGATCAAACTAAAGGTAAGTGTGTTTTTTTGGGCATCTTTCATATTTTTAATTGTTAGGGATTTCTGCATCATGTTCTGATCTAATCCCATCATGGCGATAGCAATTAAAAAACCTGAGATAAACTGTTTAAAAAAATTATTCCCTGATTTATTATCCCAATTAAAAATTTTAAAATATTTATAATTTGTCACTTCTTTCACTGATTCTGAAAAACTTAAATCTAATGATGTTGTTATGGCTACAATAGTTAAAACTGCAGCCAAGATCAAAAAGAATGTTTGCATTGCATCTGTCCAAACAATCGTTTTAATACCTGATTTATTTGTATACAACCATATCAATATGATAATAATGATAACTGTTAAATAAAAAGGTATATTCAACTTATCAAAAAAAGCAAATTGTAAAATCTTTGCCGCTAATAATAAACGTAAAGCTGCACCAAACGATTGGGACAATAAAAAATAAAATGATCCTGTTTTATAGGTTTTTGAACCAAATCTTTCATTTAAATACCCATAAATTGAAACCAAATTCAATTTGTAATATAGAGGTATTAATAAGTAAGTTATAAATAAATAACCTACAACATTTCCTAAGATAAATTGGAAAAAATAAAAATTATTGTTACCTACCATTCCGGGTACCGATACAAATGTAACTCCCGAAAGAGCTGCTCCAACCATACCGAATGCAACTAAGAACCATGGTGATTGTTTATCACCGGTAAAAAAAGATTCATCACTCCTATTTCTGGATGTTAAATAAGAGATCATCATTATTATTCCAAAATAAATAATAATTATTGAAAATATTAATACTGTACTCAACCTTTAGGCTTTATATAATTTTTTAAAAACAGTATAGCTGGGAGTAGTTTCTCAAGCCACTCCCTTAGAACTATACTTTACTCAAATAAAAATAAATGAAACAAACTATCTTTTTGTAACTTTTCTGTTTTAAATCTATATATTTTCTCAACTACAATTTAAAACTTAAAAATACTAATAAGAAATTCAATGTTTAAAACATTGCTAATATAAAAAAAAATTATTAAAAATAATGCAAAATAATGCAATTTATTTTAAAATAATGCAAAGCAAATATAATCATATAAAACCTATATGATATACAGTATATATCAGTGTTTTTAAAGATTTAAAAAAATATTGAAGCAATTCTGTTGGAAATACAAAAAAAAACATGCAAATAAATGAAACCTAATTACATTACTTCCACTCCTTTTCTGATATATGGATATAACTGAGGATCATCAGGATTCAAATCAGTTATCATTTTATGAATTTCATTCAAATCACAAACAGGATATCTTTGTGATGTATTTAATTTATCAGAAGTAAGCAATGCTACTACAGTATTTGATGAAGCTATCATCACTCTTTTTACAAATGAAATTTCATAACCTACTTCTGTAATTCCTTCTTCAACATCAATCCCACTTGTTCCTAAGAAACATATATCAGCTTTAATTTTAGAAAGAACTTTAACCACATTAACCCCAACAGTAACCAATGCTTTTTTATGCAATTTTCCACCTATTAAAATCACTTCAATATTTGGGTGTTCTGTTAGTTGCATTGCAATGGTTAAACTATAAGTATAAATAGTTAATTTTAGCTCTTTAGGAATTAATCTTGAAAATTCTAAGTTGGTTGTACCACCACTCATAATGATGGTTTGCCCGTTTTTTAATAATAAAGTTGCTTTTTTAGCTACTTTTAATTTATTCTCTCTATTAAAAACGGAGCTTTCATTGTAATGATATAATTTTTGATGAGTTGATAAAGCGCCACCATGAACTTTCAAAATCAATCCTTTATGAGATAATTGATTTAAATCTCTTCTAATTGTATCTTCTGAGACATTTAATTCGATTGCCAAATCATTAGATTTGACTTTATTCAATTCTCTAACTTTGTCTAAAATATAATTTTGCCTTTCTTCTTTTAACATGGGATTTTTATTTAATCAAATGTAGTAAAAAAATAAAAACCTGCAAAACAGTGCAGGTTTATTTGTTTACTACTTACCAGTTTTTGATTTTATGACCTTTTACAGCAAAAAACAAAATAACGATATAACTAGGTAGAAGAATCCAATAACCATTATTTGCAGATATTGAACTTGCAATTGCTTCATCCATTCCATCCGCCAGATATGACGCATTAAGTTTATCTACTAATCTCCCATATAAAGGTGTTATAATTGCACCTCCTGATATTGCCATAATTAATAAAGCTGATCCGATTTTCGTAAATTTACCTAATCCATCTAAAGCTAGTGGCCAAACGGCTGGCCATACCAATGCATTTGCAACACCTAATAAAGCAACAAATATTACTGATGTAAATCCTGTTGTATTAACAATAATCAAACTAAAAACAATACCTAGTATGGCACTTATTTTTAAAGCTTTAGTCTGACTTAAGTATTTAGGAATTAAAATTACTCCTAAACCATATGTAATTACCATAGCAATTAATGTAAATGTTGTAAACCATTTAGCTTTTTCAACTGGCATTCCTAAAGATAAACCATAAGCTATGATTGAATCACCAGCAATAACTTCAACCCCTACATACATAAACAACGCAAATACACCCAATAGTAAATGCGGAAATTGAAATATGCTTGTTTTAGCTGTAACTCCTTCAGTTTTTTCTTCAATAGGTTTAGCTTCAACATGAGGTAATGGAGCCTTTCTTATCATTATAGCTAATAATACAAGTACAATTGCCATAACTATATAGGGCATATGAACACTATTAGCCATCGTATCTAATAGTTGCTCTTTTTCAGGACCAGTTACCGTTTTCAACTTTTCATTTACATCATCAATACCTGACAATAATAATGCTCCAAATATCAAAGATCCCAATGCACCCGCTACTTTATTTGCAATTCCCATGATTGCAATACGTTTTGCGCCACTTTCCATAGGGCCCAAAATAGTAACATATGGGTTTGCTGCTGTTTGTAATAATGTCATTCCGGTTCCTTGTATAAAAATCCCTAACAAAAACAACCAATATGTTCTTGCATTTGCGGCAGGTATAAAAACTAACGCACCAATAGCCATAATAAATAAGCCTAATGACATTCCTCTTCTGTATCCTATTTTAGTTAATATTGCAGAAGCTGGTAATGCCATAACAACAAACGAAATATAAGATGCAGATGCTACAAAATATGATTGAGCTGCAGTTAATTCATTTATTGTTTTCATGAAAGGAATAAGTGCACCATTGATCCATGTTACAAATCCAAATATAAAAAATAAAGCAGCAACGATTGCTAATGGTATTAAATTTGATGATTTTTTCATATAATTCATTTTAAAAATTAAAACATCAAATATGCTGTTTTTTTTTCAAAATAAATCATCACAATAAGAATATTTTGAATTTAAAAGAAAAGTATGGTATTAAAAGTTTATAAAATTAAAAGATTTAAATAGCTTTAAAACTATTAATTTTCATCAATTTTTGATTGTTTTTTACTTATTTTCTTCTCATATTTTTGCATTTTTTTTACTTTTTTTATACTATCTCTTTGATATTTTGTAAGTAATTTCTCTTCTTCTGTTTTCTTTAAGCCAATTTTTTCTAAAAATTCTTTATTGTCTTCAAATTCCATTAAATAAGAAATTCCTACTCCTTGTGTATAACCCTCACTATCAACAATATCAAATTGTATTTCATTTTGGCGGTTATAAACTTTAGCCTGTAAGGTTTCAGGTTCATTTAATGGAACGATCACCTCAACTTCTCCAACAACATTTGTAGTTGTATTTGATCCTACCGGAACACCTACTTTACCTTTTACAATTACTTTATTGCCTATTCTACCTGAAACCAAAATACCCAATTGATCATCGGTTATTACATCTTCAACTTTATTTTGAACTCCAGACTCATATGAAACTCCAACTTGTATAGCATCATTTGAACTTTTTAAAACATTTGATAGAATAGCTGATGCTTGTTCTGCTAAGGTACCAGCTATAGCAGCATTTCCACTAAAATTAGCTTTACTTTGTTCAAGGTTTATAAATGAACCTGTTGCTAATAACGAAATAAATTGGGTTAATTTTTCATCTTCATTGCTCAATTTAAATTCTAATTCAGTACTTACCAAAGAACTTGAATTTGGCATCTCAATATCAAATTCAAATTTTGCTTCTGACAAAGTTCCTGTAATATAGGTTATTAGGTTAACATCAATTTTTCTTGTACTTGTAATTTCATCTAACAAAACAGCAGGATTTGCTTTTGTTCGATTAATAGCTTCAAGATTTAATTCAGCATCAAAAGGACTACCATTCCACACTATTGTTCCTCCTTTTTGCACTTCAAAATCTTTATTTATTATATTTTTAAACTGATATTCTCCATTGTCAATTACCAATCCGCCATACATATTAAAATTACCATACATATCAATATTCAAACGTAAATTACCATCGCCACTACCCCGTAAAACACTTCCAGTAAGTTTATCAATAACTACTTCTGCAACAGCATCTTTTGTAACATTCAAATTAAAGTTAAGTGTTAAACCCTTTAACTCTTCAAACACAATTTCATTGTTGTTTTCTTTGCCAATTTCTCCTTGATTCGGATCAACAAAATGTATTATTCTAGATTCTCCCATTGTACTTACATAACTCAGTGGAATTATAAATTCTGTTCCTGGATTTGTTGTACCTTCTACATTGATTATTAAATTATCTGTAGGACCAATTAAAGTAGTATTACCTTTAATTAGACCTGTACCATAATATAAGGCATCTTCTTCATCTTCAGTATTTAAAACCATTAAATTATCAGTTAAAATTTGCAGATCCAAAACCCATTTTTTAAACTGATCATGCCTAATTATCCCTGAAATTACACCCTGAGTTTGCATCTCAGTATCTGTTATTGTCATAGGTTGAAAATCAAATGTTTGATTGTATAACAAAACTTTAGAATTATCATTAAAATCATAATTAACATTAAGATAAGGCAAAGCTATTCCTGCATTATCTAAAAATAACTCACCTTTTATATCAGGGTTTTTAAACTTACCTGTAACGGTTGCATTACCCGTTGTTAATCCTCTAATTTTTGTTAGAACGCCTTTACCCAGAGGACTAAATGCACTTAAATTAAATTTATTAAATATAATATTAGCATCTATTAATGGTTCGGTATTATTAAAATTAATATTTCCAGAAGTGTAAAAACTTCTAAGATCATTATTTAATAACTGGGCTTCAAAATTGTAATTCTTAATGGTTTCATCTCCCGTTGCTTTTAAAGAAAAGTCACCGTAATAATCATCATTTATACTAAAATAATTTACGGTAAGATCAGCATATGGCAAAGTCTTATTATTTAAGCTTTGTAAATTAATTGTTCCATTAACTTTCCCATCAATATAAACACTATCAATAACTGGTGTAATTCCGTTTAAGTTAACATTTTCTAATTTTAAGTCAATATTTTTATTGTTCTTGCCATGAACAACACCAGCAAGATCAACACGCTGATTTCCAGAAATCATATTGATATTATCTATAGCAAAAGTTTCATAATTATCATCAAAAACAAATTTATTTTGATTATTATTCAATGGATTGATTTCCCAATCAGTTTCTTTAAAATTAATTTCAGATCTTTTTATACCAATAACCGATTGGTTGTCTTTATTAATAGTATGGTAAAAACTTAGTTCAAATTTTTCTGTTAAATCTTTTCCGCCATCAAAATCGGTTCTTACAAATAAAGTATCGTTAAGTGTAACATTGACCAAATTAAAATTTGATGCGGTATAAAATTTAGTTTCAATCTTATCAAGACTCAATAAAGTATTGTATAAAGGGTTTTTATTATTGATTTGTAATTTAATATTATCAACAACATTATTATATGCTTCAATTTTAGGAGATTTTAAAAGAAGTTCCATTTCATCTTTATCAGCATCAATTTTCCCTCTTACAAAAGTATTAGAACCAACTTTAACTTCAGGATAAAAAACTTCAATTATTTTATTGTAAATATTAAAATTAAACTCTAATTGTTGTCCGGCTTTTACATTTTCTTTTTGATAATTAGTATATATACTTCCCCCGGCATTTTTAACTATTTTAAGTAGATCTTTATAATTATAATTTCCACTAATTTTTCCTGTAACAATATCTGTTGAGTTAATTGCAAATACCCTAGTTGAATCTAAATTCTTAGCTGTTACATTAAAATCTTTAAAATAATAATTGTCATTTTGATTAGAATATGAAGCATCTTTAAATGAAATCTCACCCAATAGATTATCAAAACTATTACCCTTTACATCAATATCTATAATTCCTTTTAAAACTGCTTTATCATCTTTTGTATAAAGGTTTAATTTGTTAAAATTTGCATAAGCTACATTGGCAATAAAATCAAATTCATTTATTTCTTTTGAAATATCAGCCAAACCAAAAAAACTCATCTTAATATTTGGATCATCAACAGTAAATTGTCCATCAAAAATTCTATTTTTTATAATACCATTAACATTAATATTTGAATATGTATAACCCTTGTATTGATGCTTAGTAATATTACCTTCTATGATTGTATTAATCAAATCAAGCGTAAATCCACTTCCGTCAATTTCACCTGTCATTGACAATTCACCTATCAAACTATCTTTAACAAACTCACCTAGTTTAAAATCAGTAAGTTCAATTTTCCCAATATAACGGGCATTTTCAATATCTTCAATGTTGCTTAATTTTAATTCACTGTCAAAAGAACCTAATTTTGAATTTGACTTTAATTTTGTTTCAATATTATTTCTGTCAAGTGTTATAATTCCTGAACTACTAAATTGTCCAAATTTTTGAACTGAAACAGGTAATTTATTACCCAATAAATTGGGTAATAAATTTTTTAACTGATCATAACTTGAAGTAATATTTTCTAATTTGGCTTTTAAATAAAAGTTGTTTTTATCAAAAACCTCATTCATTTTAATAGTTCCCTTTAAGGAAGAACCCCTATCTGACACCAAATCAACATCATGTAAAACAAAGTCATTTAATGTACCTTTAGCATGGGTTGAAAAGTGAAATTTATCATATTTACCAAACTCACCATATAAATTATTTAAATCAACCAAAGCAATATCTGCTTGTTTAAAATTAGCATCAATTAAAACTTTTTCCTTAAAATCAGAAAGATCATCTTTATTATATTTAAAAATAATATCTGCACTAATTAATGAATTTTCTGTTTCTAATGCAGTATTTAAAAATTGCATTTCCGTTTCGGAATACATAAAATCAGTATCAAATTTATTGATTGTAATGTTGTTATTTTGAAATGTACTTAAGTCTTGAATGGCCGCTTTAATTGTTGAACCTTCCATATTGAAATTATCAAATAATCCATTAATATTCTTATAAAAAACAATAGGAGCTTCTTGTTTGTTCTCATCATATAGAACATAATCAATATTTTCTAAAATTACTGATGAGCTTGAAAGTTTGAAAGTACTTGAAGTTTTAGTTGAATCTTTCTTAAAACTGTGAAAAAAATATGTCAGATTATTGGTATCCTCATCTTTATAGGTTTTCATTTTTAAAAAACCGTTTTGCAGTTTTACATCACCCAGATCAAAATTATTATAAAATATTTTTGGATAATTTAAAATAGATGTAGAAAGGTTTTGAACATAAATCAATGAATCCGAATAATGATCATTTATCAAAATATTTTTTAATTCAACATTTCTTATCGATGATAAATCAACTTTTTCAATATTGATATCAGTTCCATACTGTTTATTAATTGAGGTTGTAATTTTATTAGCAAAATAGGTTTGTACAGAAGAAACCGAAAATACAAAGCTTAACAATACTAATAAGAGTATTGAAAAAATAATTAACCTTATACTTATTTTTTTAAACCGTTTGATAATAATAATTCATAAATTTGCAGGTCTAAAAATACAATTTTTGTGCCGAACATTTAAAATTAATGTATAAAAAAACAATAAACATATTAGCCATTGAATCTTCATGCGATGATACCGGTGCGGCTGTTTTACAAAATGATAGGGTTTTGTCTAACAATATTGCAAATCAATCTGTTCATTCAGAATACGGTGGTGTAGTTCCTGAGTTAGCTTCAAGAGCCCATCAACAAAATATTGTTCCGGTTGTTCAACAGGCCTTAATCAATGCTGGCATTGATAAAAAGGATCTGCATGCCATAGCTTTTACCAAAGGTCCGGGGTTATTAGGTTCACTTTTAGTGGGTACTTCTTTTGCAAAATCAATGGCATTGGCATTACAAATACCTTTAATTGCAGTAAATCATATGCAGGCTCATGTATTGGCACATTTTATAAAAGAAAACGATCATAATATTCCACCATTTCCATTTCTATGTTTAACAATAAGCGGTGGGCACACACAAATATTAAAAGTTACCGACCATTTTAATTTTGAAATTTTAGGTGAAACAATTGATGATGCTGTTGGTGAAGCATTTGACAAATCGGCAAAAATATTAGGTTTACCTTATCCTGGCGGTCCACTCATAGATAAATATGCAAAATTAGGTAACCCGAATGCCTTTAAATTCTCCAGACCTAAAACTAAAAATGACCTTGATTTTAGCTTTAGTGGATTAAAAACTGCCATTTTATATTTTTTACAAAAAGAACATAAGGCAGACCCCAACTTTATCAAAGAAAATCTCAATGATATTTGTGCTTCAATTCAACATACAATTGTAACTATCTTAATTGATAAGTTAGAAAAAGCTTCCAAAAAAACAGGTATTGAACACATAGCAATTGCCGGAGGTGTTTCAGCAAATTCAGGAATTAGAGCAGCATTAAAAAAATATGAAAAAACTTTAGGCTGGACAACCTATATTCCTAAATTTGAATATACTACTGATAATGCTGCAATGATAGGTATTGTTGGTTACTATAAATACTTAAATAATAAGTTTACAGATGAATCTACTCAGGCTTCTGCAAGATTAAAAGTTGATGAATAAAAAAACCGCTAAAAAGCGGTCTTTTTTAATTATTAAATAGCTCCACTGAGCATTGAACTACCTATTCTTTTGTAAATTCCTTTCTCTAAATTTTCTCTGATCAATGAAAATGCTGTTATAGTTTCAGTCACATCCTCTAAATTATGAGCTGCTGTTGGTATTAAACGAAGCAATATCATTCCTTTAGGGATCACTGGGTAAACAACGATACTACAAAAAACACGATGATTTTCTCGAAGATCATGTACCAAAGCCATAGCTTCCGGGATATCACCTTCCAAAAACACAGGGGTTACACAAGTATTTGTGTTACCAATATTGAAACCTTTTTCTTTTAATCCATTTTGTAAACCTCTTACATTATCCCAAAGTTTCTCTCTAAGTTCAGGCATGGTTCTAATCATGTCCAATCTTTTCAAAGCACCTTTTACCATCGCCATTGGTAAAGATTTGGCAAACATTTGAGAACGCATATTATATTGTAAGAACTGAATTATATCTTTATCAGCTGCAAAAAAAGCGCCAAAACCTGCCATAGATTTGGCAAAAGTTGCAAAATACACATCAATTTCATCTTGAACGCCTTGCTCCTCACCTGCTCCTGCTCCGGTTTTACCTAAAGTGCCAAAACCATGTGCGTCATCAACCAATAAACGGAAATTATACTTTTTCTTTAAGGCTACAATCTCTTTTAATTTACCTTGTTCTCCTCTCATTCCAAAAACACCCTCACTAATCACTAAAATACCACCATTGTGTTCATCAGCAATTTTAGTAGCTCTTTTCAGGTTTTTTTCAAAACTCTCCATATCATTATGCTTAAAGGTAAATCGTTTTCCTTGATGTAATCTTACCCCATCAATAATACAAGCATGAGAATCCATATCATAAACTATCACATCATTTTTAGTAACCAATGCATCAATTGATGATACCATGCCTTGATAACCAAAATTTACCAAATAAGCAGCTTCTTTATTCACAAAAGCTGCGCATTCACTTTCTAACTTTTCGTGATACTCAGTATGACCACTCATCATTCTGGCTCCCATAGGATAAGCCATACCATGCTCATTAGCTGCTTCAGCATCAACTTTTCTGACTTCAGGGTGATTTGCTAAACCTAAATAATCATTTATACTCCAAGTTAAAACTTCTTTACCGTTAAATTTCATACGGTTTGAAATAGGCCCTTCTAACTTAGGAAACACATAATATCCTTCAGCTTGTTTTGCCCATTTTCCTAAGGGACCTTTATCTTTAACTATTCTTTCAAATAAATCTTTCATAAGTATAATATAAGTTTAACAAAGAAACTTAAAAAAATTAAATTTCTTTAATATAAAAATTCGTTGCAAAAATAGAAAATTTATTCATGCAATTCAAAAAACATAAACTTTTACATTGAGCAACAATAAATAATCAAAAATGATAAAAAATAAATATTATAAATTTTTTAATTTACTGTTTGTTAGATTTAAAAGTCTTTGTATATTTGCCGCACTTTTAGAGAAAAGAAAGCTGAAGCCAATTATAAAGATTTTAAAGAAATGAAAAGAACATTCCAACCATCAAAAAGAAAAAGAAAGAATAAACACGGATTCAGAGAAAGGATGTCAAGTGTTAGTGGTAGAAAAGTTTTAGCTAGAAGAAGAGCTAAAGGAAGAAAAAAACTTTCAGTTTCTTCAGAACCAAATCCAAAAAAATAATGAACTTAGTTTATACAATTTATAAGGTGTTGCTTTTATTAGTAACACCTTTTTTTATATCATCATTTGAAATAAAAACTTATCAATAATATTTTTCAAGCTAAATACAATTAATTATTTTTACAACTTAAAATATTCAGAATGCCAAAAAATACTTCTATAAAATCGATTTTAATCATAGGTTCTGGTCCAATCATTATAGGTCAGGCATGTGAATTTGATTATTCAGGAACTCAAGCTATTCGTTCCATTCATGAAGAAGGAATTGAAGTTGTCCTTATCAATTCAAATCCTGCTACAATCATGACAGATCCACAAATGGCTGATCATATTTACTTAAAACCTCTAACAACCAAATCAATTGTAGAAATATTAAATAAACATCAAATCGATGCTGTTTTACCAACTATGGGTGGGCAAACAGCATTAAACTTGTGTATTGAAGCTGATGATAAAGGTATATGGAAAGATTTTGATGTAAAAATTATTGGAGTTGACATCAACGCAATTCAAATTACTGAAGACCGTGAACAATTTAGAGCTTTAATGGATACTATTGGTATTCCTCAAGCACCTTCCAAAACTGCAACTTCGTTTTTAAAAGGTAAAGAAATCGCCCAAGAATTTGGTTTTCCACTGGTAATACGACCTTCATTTACTTTAGGGGGTACAGGTGCTTCAATAGTATATGAAAAAGCTGATTTTGATAAATTATTACAGCGTGGTCTAGAAGCCTCTCCAATACATGAAGTTTTAATTGACAAAGCATTAATTGGTTGGAAAGAATATGAATTAGAACTATTACGTGATAAAAATGATAATGTTGTAATTATTTGTACCATTGAAAATATGGATCCAATGGGTATTCATACCGGTGATTCAATAACTGTTGCTCCAGCGATGACCCTTAGCGATACAGCATATCAAAGAATGCGCGATATGGCAATAAAAATGATGCGATCAATTGGTGATTTTGCCGGGGGTTGTAATGTGCAATTTGCTATGAGCCCTGATGAAAAAGAAGAATTAATTGCCATAGAAATTAACCCACGTGTTTCTCGTTCATCTGCACTGGCTTCAAAAGCAACCGGATATCCAATTGCTAAGATTGCTTCAAAATTGGCAATAGGTTACCACTTAGATGAGCTTGAAAATCAAATCACTAAAAATACTTCTGCATTATTCGAACCAACATTAGATTATGTAATTGTAAAAATTCCAAGATGGAATTTTGATAAATTTGAAGGTTCTGAAAGAACTATAGGTTTACAAATGAAATCGGTTGGTGAAGTTATGGGTATTGGCAGATCTTTTCAGGAAGCATTACACAAAGCAACACAATCATTAGAAATTAGTAGAAATGGTTTAGGTGCTGATGGAAAAGGTGTTAAAGATTACGATACGATCATTCATAAATTGCAATATCCTAGCTGGGATAGAGTATTTGTTATTTATGATGCTATTCAAATGGGAATTCCGCTTTCAAGAATTCATGAGATTACAAAAATAGATATGTGGTTTTTAAAGCAATATGAAGAATTATATGCTTTTGAAAAAGAAATTACCTCTTTTAAAAGTTTAGAATCATTATCGAGAGATTTATTGTTAGAAGCAAAACAAAAAGGCTTTGCCGACAGACAAATAGCTCATATGTTAGGTTGTTGGGAAAGTGAGGTCTACAAAAAAAGACAAACTGAAAATATTAACAGAGTCTATAAGTTAGTAGATACATGTGCCGCCGAATTTAAAGCCGAAACACCTTATTACTATTCTACTTTTGAAAGTAATATGAATGTTAATGATAAATGCTATGCAGACAATGAAAGTGTTAAATCTGAAAAGAAAAAAATTATTGTTTTAGGATCAGGTCCAAATCGTATTGGACAAGGAATTGAATTTGATTATTGCTGTGTACATGGTGTTTTATCTGCTAGAGAATGTGGTTATGAAACTATTATGATCAACTGTAATCCTGAAACCGTATCTACTGATTTTGATATTTCTGATAAATTATATTTTGAACCTGTTTTTTGGGAACATCTTTATGATATCATCCAACATGAAAAACCCGAAGGAGTAATCGTACAATTGGGCGGACAAACTGCTTTAAAATTAGCAGAAAAATTAGATAAATACGGTATTAAGATCATTGGTACAAGCTTTGAGGCATTAGACCTTGCCGAAGATAGAGGGCGCTTTTCAAAATTATTAGAAGAATTAGGGATTCCTTTTCCACAATTCGGAACGGCAACAACTGCTGAAGAAGCCGATGCAATTGCTGATGAATTGGATTTTCCAATTCTGGTTAGGCCAAGCTATGTACTTGGAGGTCAAGGTATGAAAATCGTTATTAACAAAGAAGAATTAGAACAACATGTTATTGATATTCTAAGAAAAATACCCAATAATGTATTATTATTAGATCATTATTTAGACGGTGCTATTGAAGCTGAAGCTGATGCCATTTGTGACGGTGAAAATGTATATATAATTGGTATTATGGAGCATATTGAACCTTGCGGAGTGCATTCGGGAGATTCAAATGCAACACTACCACCATTTAATTTGGGTGAATTTGTAATGGAGCAAATTAAAGATCATACCAAAAAAATTGCTCTTGCTTTAAAAACTGTAGGTTTGATCAACATTCAATTTGCTATTAAAGATGATATTGTTTATATCATTGAAGCAAACCCCAGAGCTTCAAGAACTGTACCTTTTATTTCAAAAGCTTATAATGAACCCTATGTAAATTATGCAACTAAAATAATGCTGGGGGAAAAGAAAGTAACCGATTTTGATTTTAAACCAGAATTAAATGGTTTTGCCATCAAGCAACCTGTTTTTTCATTTAATAAGTTCCCTAATGTAGATAAAAACTTGGGACCTGAAATGAAATCAACCGGTGAAAGTATCTTATTTATTGATAGTTTAAAAGACGATCAGTTTTACGAATTGTATTCCAGAAGGAAAATGTATTTGAGTAAATAGAATAAAGGAAGTAAGGAGTAAGATACAGGTAGTAAGAAGAAAGTAATTTTCATATTGATATTTAAAAAAATATCAACCAAATGGAAAGTGCTTATCAAATAAATAATAATGAAAACTTTCCAAAAACAAATTGAATTACCACCTTTTAAACGTGGTTTTCATTTAATTACAGATATCATTATTAGTAGTTCTCCTGAGATAAAGGAAATTAATATGGGTATAGCTCATATTTTTATCAAACATACTTCGGCAAGTCTAACGATCAATGAAAATGCAGACCCAACAGTTCCTATTGACCTTGAAAACCATTTGAATAAAATGGTTCCTGAGAACCAACCTTATTATCAACATAATTATGAAGGTGATGATGACATGCCTGCACATATTAAAAATTCAATATTGGGTAGCTCAATTCAAATACCCATTACCAATGGTTCTTTAAATTTAGGCATTTGGCAAGGAATTTATCTAAATGAACATAGAAATAATGGTGGCTCCCGATCTTTAGTGATGACTATTTTTGGGATATAAAGTCTTTTTCCTTTTTTCTTCTCAGCTTCTAAAAAATGAATTATTCTCAATTCTATCAAATATTTAATAATAAATAATGAAAGATTCCTAAAAATAGGTCCAAATTGAAAATTTATTATTAAAATATTTATTTCATTCCCTAAAATCTCCTTCAAAAAATATACTTATCTATTTGTTTTATTAAAATATTTGATTTATAAATTTTAAGTTAATTCATAAAATTTCTTATAAAAACAAAATACTTAGGCATAACTTTTTGATATACACGATATTAATTATTACTTATTAAGTTTTATATAAATATTTATTACAAAAATAATGTATGTTACAATTGTTACTTTCATATGTAACATTTACGACTGTCTATATTGATTATATATTGTAGCAAAATGATAAAAATCATAAAAATAATTTTTTACCTGCTATAATTTTGCCCATATAATAATAACCATTAAATATTTGAATCTTAAACATTAAATTATGAAAAAGCTATCAATCTATGTAGTAGCAGTACTTATTTCTATTGTTACTTTATTTAGCAGTTTTACACCAAAAAATGAAATTTCTAATAACCCACCTTTAAACACACTTGATGAGTTTGAAACACTGGTAAACTATTTAGAAGAAAACGGTAATTTTATAAACAGTGATGCAGCTCCTGCAATTATTTTAGCTGATGAAGTTAAAAAGAATTTGAAAAATTCTAAATACCTAGTTGTTGATGTTAGAAGCGAAACCTGGTTTGAATATGGTCATATTAAAAATGCTGTAAATGTAAAAACAGCCGACCTGTTAACCTATTTCGAAACAAAGATCAACTCAAAAGATTATGATAAAATAGTTTTAGTTTGTTATTCAGGGCAATCAGCAGCTTATTTTACAAGTCTTTTAAGATTGGCAGGTTTTGATAATGCCTACAGTATGAAATGGGGAATGAGTTCTTGGAGAGCTGATTTTGCAGAAAATTCCTGGGAAAAGAATGTTAAAAACGATTTTGCAAGTAAATTAGAAACTACAGATAACGCAAAACCTGCAAAAGGATCTCACCCGGTTTTAAATACTGGAAAAACTGAAGGTAAAGATATTTTAAGAGTTCAATTAGAAAAAGCTTTTGCTACACCATATAAAGAATCTATCATCAAATCAGCCGATGTTTTTGCAACTCCCGGTGATTATTTTACAATAAATTATTGTGCTAAAGATAGATATGACAAAGGACATATACCAGGTGCTATTCAATACCAACCTAAATCATTAGCTTCTACAAATGACCTTTATACATTACCAGTAGATAAAAGAATTGCCGTATATGGACTTACAGGTCAAAATACTGCTTATGTAGTTGCTTACTTAGATGTATTAGGATATGATGCAGGAAATATTGCCTATGGTGCCAATAGCTTTATGACTAAAGAATTAAAAGCTAATGGTTGGGATGCCTTTACCAAGAAACAAATTAATATGTACCCTGTTGTAGAATAAGTAGAATAATAATATAAACCAATTAATATAAACATAAATAACTTAAAAATTAATACCATGAAAAAATTATCATTATTTTTTATAGGATTTTTATTAGTACCTGCATTATTTTTAACCTCTTGTGATAGAGGAGAAGATCCTGGTACAGGAGTTACTACTCCGGCATTTGATCTGATGACAGATTATATGATTGCCAATGATATGGATGTAGATAAAATCAAAGTAAATACAGATGGTGAAAAATTTGTTGTTGGAGCACCTGCTCTTGCAGATGTTGATGCTTTTATAGCTAAATATTATATAATGGACATTAGAAATGCAACTGATTTTGGTACAAGCCATATTAGTGGAGCAAAAAATGTTGCTTTTGGAGATATTTTAACTGAAGCTGCAAATGCCGGTGGAAAACCAATTTTGGTGGTTTGTTATACAGGTCAAACAGCATGTTATGCAACTTCTCTTTTACGACTATACGGATATAATCACACAAGAGCATTAAAATGGGGGATGTCTGGCTGGAGCCCTACTACCTCAGCTTCTTGGGATAATAAAACCGGCGACATTGCTAATGGACATGCAAATTGGTCATATTCAGCTGCTCCTTCTAATAATGTTTATGACAATCCAAGTTTTACAAGTTTATCACAAGATGGTGGTGAAATTTTAAAAGCAAGAGTAGAAGAAGTAGTTGCTGCTGGATTTAAAACTGCTTCAGGTGCTGATGTATTGAATTCTCCCGGTAACTATTTTATTAATAATTATTTTTCTGATGCAGATTATTCAGGATTTGGACATATTAAAGATGCTTATAGAATTATTGACCATTTAAAACTTGTTGATGATGGACAAAAGAACTTAGATCCGGGTAGTAGTGCTAAAGTTATTACTTATTGCTATACAGGACAAACTTCAGCTGTTGTTACAGCTTGGTTACAAGTATTAGGATATGATGCTTATAGCTTGACGTTTGGTATGAATGGACTATATCACTCAAATAATCAATGGGCATCTAATCAATGGGGAGTAGATTCACACCCAAAAGATTTGCCTTTAGTACATTAAAAATATAACTTAAAATCAATTTCGATGAAAAATAAAATAATCATATTATTTGTACTTGCATTTTTATTTCAAGTAAATAACGTTTTTTCACAAGGTTGTGATGCTGATGAACCGGCAGATTCTACAGGTACTCCAGCAATTAAAATCTTTGGTTACTTGCAATCTGAGTATAATTATACACTTAGCAATCCTGCTGAAAATACTTTTACTTTTAGAAGAGCAAGAATTGGTGTTAGAGGAAAAGTTTTAAATGATTTTTCTTACTATATGATGCTAGAAACAAGTCCTTTTATTGGAGGTGTAGGTAGCGCATATTTGATGGATGCTTTTGTTGCCTGGGAAAAATACAATTGGGCAAGAATTGCAGTTGGTTCATTTAAACAACCCTTTGGTAGAGAAGTTAAAACTGCTTGTAATAATTTAACTACAATTGATAGAGCCATAGTATCTGACCAATTGGTGGCGCCACAAAGAGACTATGGTATTATGGTTTTGGGCGGAAATAAGTATAATAGGTTAGGATATTCTGTAGCTCTAATGAATGGTAGAGGATTGAATGTTAAGGACAATAACAACAAAAAAGATATCATTGGTAGAGCTACTTACCAACTATTTGATTTTATGTCTTTAGGAGCGAGTTTTAGATATGGATATCCAAGTAATGATGATGATACTCGTACTACTTATGGTGCTGATATATTATTGGATTTCAATAATTTACACATACAAGGTGAGTATATTCAAGATGAAGGAGACTACAACCGTGCAGCAGGTGGTGGTTGTGGATCTGAACCAATGGAATTGGGTGAAAAAAGGGCTGGTGCTTATGGTATGATCTGGTATGATACCAAATGGGATATACAACCGGTATTCAAATACGAGTATTTTGATCAAGATCTAGATATAAAAGATATTGGATACCAAGAAAGAATGACTTTGGGTCTTAACTATTTTTTCAATGATAAAATAAGATTACAAATAAATTATCAAGCCAATATTGAAACTTATATCAATCAGGACAATGATAGATTTTTAGCCCAAATTCAAGTTAAATTCTAATAGAATTTTGTTCAATATGTAATGTAATTATTTTTTTAAATGAAAATAAAAAACTCTCTTTCTTTTGAATGAGAGTTTTTTTTATATCATATTTACTACATTTGTAAAAATTATTTTACAATTTTACAATATTGGATACTCAAGAAATTATATTAAGAGAAAAATTAAGCGATTATTATACAACTATTTTTGAAGAAGAATTGATTGATGAGATTGTTAAAGTTGGCTTTTTAGATAAAATTAAAAGTGGTGAACTTCTTATTGACATTGATGATAAAATGACTCATATTCCATTGATCCTCAGTGGTGTTGTAAAAATTATTAGAAAAGATAAAAAAGGTGATGAATTGGTTTTATATTTTTTAGAACGCGGTGACACTTGTGCCATTTCATTTGTAAATTGTATCAACCGAAGCAGAAGTATCTTTAAAGGCGTAGTTGAAAAAGATGCTGAAGCTATTTTTTTACCTGTTGATAAAATTGATGATTGGTTAACAAAATATCAATCCTGGCGTCATTTTATTATTGATAGCTATCATTTTCGTTTAATCGAAATGGTTGAATCAATTGATAGTTTAGCCTTCATGAAAATGAATGAACGCTTATTTAAGTATTTGTCAGATAAAGTTAAGATCAATAAAAATACGATGCTTGAAATAACGCATCAAGAAATTGCTGATGATCTCAATACATCAAGAGTAGTGGTTACTAGGTTGATCAAACAATTACACGACGAAGGGAAAATTTATTCTACCAGAAATAGAATTCAAGTTTTAGATTTTTAAAATTAACGCTTATTTAATCATTTCAATAAAATCATTCTCAGAAATAATCGGTATTTCAAGTTTTTCAGCTTTCTCCTTTTTACTTGGACCCATATTATCACCCGCAATAATATAATTTGTTTTTTTTGAGATCGAACCGGTTACTTTACCTCCATTGTCTTCAATAGATTTCTTGAGTTCATTTCGTGAAAATTCATGAAATACTCCCGAAACAACAAAAATTAAACCTTGAAGTTTTTCTGTTTGATTTAATAATAAAGATTCGTCTAAAGAGAAATTCAATCCAAAATTCTTCAAACGATTTACAATATCAATATTTATAGGGTTTTTAAAAAAGTTTAAAATACTTTGAGCAATTCTTTCTCCAATTTCATCAACATTAACCAAATCATCATAGGATGCATTCATTAAATTATCAATATTTTTATAATGTTTTACTAACTTCTTTGCCACAGTCTCTCCTACAAAACGAATTCCTAAGGCAAATAAAACTTTATCGAAAGATATTTGTTTAGATTCTTCAATGCCTTTAATAATATTAGCAGCAGATTTTTCAGCCATTCGCTCTAATGGAATCATTTGATCTTCGTTTAATTCGTACAAATCTGCATAATTCTCAATCAATCCTTCTTTAAAGAATAATTCAATTGTTTCTGCACCCAAACCATCTATATTCATGGCTTTTCTGCTAATATAATGTTGAATTCTACCTGTAATTTGTGTAGGGCATCCATATTCATTCGGACAAAAATGCTTAGCATCGCCATCTTTTCTAACCAAAAGTGTATCGCAATCAGGACAATGTGTAATGTATTTTACAGGAATCGAATTATTTGATCTTTTATCAAGATCAACACCTACAATCTTAGGGATAATTTCACCGCCTTTTTCTACAAAAACTGTGTCTTTTTCTCTAATATCTAATTTTGCTATCTGATCAGCATTGTGTAAAGAAGCACGTTTTACAATAGTTCCTGCCAATTCTACAGGTTCTAAATTTGCTACTGGAGTTATTGCGCCGGTTCTACCAACTTGATAGGTTATTTTATGTAAAACTGTTCTTGCCTGTTCGGCTTTAAACTTATATGCCAATGCCCATCTGGGCGATTTGGCAGTATAACCTAATTCATCTTGATGCACCAATGAATTCACTTTTATTACTACTCCATCAGTTTCAAAAGGTAAATCATGTCGGTTGGTATCCCAATAATCAATAAATGAAAAAATATCTTCAGGATTTTTACATATTTTAATGGTTTGAGGTACTTTAAATCCAACATTAGTTGCGTTCTGTAAAGCTTCAAAATGTGTTCTAAAAGGTAATCTATCAGAAACAACCTGATACAATAAGCAATCTAATGGTCTTTCTGCAACTTCTGCACTATCTTGTAATTTTAAACTTCCACTAGCAGTATTTCTGGGGTTTCGATATGGGTCCTCCCCTGCTTCCACACGTTCTTCATTCATTTTTTTAAATCCGTCAAGCGGAAGAATTATCTCACCTCTGATTTCAAATGCTTCAACATTATTATTTTTTAGAATTAACGGAATTGATTTAATGGTTTTAATATTGGAAGTAACATCATCACCTTCAAATCCATCCCCTCTTGTAACTGCTTTTTCCAACTGACCGTATTGATAATACAGATTTATTGACGCCCCGTCATATTTTAGTTCACAGGTATATTCAATAGGAACACCCCCTAATATTTTTTGAATCCTTTTTTCCCAATCCAAGACATCTTCTTTAGAGTAAGAATTATCTAAAGAATACATTCGATGTGTATGTTTAACCGTATTAAAATTTTTAATTATTTCACCACCTACCCGCTGTGTTGGTGAATTTTTATCAAAATATTCAGGATATTTATTTTCTAATTCTTTAAGCGATTTTAATTTAATATCAAATTCGTAATCCGAAATTGTAGGATTATCCAATACATAATAATTATAATTATGCTGTCTTAAAATTTCTCTTAATTGATCTATTTTTTGCTGAATATCTGTCATTTAACTTTTAAAGTTTTGTGATTTAAATATACTTAAATTCTTTTTTTTAAATATATATTTTTTGTAATTTTATAGAAATAATAAACTATGTACTATTTGTAACTAGAAATAGTGACTGATGTCACATAAATATGATATTTATCACAATTTATCATATTTTATCATTTTACATTTGTCCAATAAATTTTTTTAAAAAAACTTTGTTAACTATAAACATATTATGAAGAAACTATTAATACTTGGCGCCGGAACTGCAGGCACAATGATGTTAAATAAATTGTATAAGGAATTAGAAAAAGAAGAATGGGAAATTACTATTGTTGACCAATATAAAACCCACTATTACCAACCTGGCTTTTTATTTATTCCCTTTGGTATTTATAACAAACAAGATGTAACCAAACCTAAATATGACTTTTTCCCAGCTGGTGTAAATGTTATCTTTAGTCCTATTGATAAAATTGTTGGTGAAGATAATAAAGTATTATTAGAAGGTGGTAAGGTTTTGAATTATGATTTTTTGATCATAGCTACAGGAACACAAACAAGACCATCAGAAACTGAAGGTTTAAAAGACAAACTATGGTATAAAGATATTTTTGATTTCTATACTGTAGAAGGTGCTGTTGCATTACACAAAAAATTTAAAGATTGGGAAGGTGGTAAATTGGTAATGTGTATTCCTGAACTACCCTATAAATGTCCGGTTGCACCCATTGAATTTGTTTGCTTAGCAGAAGCCTATTTTACTGAAAGGGGTATGAGAGATAAAGTTGACATAACTTATGTTACTTTAATGTCTGGAGCATTTACAAAACCGGTAGCGTCAAAAATGTTAGGTGATCTTTTAGAAGAAAAAAACATCAATGTTGTTCCTGATTTTTATTTGAGTCATATTGATAATGATAATAAAAAAATAATTTCATATGATGAGCAAGAATTAGATTTTGATATTTTAACTATTGTACCTGTCAACATGGGTAGTGATATGATTGAAAGAAGTGGTTTAGGTGATGATATGAATTATGTTAAAACCAATAAATTTACTTTACAATCTGATCAATTTGAAAATATCTTTGTAGTTGGTGATGCTTCAAACATTCCTACTTCTAAAGCAGGTTCAGTTGCTCACTTTGCAGCAGAAATTTTAATGGAAAATATTTTGGCTGCCATGGAAGGTAGAGCTTTACCTGCAAAATTTGACGGACATGCCAATTGTTACATCGAAACAGGCCATGGAAAAGGAGCTTTGATAGATTTTAATTATGATACTGAGCCGCTTCCAGGAACATTTCCGTTACCGGGAATTGGTCCTTTTGGTTTGTTAAAGAACACCAAAATGAATCACTATGGTAAGATATTATTTAGATGGATCTATTGGCATATTTTATTAAAAGGTAAAGAATTGCCAATAGAAGCAGATATGACTATGGCTGGAAAAAAACGTGTTTAATCTAAATAGTGAATTGTAATGAAAGAAAAAAATATACAATCGCAAATAGATGCACTCGATAAAAAATTGGATTTAATACTTGGCTATGTACATCAGCAAAAATTAAATACAAATATGGTTGAGGATCTGGTAGGTGACCTAAGCATCATAGGTAAAGATGCTTTTGATTCTACAGTTGAAGAACTAGATAAAAGACAAGTAGAACTTGAACCATCTGAATTAACTGATCTAGCAGTTACTTTTTTAAGAAATATTCCAAATATCAAATTATTAATGAATACTCTCGAAATGGGAGTTGATTTAAGTAAAGAGGTTGGGCCAATTGCCAATGAAGTAATCATTGATTTTACCAAGCAATTAAATAAATTTGAACAAAAGGGATATTTTGAATTTATCAAAGAGATCGGACCTATCATTGATAATATTATAACAGGATTCACTCCTGAAGATCTTAGAGAATTGGCAGACAGTATTGTAACAATTCTTTCTATTTTCAAAGAAATGACTCAACCTGAAGTATTAGGAACTATGGAAAATGCAATAAAAGCATTTAATAGTATGGAAACCGAAAGTGTTCCTTCATATTCTGTATGGAGAGTGTTAAGAGAAATGAATAGCCCGGAAATGAAAAAAGCACTTGGATATGGAATTACTTTTATGAAAAATGTATCTAAAGATGTAATCGTTAATAAAAAATAAAAATTTAATCAATAAAAATAATAGAATTATGCCAGAAAAAACAATCGCAGGAGTTCAAGTTAAGGTATCTGAAGATGGATACCTAGAAGATATGTCTCAATGGAATGAAGACATAGCAAAAGAAATTGCAAGTGAAATAGGTATTGAGTTAACCGATAAACATTTTGAAGTAATAAATTACTTAAGAGAAAAAACTGAAGCTGGAGATGCATTATCTATCAGAAGTGTTGGTAAATCAGGAGTTGTAGATGTAAAAGGATTATATAAGTTATTCCCAAAAGGGCCTTTAAAATTCTCTTCTAAAATTGCCGGAATACCTAAACCTACAAGTTGTATTTAAATCTTAAATAATTTAATATGGATTCAAAAGAAAAGAAACCTTTAGAAAAAGTTTGTATGATTTGTGCTAAAGGATCATTAGAAGATGTTTACGCTACTTTAGTTATGGCAAATGGAGCCGTTATGGAAGGTATTGAAACCAAAGTATTTTTTACTTTTTTTGGACTAGATGGCATTACTAAAAAGACAATGAACCACCTACATACTGCAACCACAGGAAATCCTGCTATGCGCATGCCCGGAGGTTTACCATTTCCTACAATGCTTGGTGGCTTACCGGGTGTAGAAGCTGGTGTTTCTTCTATGATGAGAAAACAAATGGAAGAATTAGATATGCCTCCTGTTGATGAATTTTTAGAATTGATCACAGCTGGTGGTGGTGAAATATTTGCCTGTAAATTAGCCGTTGACATGTTTAAATTAACCAAAGATGATCTATCTGATGAGGTTTCAGGTATTATCACAATTGGTGATTTTTATGAAATGTGTGATGGTGATAGAACACAGATCATTTTTACCTAGTTCAATATATTTTAAAATAAAAAAAACTAAACTTATCGTTTAGTTTTTTTTATTTAGTATTAAAACCTTCCTTCTTAGTAATAGGTAAACCTTCTAACCTTTGCTATATATCTTGCCAAACGAATTACCTGATGGCTGTAACCATATTCATTATCATACCACACATATAAGATTATATTATTTCCATCTTTATCAACAATCGTTGCTTCGCTATCATAAATTGCCGGTGCAGAGGTGCCAACAATATCTGAAGACACCAACTCATTACTAATTGCATATTTTATCTGTTCAACTAAATGACCTTCTAATGCATATTTTTTGATAATTTCATTTACATCTCTTTTATCAGTTCTTTTATTGATCTTTAGATTCAAAATTGCTAAAGAACCATTTGGCACAGGAACTCTAATAGCGTTTGATGTTAATTTACCCAATAAACTTGGCACTGCTTTTCCAACAGCATTTCCTGCTCCTGTTTCTGTAATTACCATATTTATAGCTGCTGCCCTACCCCTACGGTATTTATTGTGCATATTATCAACCAAATTTTGATCATTTGTATAGGCGTGTATCGTTTCAAGATGACCTCTTTCTATTCCTAACTCTTCATCAATTGCCTGTAAAACAGGAGCAATTGCATTTGTTGTACATGAAGCAGCAGAAAAAACATCATTTTTATCAGGATCAAATTCATTATGATTAACACCATAAACTATATTTGGAACACCATCTTTTCCGGGTGCTGTTAACATTATCTTATCTACACCTTTTGCGTTTAAATGTCGGCTTAAATCTTCTTTTGTTCTAAAAGCTCCAGTATTATCAATCACCAATGCATCGTGAATGCCATATTTAGTATAATCAATTTCTTCAGGTTTACCTGCCGAAATAATATAAACAGTAATTCCATTAATTATCAGCGCTTTCTTATCATGATCAGTAATTATTACGCCCGGGAATTTTCCATGAACAGAGTCATTTCTTAGTAAATCAGCTCTTTTTTCTAAGATCATTGGTGTAATTTCACCTCTTGTCACGATAGCTCTTAACCTTAATTGTTTTCCTTTACCTGTTTTTGAAGTTAATTCTCGGGCCAATAGCCTACCGATTCTCCCAAATCCATAAAGTACCACCTCTTTTGGTTTAAAACTATTTGCATTTTTGGCATCTTTTAACTTATTACTAACAAAGCTATAATAATCACCATCACCCTCATTGTAGTATTCATAAGCTAATTTACCAATATCAATCTTTGAAGGAGGTAGATCTATCTTTGAAATTGCCTTAGCAATTTGTACAGCATCGAATACTGATATGGGTTTTTTAACAAATTTTTTAGCATAACTAATTAAATTTAAAATTTCACTTACATTTCTATCAATCATCTGATTTCTAAACATAATTAATTCTACTGTTTTATCATACCATAAATCACTTATGATTTTAATAAGTTTAACAGTAGCCCTACGCTTTTCAACTTGTAGGGAGAGTTCAGTTTCAAAATTTTTAATTGGTGACATTTTGAGAATTTTTAAGGGTTTTAAATAATATTTTCGCAAAAATAATTTATTATTTTAAAATTAATCACAAAAATGTATTTCATTTTAAATGCTCTGTAATTTAAAAATCTTAAATTTATAAGGATATATTTAATCCAATAATGTTATAAAAATTACTGATCTGCTTTAAGTTAATGTTTATATTGAAAAACCTATAACATTTACTATCCAGGAAGGTAAAAAACTTATAGAAACCGTAAGAAAATACAATCGGATTTTGGGTGTTAGGAATTATTAAAGATCTGTTCCTAATTTCCAACATGCAGCAAAACTTGTTCAGGATGGTAAGTTGTGAAAAATTGAAAATATTTTGGGAGGATGGAGATGGTATAAAGAAATGGGAGGAGGATTTACAACCACTGGGAGCGCATATGTTTGACATAGCACAATGGGGTCTTGGAATGGACAAAAACAAACCTACAGAGATAATTCTTACGATTTAGGAAGACTGTAAAATGGAGTCTCAATACCGAAGAATTTGTAGCCAACAAACAGGCAGATCTTTATACGCATAGAGAATATTGAAATGGATACAAATCACCTTAGTTAAAGAAATAACCTATTAAATTTCAAAAAAAACCATTCTTTCGAATGGTTTTTTTTGAAATTATTCTCTCAATCTTATATAGCCATAAGTACCATTTTGTTTTAAAATAAGCACATTGATATATTCTTTATTTTGATATAGTCGAAGTAATTTTTCAACATCCTCATCATTTTTAACTTTCTGATCTTCAACAGCTAAAATATAATCACCATTTTTTAAACCGTATTTTTGTTTAATCGTATTATTTGTTAAATTAACAATTTTAACACCATAGTTAATATTATACTTATTGGCATCCCTATCTGTGATTGTTTTTAATTCACCAAAATAATATTTTGAATAATCACTTTCTCCAAACTCCAATTTCCCAAACTGATTTTTTAATTTAACATCAAAATCTATATTTTTTTCATTTCTTATTACGGTCATTTTCACTTGATCTCCCGGACGTTTTGAACCCAAAAATCCTTGAAGATCAGAAAATTTATTTATTGCCACATCATCAATTTTAACAATAACATCATTACCTTTTAATCCTGCTTCATAAGCTGCTCCTTTTTCTATCACACGTGTAATTATTACACCCTGTGAAGTAGAAACTCCATACTGTTCAGCCTTTTCACTATTCAGATCGTCAAAATTAATTCCTAAATAAGCGCGTTGAACATTTCCATATTCTAAAATATCTTCTATAACTTTTTTAGATATATTTGAAGGTACCGCAAAGGAATATCCAACATAACTACCTGTTTGTGATGATATTGCAGTGTTAATACCAATTAATTCACCACGTGTATTAACTAAGGCGCCACCACTATTACCTGGATTCACAGCAGCATCGGTTTGAATAAATGATTCAATTTTATTGGCATTACCCAACATATTTATATCTCTTGCTTTAGCACTTACAATTCCGGCAGTGACAGTTGAAGTTAAATTATATGGATTTCCAACAGCCAATACCCATTCTCCAACTCTTAAATTATTAGAATCACCAAAAGGTAAATAAGGAAGATCATTGGCATTGATCCTTAACAATGCAATATCTGTACTTTTATCAAATCCAATAATTTCTGCTTCATAAGTAGTTTTATTGTTCATTGTAACTTCAATCTTTTTGGCTCCATTTATTACATGATTGTTTGTAATTATATAACCATCAGGTGAAATAATCACACCAGATCCTGTACCTACAATCATTTGGCCTTGTTGAGCAGATTGCCCATAAAAGAATTCATATAAAGGATTACTTGGTGCTGTTGATAAATTTTTAACATGAACAACAGTATGAATAGTCTTTTCGGCAATATCAGTAAAATCAATATTTCCTGATGCTATGTTGTTTTTATTATAATTTGTTGGAATTACAGTTGGCAAATCAGTTTTATTTGAATTTAAATTATCATCTGATCTATCAAAAAGCACAAAATAAGCACCTAAAGTTAAGGCGCCTCCTAAGGCAGAAACTAAAATTAAACTTATTATCTTTTTCATTTACTTTAAAATTTAACATTCAAAATTAATAGAATATTCTCAATAAAATAATACTTTAACGATACTTTAACAGCGATAATTTCAAGTAATAATTATTACATTTGCAATGTAAAACAATAAATATTAAATTTTGGCTAGTGAAATTAATTTTTTACAAATATCAAGGAACAGGTAACGATTTTATCATTATTGATAATCGCAATGATTTTTTTTCTAAAAAAAATATCGTTCTAATTAAAGATCTATGTCATCGCAAATTTGGTATAGGTGCAGACGGACTAATGCTTCTTGAAACTTCTATAAATTATGATTTCAAAATGGTGTATTTTAATGCTGATGGTAATGAAGGCAGTATGTGTGGAAATGGTGGTAGATGTATTGTTGCTTTTGCAAAAAAATTAAAAATAATCAAATCAAAAACTACTTTTGAAGCTATTGATGGTATTCATCAGGCAACAATAAATAATAATATTGTAAGTCTGAAAATGAATAATATCAATTTAATTGAAGATCATAAAGAACATATATTCTTAAATACAGGTTCGCCTCATCATGTTGAGTTCCTAGATGATATTTCAAAAATAGATGTTTTTAACAAAGGAAAAGAGATAAGGTATGGAAGTCCTTATTTTGAAAAAGGAACCAATGTGAATTTTGTTCAACAAATAAAACCTGATATTTTTAAGGTAAGAACCTATGAAAGAGGAGTTGAAAATGAGACTTTAAGTTGTGGCACAGGTGTTATTGCAGTTGCAATTGCTGCTGATTATTTACAAAGATCTAATTCAAATAATATAAAATTACAAACTCTGGGAGGTGATTTAGAAGTCAGTTTCCAAAATGATAAAAACAGCTATAAACAAATTAAATTAAAAGGACCAGCAACCTATGTTTTTAAAGGGTCAATCGAAATCTAAATATGCAAGTACTTCAAAATGATATTATTAAACTAAGGGCATTAGAACCTGAAGATCTGAATTTTTTGTTTGAAACAGAAAATAATAGTAATTTTTGGGAAATCAGTAGTACACAAATACCTTTTTCAAGGCATGTTCTTAAGCAATATTTAGCCAATGCACATTTAGATATTTACGAAGCTAAACAACTAAGATTGCTTATAGTTAAAAAGAATTCTGAAGAAGTGATTGGTATGATCGACCTGTTTGATTATAACCCCCAGAACAAAAGAGCGGGTATTGGAATTTTAATTCTAAAAAAATATCAAAACAAAGGATTTGCTGCCCAGGCTATGCAATTATTTATTAATTACACTTTTACTTATTTAGATCTACATCAAATTTACGCCAATATTCCAATTGATAACCATCAAAGCATCAAATTGTTTACCAAGTTAGACTTTAAACAAACAGGCATTAAAAAACATTGGATCAAAAAAAATGAAACTTATAAGGATGCTGTTTTTTTTCAAATTATAAATCAAAAAGAAAATGAATTTTAAGAAAATTATAACCTTAACACTTTTAATTTTAGTAATTGTTGGTGTGTTTTTTGCTTTTAAATATTACCATATAATCAAAAGCGCTAATGTTATACAAGATGCATATATTTATATCCCCACCAATGCTGACTATAACAAGGTACAAGAACTTATTAATCCGTATATAAAAGATCAAAAAAGTTTTGTTTGGGTTGCCGAAAAGAAAAATTATCCAAATAAAATTAGAGCTGGAAAGTATAAGATCCTTAAAGGAATGAGCAATGAAAGCTTGGTAAATTACCTTCGGGGAGGTAAACCCCAAACCGTGAACCTTACTTTTAATAACCAGGATACCTATCAAAAATTAGCCGGAAGGATTGCAAGTCAATTAGAAGCCGATTCTATTTCGGTTTTACAAGCAATAATTGATGATCAATTTTTAAATAATCATAATTTTAATAAAACAAATGCAATAGCTATGTACATTCCTAATTCTTATGAATTTTATTGGAATACAACAGCAGAAGAATTTCGAGATAGAATGCTTTCTGAGTATACTAAATTTTGGAATCAAAATAGATTAACCAAAGCTGAAAAACAAAATTTAACACCGCTTCAAGTTGTTACTTTGGCTTCAATAGTACAAAAAGAAACTTCAACTATTGCTGAACGTCCAAAAGTTGCCGGTTTGTATTTAAATCGATTACATGAATTTTGGCCTTTACAAGCAGACCCAACAATTATATATGCAATCAAACAAAAATACGGGCAGGATACTGAAATAAAAAGAGTTTTAAAAGATGATCTTACTATAGATTCTCCTTACAATACTTATACTAATTTTGGTTTACCACCTGGCCCAATTGGAATGCCTGATATATCATCAATTGAAGCAGTTTTAAATCCCTTAAATCACAATTATTATTATATGTGTGCAAGTGTAGAAAATTTAGGTCAGCATGAATTTGCAAAAACTTTGTCACAACATAATATCAATGCTCGTAAATATCAAAACTGGATCAATAAACAAGGTATAAACCGTTAAAATGAGTTTTATCTTTCCATCAACAAAAGAGATACTCATAAGATTTAAGAAATACATTCTTTCATTATTTTTTTTAGCTTCTTTGATAAGTTTTTCACAAGAAAAGCACTCATTTTTTCAAAGATCAGACACTTTAAATAAGTACAGGCGAAATGCAATTTATATTACCGAGGCTACAGCTGCAAGTGTTACTATGGTGGGATTGAACCAACTTTGGTATGCTGATTATCCGCGTTCCGGATTTCATTTTTATAATGATAATGACGCCTGGTATCAAATGGATAAATTTGGCCATGCTTTTAGTTCTTATTATATCGGGAAGATGGGAATGGATGCTTTGGCTTGGGCCGGAGAATCTAAAAAAAATCAATTATTATATGGGGCAACCTTAGGTTTTGTTTTTGTTACTACCATTGAAATATTTGATGGTTTCTCACAAGAATGGGGGTTTTCAACAGGAGATATGATAGCAAATGCATTAGGAACCAGCTTATTAATAGGTCAGGAATTATTATGGGATGAACAACGAATTCAATATAAATTTTCATTTCACACAACTTCTTATGCCCAAAACTATCCCACAAAATTAGGAGAGAATACTTTACAACAGGTGTTTAAAGATTATAACGGTCAAACGTATTGGCTATCTGTTAACCTATGGTCATTCTTTAAAGAAAGTAGGATCCCAAAATGGCTCAATGTGGCAGTAGGTTATGGGGCAAATGGTTTGCCAGAAAAAAGAACTGGATCTTTAAATTACCCAAATGAAAAATACCAGACTTATCGTCAATTTTTTACAAGTATTGATATTGATCTAACAAAAATTCCAACAAAATCACCTTTTTTAAAAACGGTATTTAACGTATTTAATTTTGTCAAAATTCCTGCTCCAACCATTGAATACACTAGTAAAGGCGACTTTAAATTCCATGCTCTATACTTTTAATACCCTGCTATTCAAAATCTTAATATATTGTTAATTGTTTTTTTCATTCTATATTTTGCATTATCTTTGCATCGCAAATTAAAAAAAATGGTTTAGTATTATTTATTAATTACTAAATCTTAATGAAAAAGATGAGGAATTTAAATATTATAATAATATTTAGTTTTATATTATTATACACCCTTACCCCGCAAGGCTTTTCAAAATACCAAAGGCCTAAGGTTGTTAAATACAATCTACCCAAATCAAATGCTATAGCTACGGTTACTAAAGATATTTATACATTTGAGATTTTTTATACCCCAACAATTAACGATTCATTTATTGGTTTTAGAGAAGCAGTAGCATTTAAAGAATCGCAAGGTAAATACGATAAAATAAATACATTAGGCTATTTAGGAAAATATCAATTTGGAAAATCTACACTTAATAGATTGAAGATATACAATACTCAGAAATTTTTAAAAGATCCAAAACTACAAGAAAAAGCATTTATTGCACTTTGTTCACTTAACAAATGGATATTAATTCGCGATATCAAACGGAGTGAAGGTAAAAAAATTAATGGTATTGAAATTACAGAATCTGGTATTTTAGCTGCAGCACATTTGGCCGGAGCCGGAAATGTTAAAAAGTATTTACGTAGTAATGGTGAAGATATTTTTACTGATGCTTACGGAAGTAACGTACAACATTATATGAGAAAATTCTCTGGTTTTGATACCTCTTTTATCAAACCTATTAAAAAACCTTCAATTATTTAATAGATCCTTTTATTAAATCAATTACTTTCTAAGGTTTGTGAATAATAAAAATTGTTGGTTTTTTATGTAGATCAATAGTTTGACCTTTCCAATCTTTTATTGACATAGTTTTTATCTTTTCAGAAGACAATGTAATATCAGTAGCAATGCAAAGTAATGTTGATGGTGTTAAACTTTGTTTAAGCTCATTAAGCATTTTTTCATTACGATAAGGTGTTTCTATAAATATCTGAGATTGATTTTTAGCTTTTGATAATTTTTCAAGTTCTTTAATTGCTTTTTTTCTATCTACTTTATCAATGGGTAAGTAACCGTTAAATGCAAAATTCTGACCATTCAGACCTGAACTCATCATAGCCATTGTAATTGATGATGGACCAACCATTGGCACAACATTTATATTCTTTTTATGCGCCAACATTACAATACTCGCTCCAGGATCAGCAATAGCAGGTACACCAGCTTCTGATAATAGACCAATACTAACACCTTGCAAGCAAGGATCAAGATATTTTAAAGTTTCAGAATCATCTGTATATTTATCCAGTAAAAATAATTTTAATGATGACTGTGATTTACGGGGAGTAATCTTTTTGATAAACCTTCTTGCTGATTTTTCATTTTCAACAATAAAAAACTTAAGTCCTTCAACAATTTTCTTGACTGAAAGTGGTAAAACCTCTAAAGGTTCATTTTCACCTAAAGTTGTAGGTATCAAATATAGTTTTCCGATTTTTTGTTGCATTTTAAATATTTTTAGCAATCATATCACAGGCCTCATTTAGCATTTTAAAAACATTTTCAAACCCATAAGCCTCATCATAATAAGGATCGGGTACATCTAAATTTTCTCCTGGATAAATTGAATTTAATATTAAATTAACCTTTTGCTTATCACTGTCATTTCTTGTTAAAGACATTACATTTTTATAATTAGATTTATCCATTACAAAGATTAAATCAAAATTATCAAAATCATCAACAACAAATTGTCTGCATCTTTGGTTAGAAATGTTGATATTGTTTTTATTAGCAACTTGGATAGATCTTATATCCGGTAATTCGCCAATATGCCAACTACCAGTTCCTGCAGAATCAATAAAAACTTGTTTATTTACTTTTGATTTAAGAATTCCTTCGGCTAATGGTGACCTACAGATATTTCCTAGGCATACCATTAATATCTTGGTCATAACTTTAATTTAAAAAGTTAACTTTTTATTTAATTCATCAACGTATTTACGGAATCGTTTATCTGTTTCGGCTAGATTATCAACTGTTTTACATGCATGTAGAACTGTTGCATGATCTCTACTTCCTATTTGTGAACCAATACTTGCTAAAGAAGCTTTGGTCATTCGTTTTGCAAAATACATAGCCAACTGTCTTGCCTGAACAATATGACGTTTTCTAGTTTTTGATTGAAGTGTAGAAACATCCATCTCAAAATATTTTGATACAACTTTTTGGATATAATCTATAGAAACTTCTTTTTTAGTGTTTTTTACAAATTTATCAACGATCTGATTGGTAAGAGCAATGGTAAATTCTTTTCTGTTAAATGAAGCTTGAGCGATTAATGAAATTAAAACGCCTTCTAACTCTCTAACATTGGTTTTAATATTTTTTGCAATATATTCAACTATATCATCCGGAATTTCAACACCATCTCTAAACATTTTATTTTTAAGAATCGAGATACGGGTTTCAAAATCAGGTGGCATTAACTCGGCTGACAATCCCCATTTAAATCTCGACAATAAACGCTGTTCCATATCTTGCATATCAACAGGTGCTTTATCAGAGGTCAAAATAACCTGTTTCCCATTTTGATGTAAATGATTAAAAATATGAAAGAAAACATCTTGTGTACTTGATTTACCCGATAAAAACTGCACATCATCTACAATCAAGACATCTATCATTTGATAAAAGTGAATGAAATCATTTCTTGTATTTCCTCTAACAGAATCAATATATTGCTGTGTGAATTTTTCAGCAGAAATATACAAAACAGTTTTTTCAGGGTATTTATCTTTAATTCTAACCCCAATAGCTTGTGCTAAATGGGTTTTACCTAAACCAACTCCTCCATAGATGAGCAAAGGGTTAAATGAGGTACCTCCGGGTTTGTTAGAAACTGCCATTCCGGCTGACCTAGCTAACCTATTAGAATCTCCTTCTATAAAACTGTCAAAATTATAATTGGGATTTAATTGTGATTCAATCTTAACTTTTTGAATTCCAGGAATCACAAAAGGATTTTTCAATTCTCTTTTATCAATTTCAAGTGGAATTGCTATTCCTTGTGAATTAAAAGGTTTTCTATTAGAACTTGGAAATTTTACAGTATGTGGTTTTTTACTACTATAAGAATTCTCCATCTTTACATCATAAACTAATTTAGCTTTTTCACCCAATTCTCTTATCAAAGCAACTCTTAACAATTTTATATAATGTTCTTCTAACCATTCGAAAAAAAACTTACTTGGCACCTGTATTGTTAAAACATCATTTGATATTTTAACAGGCCGAATAGGTTCAAACCAAGTTTTATATGCTTGTGGTTTAATATTATCTTTTATAAAGAGTAAACAATTTCTCCAAACTGTGTCAGCGGTTTGCGTCATTTAAAAAATCGTATTATTTTAGATTGTTTTTTTTCTTTTGAAGAAGATTTAATTTCTTCCAGTTCCATACTACAAATGTGTGAATAAAGTTTAGTATAAAAAAATACTTTTACTATTGATTTTTAATTATTTTTTTATTAAACTGTAACCCATGCAAATTACAAAAAAATGTTCAAACACGAAATAAAAATTAGGGTAAGATATGGAGAAACTGATCAAATGGGTTATGTATACTATGGAAACTATGCACAATACTTTGAAGTAGGCCGGGTTGAATGGTTACGTAATTTAGGGGTTAGCTATAAAGATCTAGAAGAATCAGGAATTATGCTACCTGTAGTTCATATGAATATAAATTATTTAAAACCAGCTAAATATGATGACCTGTTAACCATAGTAACCAATGTTATTAAAAAACCCATGGTTAAAATAGAGTTTGAATTTCAAATTTTTAACGATCAAAAAGAATTGCTAACAACTGCAGAAACCACCTTGGTTTTTATTGATATAAAAAAAAATAAACCTACAAAAGCCCCTAAATTTTTATTAGATTTGATCTATTGTAATATTTAAATCTCAGTAATTCTTACACACCTTAGTGCTTCAAATGCATTTTTTATCTGTTCAGCATCATTTTTTCTAACTGAAACTTTAAAATTACAATCTAAATCCATAGTTTGATTTTCAATTTTAATTTTTTTTTCCTTCACTAAACGCATCACTTTATTCATGTCTTTATAATCAAATTGTAAATCAAAAAAAACATTAACTGTTCTTTTTATAATTTTAGCATTTTGTAAAGTTAAACTGGCAGCAGTTTTATAAGCATTTATCAAACCTCCTACCCCCAATTTTACACCCCCAAAATAACGAACTACAACAACCAGGATATTTGTAAGATCAAAAGATAGGATTTGCCCGTAAATTGGTTGTCCTGCACTATTATTGGGTTCACCATCATCATTAGCTCTGAATTTTGGATCTACAACACCAATCTTCCATGCATAACACCAATGTCTTGCTTTTTGATGTTTATTTTTTAAATTTTGTATATGAAAGTTAACATCATTTTCAGTTGTTAATGGAAAGGCATAGGCTAAAAATTTGCTTCCTCTATCTTTAAAAATTGCTTCTTCTGAAGGTTCTTTAATTGTTTTGTAAGTATCAGAATTATTATTCAATTTTATATATTTTTTAAAATACTTTAAACATTTATTTTAGATAGGGAAATTTATCAAATAATTCAATCACATCTTCCTTTAAAGGGTCTAAATTCCATATTTCGATCCCTATCTTTTTTGCTGAATCAGTATTTTTAACTTTATCATCAATAAATAAAGTTTCATTTGCTTTTAAATTATTTTCACTTAAAATAAATTGAAAAACTTCTGTTTCAGGTTTTCTCAATTTAATTTCATTCGAATAATAAACTTTTTCAAAATAATTATAAAACCTACTATAAAAATCATAACCAACCTGTTCTTTAAAATGATTGATATGCAGTTTATTGGTGTTACTCAATAAAAAAAGTCTGAAGTCATTATGAATTTTTTCGAGAAACGATAATCGGTTTTTTGGAAAATCTATTAAAATACAGTTCCAAATCTTTATTAATTCTTCTTCACTTTTTGCGGGAAACTGTGATCTATAAAATTTTAAAAAACCTTCAGTAGAGATCAATCCTTTTTCATATTGTTTATTGACCTCTAACATTTTATCAGTAAACTTATTAAATCCTAACTTTTTAAATTCTTTTTGAGCTTGACTTTCATCAATACTGATGAAAATATCACCTAAATCGAATATTATATTTTTAATCATTGGAAAATATTGTTAGTTTATTTTTATTATTCTGACGCTTTGGCGACGGAACTTGAGTAATATTTACTTGCCTCTTTTTTAAAACCGGTGCTTTTATACCATTTTTAAAAAATAAATCTCCTGTGAAAACCCTTGCCTCATCCCATAAATTTTCATTAATAAAACTTTGCAAAGTCTTTGAACCACCTTCAATTATAACAGATTGTATTTCTATATCATACAAATAATCACATATTTGCTTGACTACATTTACACTAAAATCTATTGTTTTATAAATTACATTTTTAAAATTTGAACCTGTTTTTTGTGTAAAAACAATGGTTTTTAATTCACCATCAAATAAAATGTTATTAGTATCTATTTTTAAATCCTTGTCAATTACCAACCTCAAAGGATTGCTACCAAAATATTCTCTGGCATTTAATTTTGGATTGTCAATGATTGCTGTAGATGTACCTACCAAAATACTTTGCTCTTCAGCACGCCATTTATGAACCTGTTGTAAAGAATAGATGTTCGAAATCCAAATTGGTTTCATGCTTTTTTTAGCTTTCATTTCAGGAAAAATAAAACCATCTTCTGTTTCTGCCCATTTTAATATAATATAGGGTCGTTTTTTTTGATGAAATGTAAAAAACCGTTTATTGAGTTCTCTGCATTTATTTTCCAAAATACCTACTGATACTTTACAACCCTTGTTTTTCAAATGTTCAATTCCTTTTCCATGAACTTCACTATTAAAATCAATTGTACCAATTACAACATTTTTAATATTCATTTTTAAAATCAAATCTGTACAAGGTGGTGTTTTTCCATAATGAGAACAAGGTTCCAAACTCACATACAAAGTTGATTTAGGTAGTAAATTCTTATCTTTTACACTATTAATTGCATTAACTTCAGCATGGGCTTTACCTGCTTTTTGATGCCAGCCCTCACCAATTATTTTTTCCTCACAAACAATTACGCAACCCACCATTGGATTGGGATATGTTAATCCTAAACCCTTTGAGGCTAATTGTAAGCATCTCTGCATATAAAATTCATGAGTAGTCAGATTCATCTGATATAAAAATAAAAATCATCTACTAAATTAAAAAAAGATAATGTTTATTTTTGAAAAATAATAACGAAGTTATACACAAGTATATGAACGAAGGAATTATCATCAGACCAATTATAAAAGAAGATGACCCTTTTATAGCTAAGATTATTAAATCAGCTTTAGAAGAATTTGATGCTGCCATTGAAGGAACAGCCTATACTGATAAAGAAACTAATGCAATGTTTGACGCTTATGCGGATGATAAATCAATTTATTATGTTGCCCTATTAAATGATGAAATTGTAGCGGGTTGCGGTATAAATCCTTTAAAAGATGAAGAACAAAATATTTGTGAATTGCAAAAAATGTATATGTTACCAAAGGCAAGAGGAAAAAAAATTGGTAAAGAACTCATAATAAAATCTCTGAATTTTGCTAAAGAATCAGGTTATGATGCGTGTTATTTAGAAACTTTTCCCAATATGGTTGCAGCTATTGAATTGTACAAAAAAAATGGTTTTAAAATACTTGAACGTGCTTTAGGCAATACTTGTCACTATTCTTGTAATGTATGGATGCTTAAAAAATTTTGAATTAAATGAACTTAACAGAAATAAAAAACATTTTCTATATAGAATTAGAAAACTTATATCCAAAAACCGAGATTGAGAGTTTTTTTTATTTACTTACTGAAGATTTTATTGGTTTGAAAAGGGTAGATATTGCTTTAGATCCAAAATATAAGATCGATAAAATTCTTCAACAAAAATTCATTTCCGCATTAGCGAAACTAAAAAATGAATACCCTATACAATATATAATAGGTAAAACCGAATTTTACGGTTTACCATTTAAAGTTAATAATGATGTGTTAATTCCTCGACCCGAAACTGAAGAGCTAGTACAATGGGTTATTAATGAAACTCAAGAAAAAAGAAAAAAGAAAAAAGGCCTAACCCTTTTAGATATTGGCACAGGTAGTGGATGTATTGCAATAGCGTTGGCTAAAAATTTACCTGATGCTGAAGTTTGGGCACTTGATATTTCGGATAAAGCTTTAAAAATCGCAAAAGAAAATGCAAAATTAAATACTGTAAATATTCAGTTTTTAAATGAAAACATCCTTAAAGTGGAAAAATTATCTGTAAAATTTGACATTATCATAAGTAACCCACCTTATGTAAGAGAACTTGAAAAAAGTAAAATCCAAAATAATGTTCTATTAAATGAACCTCATTTGGCTTTGTTTGTAAAAGATGAAGATCCTTTACTTTTTTATGATAAAATAGCTGGTCATGCTTTGGAAATTTTAAACCAAAATGGAATGCTATTTTTTGAAATTAACCAAGATTTTGGAAAAGGAATTGTTAAATTATTAAAAGAGAAAGGCTTTCAAAATATTGAATTGAAAAAAGATATTTTTGGTGTGGATAGAATGGTAAAAGCTGATTTACACAAATAACCACACCCCATTAATCAAAATAAAAAATTCACACTTTTTAAAAAAGTGATTTTTGATTTAGAATATTTCTACTTTTTACTTTCTACTTTTTACTTTACTTTTGTTCTATGCGAATAGATATCATAACCGTTTCACCTGAATTAATTAAAAGTCCTTTTGAACATTCTATCATTAAGCGTGCTATTGATAAGAATTTTGTAGAAATTCATTTTCATGATCTACGAAAATATGCTTTAAATAAATACGGAAAAATTGACGATTACCAATTTGGTGGTGGCGCAGGTATGGTTTTAATGATAGAGCCAATAGATAAATGTTTATCTGCATTGTTATCACAACGCAATTATGATGAAATTATTTATATGACACCTGATGCAAAAACTTTAAACCAACAAACAGCCAACAATATTTCAACTTTAGAAAATATCATCATTTTAACCGGTCATTATAAAGGCGTTGATCAAAGAGTTAGAGATAAATATATTACTACAGAAATATCTATTGGAGATTATGTACTGTCAGGTGGTGAGTTGGCTGCAGCAGTACTTTGCGATGCTGTTATTAGATTAATCCCGGGTGTTCTAGGTGATGAGACATCTGCTTTGACAGATTCATTTCAAGATAATTTATTGGCACCTCCTGTTTATACCCGTCCGTCAAATTATAAAGATATGAAAGTTCCTGATATTTTACTTTCCGGAAATTTTAATAAAATTGATGTATGGCGTCATGAAAAAGCATTAGAAAGAACAAAAGAAATAAGACCGGATTTACTTAAAAACAAGAAAAATAATGATTAAAAAAACCTTTATTTTAATTTTTATTTTATGTCATTTAACTGTTTTCTCTCAAAATGATAGCCTAAATATTTATGATACTCACAAAGAGAAATCTTTTATAAAAAAATCAATTGTTCCAATTTCTTTGATCGGAACGGGTTTAATCATAAATTATTCAAATGGTAGTTTAGGAAAAGAAAATTTACAAGAAAATATACAGGAAAATCTAGATGATTTTCATACTAATGCAGATGATTATTTACTTTTTGTTCCTGCAATAACAATGTATACGGCTGATCTTTTAAAAATAAAAAGTAAAAATAATGCATTTACGCAAACAAAATATTTAGCCATTGCAGGTATAACAAATAGTTTAATTACTATTGGTATAAAAAATTTAACCAAAGAAGAAAGGCCTAATAAAGAAGGAGATGATAGTTTTCCATCCGGCCATACTTCTAATGCATTTGTAATGGCAACTGTTTTACATCATGAATTTATTGATTCAAGTCCATGGCTTGCTTATAGCGGATATTTATTTGCAACTACAACAGGCGTTCTAAGAGTTTTAAATAATGAACATTGGATAAGTGATGTATTGGTTGGTGCTGGTATTGGAATTCTGGTTACTGATCTTGTTTATAGATTTGAACCTTTAAAAAACTGGAATCCGTTTAAAACAAAAAATACACAAACCATTATAAGCCCTTCCTACTCAAATGGACAATTTGGGTTATATGCTAACATGCAGTTTTAAAGGACTTTATATTTCAAAACTATCTTAAAATATTTTTTTAATTTGTTTGATTTATATTCTATTTTTTTTCTAAATTTGCAAACTCAAAATTAACCTCTGACGAGAATCGTGAATGTTGATCTTTGAATTAGCACATTTATTAAAAATAAACAATGGAAAATTTAGTAAAATTTGTACAAGACGAATTTGTTACAAAAAATGATATTCCGGAATTTTCAGCCGGTGATACTATAACTGTATATTACGAAATTAAAGAAGGCGTAAAAACTCGTACTCAGTTTTTTAAAGGAGTAGTGATCCAACGAAGAGGAAGCGGACTATCAGAAACATTTACAATTAGAAAAATGTCTGGAACATATGGTGTTGAACGTATCTTCCCAATTAATCTACCTGCAATCAATAAAATTGAAGTAAACAAAAGAGGTAAAGTACGTAGAGCTAGAATTTTTTACTATAGAAATCTTACCGGTAAAAAAGCCCAAATTAAAGATAAAAGATCTTAAGTTTTACTTAAAACAAAATATTAAATACCCCACTAGTTTAGTAACTGATGGGGTTTTTTATTAACAAAAGTTCATAAGTGCTACTCATATCTTGTTCATAAGTAATCTTTAATATTTTTTGAGAAAAATATATTCTTATCTATATTTGACATAGAATTCAGATAATAATTATTAAGTTCTTTTCCATTACAAATTGAAATTGATGCAAACCAAGATTAAGTAAGAATCGAAATTGGTGCAAATCAAAATTAGATTCGAATTAGTATTGATGCAAACCAAGATTAAGTTTGTGATTTAGAATTTTAATTTTATTAATGATTCTAATAAGTTCGAACTGAAATGTTTTGAAGAGCTCAACCAAAATATATGACTGAGTATTTAGCATGAATAATTAGTAATATAATGAGCATTTAAAACGAAGTACTTTAAAAAATATTTAAAATTATTATTACATTGTAGTTGTAATTTTCGATAATTTATTAAGGTATTGAAACCTAAGGTAAAAACTATGTAAAAGTAGTAATTGCAGTTTTAAAATTAAAAAAGCAAAAATTATGTAAAAATAGTGTTTGCAGTTTTAAAAATTAAACAGTAATGTTTTACATTATGTTTCAGCAAATAGCCATAATAGAGATACAAATCTGTTATGGCTTTTGTTTTATAATAATCAAGTTTTTAACATTTGTTAATAATTACTGTTTATTAAATGTTTAAAAATTTAAATATAATTTATTCCGAATATTTAACCAAACAATATATATTTGATAAATGTCTTTGAAGATATTTTAGATACGATTCCCTAAGTTATTGTTATGAAGCTAACTTACCGTTTCAATTTTATCTTTAAGCCATTTGGATTTCATTAATCCAACTTTGTTTTTAAATACTTATTTCTAACAAGGTGTTTAGCGCACAAATAATAGAAGTAATCAGAATTTAAATAACAAACTAAAAGTATTTTTTACAGATTTCTGTATAAAAACTTACTTTTAATGCTAATCAATATTTTTTTTAATATTGAGAACGCTAACCGAAGAAACCATGTAATTTATTTTACATGGTTTTTTTTTAATAAATTTTTCTTGAAACCAACTATCTTTTTTTTATTATTTGCGCATCAATACTAATGGATTTTACCAATACAAAAATCAATAAAAACAGTTATGCAAACGAGAAGAAAATATTTGGATCTTTATAATGTTTCATATTTACAAGCTATTTTTAGCAGCAGCAATTATCAACCTACCCTTGAAAATTATTTACTATAACAATAATGCAATTTTAAGCGCATTTTAAAATGACTTTTTGCATAAAAATTAAGTATATTTGTTTCATTAAAATCAAATTAATACTAATACTATAATTAAATAAAACTTCAATAATTATAACTTTTATACTATAGAATTATCATGAGTAAAATTCCTAAAATTATTTATACAAAAACAGATGAAGCACCAGCGTTGGCTACTTATTCATTTTTACCAATAGTTAAAGCCTTTACAAGATCTACAGGTATAGAAATAGAAACAAAAGACATTTCTTTAGCTGGTAGGATATTAGCTTTATTTCCTGAAAAATTATCAGGAGAACAAAAAGTAACTGATGCTTTATCTGAACTGGGAGAATTAGTAAAAAAACCTGAAGCAAACATTATTAAACTACCTAACATCTCTGCATCGGTACCTCAATTGGTAGCTGCAATTAAAGAATTACAAGCTTTGGGTTATGGAATTCCTGATTATTTGGAAAATCCGGTAACCGATAAAGAAAAGGAAATACTGAAAAAATATAATACTGTAAAAGGTTCTGCTGTAAATCCGGTTTTAAGAGAAGGTAATTCAGACAGAAGAGCTCCTAAAGCAGTTAAAAATTATGCTCAAAAGAATCCTCACACCATGGGTTCCTGGTCTGCAAATTCTAAAACTCATGTTTCTTCTATGGACCATGGAGATTTTTTTGCTAATGAAAAATCAATAACAGTCCCTAAAGCAAGTGATGTTAAAATTGAATTTATCAATAACAATGGTACTTCTACAGTTTTAAAAGAAAAAACCTCCTTATTAGCAGGTGAAATTATTGATGCAACCATTATGAGTAAAAAAGCGCTTTTAAGTTTCCTTGAAGAACAAATAAAAGATGCTAAAGAAAAAAACATCTTATTTTCATTACACATGAAAGCAACAATGATGAAAATTTCTGACCCTATAATTTTCGGACATGCTGTAAGTGTATTTTTTAAAGATGTATTTACCAAACACAGTACTGTGATCAAAGAATTGGGTGTTGATGTGAAAAACGGTTTTGGCGATCTTATAAACAAAATTCAAACTTTACCAGAAGAGCAAAAAATAGCTATTGAAGATGATATTAAAACTTGTTTTAAAAATAATCCTGCAGTTGCTATGGTAAATTCTGATAAAGGAATTACAAATCTGCACGTACCAAGTGATGTGATTATTGATGCCTCTATGCCTGCTATGATCCGCACATCTGGCCAAATGTGGAATGCAGAAGGAAATCAGGAAGACACTAAAGCAGTAATTCCTGATAGTAGTTATGCAGGAGTTTATGAAGCAACAATTGGGTTTTGTAAACAACATGGTGCTTTTGATCCGGCAACTATGGGAACAACATCTAATGTTGGCCTAATGGCTCAAAAAGCTGAAGAATATGGTTCACATGATAAAACCTTTGAATTACCAGGAAATGGAACTGTACAGGTTACAGATGACTCTGGAAATATAATATTCACCCATAAAGTGGAAGAAGGTGATATTTGGAGAATGTGTCAGGCGAAAGACGCCCCTATTCAGGATTGGATCAAACTGGCAGTAAACAGAGCAAAATCTACTGGTTCGCCGGCAATCTTTTGGCTTGACAAGAATAGAGCTCATGATGCTCAAATTATTGAAAAAATAAATACTTACCTGCCAGAGCATGATACGACCGGTTTAGATTTACAAATAATGTCTCCTAAAGATGCTACAGAATATACTTTAAAAAGAGCCAAAGCCGGATTAGATACTATTTCCGTTACCGGAAATGTCTTGAGAGATTATTTAACTGATCTATTTCCAATTTTAGAATTGGGAACCAGTGCAAAAATGTTATCTATTGTTCCTTTAATGAATGGTGGCGGATTGTTTGAAACGGGTGCTGGAGGTTCTGCTCCTAAGCATGTTCAACAATTTGTTAAAGAAGGGCATTTAAGATGGGATTCATTAGGTGAATTCTTAGCTTTAGCTGTATCATTAGAGCATTTAGCTGAAAACTATGATGTTCCAAAAGCTATGGTATTAGCTGAAACTTTAGATGAGGCAACAGATAAATTTCTTGACAATAGAAAATCACCTTCACGTAAGGTAAATGAACTTGACAACAGAGGAAGTCATTATTATTTAGCAACTTATTGGGCTCAGGCACTTGCTGTACAAAACAAGGATGTTGAATTAAAGAAACTTTTTACAAATATTGCAACCGAACTTGTATCGAATGAAGAAAAGATCATCAATGAATTGAATGCTGCACAAGGTTCTAATGTTGATATAGGTGGTTATTATCATTTTGATGATGTATTAACAAGTAAAGCCATGAGACCTAGTGACACTCTTAATGCAATAATTGCTGACCTTTCATAATGTTTTAATAGACTAAAGGCTTTTGCTTAAATCATTTAAAAGCGGGAATTAAATTCCCGCTTTTTTTGATTGATTAATCAATTCATATATTTACAAAAAAGAAAACTATTCAAATACAATATGCAATCAAATCAGAAAATGGGAAAAATTGAAAATGAGGATTCCAGATCTTTAATGAAAACAGGAATAAAATATCTGATTATTTCTTTGCCTCTACTTTTTATTTCTCCTATTTTAATTACGATTGGATTTAAAGCAATAAAAAAAAACGACAATTATATTATGATCATTATAGGTTGTGTTTTAGCTTTTTTTACTATAATTTTAATGGTGCAGGCTTTTAGAAAAATATTAAAATCACTTTTTAACAGATAAGTTTTAAAATATTTTTCGTCTAATAAAAAAATAAAAGTGAAAAACAAATCATTTTATATAAAACTAACACAATGGGAGCACTGGCCAACAGTTGTATATTATCTCCCCTTACTGCCATTTTTTTTAATTAGATCAATCAAAGCTAAACACCCTTTTCACTATTTAGCTACAAATCCAGGTATATTTTATTCCGGTATAGGAACTGAATCTAAATACAAAACTCTTTTATTGATTCCTGAAAAATATCGACCAAAAAGTCTATTGATACAAAAAAATGAAGATTATAAATCCATATTAAAAAAATTAAAAAAAGAAGAAATTGTTTTCCCACTAATTGCAAAACCTGATATTGGGTTTAGAGGTTATTTGGTTAAAAAAATTGATTCGGAAATTCAATTAAAATCTTATTTATCAAATATTGATGAAACCATTATTTTACAAGAATTTATTGATCTTCAAAATGAAATTGGTATTTTTTACCATAGATTCCCAGATCAAAAAAATGGTAAGATCACTTCGATTACTGTCAAAAAGTATTTAACAATAACATGTGATGGAAAAAGCACTCTATCAGAATTAATTTTACAAGATGAAAGGGCTTTTTTATATTATGACCTACTCAAAAATATCCATAAGGACAACTTAAATTCAGTTTTTAAAAAAGATGAAAAGCTTACACTTTCTGTGATAGGAAACCATTCAAAAGGTACTCAGTTTTTAAATGGAAATCATTTAATTAACAAAGAATTAGAACATTCTTTTGATCAAATTAGCCATCAAATAAAAGGGTGGTATTACGGGCGATTAGATATTAAATACAATGACTTTGAAGATTTGGTCAAGGCAAATGATTTTAAGATCATTGAAGTGAATGGCATTATTTCAGAACCAACGCATATTTATGATGCTACAAGTAAAAATGCATCTTACTTTGAAGCCGTCAGATCTATAAATTACCATTGGAATATTATGGATAAGATTGCTTTAATGAACCACAAGAAATATGCTGTTGAATATCCGAAAATTTTACCATATGTAAAAAATATGTTGTGGTTGGGATCTTATTCTAAAAAATTGAAAAAATTAAATAAGAAAGATTTTTAAGCTTTATACTTCAATATTCTTATTTCGAGGTGTAGTAGGATTGTATCCGAAATCTTGATCAGGTAATTCAATTCCTAATTGTGAAATTATATACCCAATACTTGCAAAATGATGGATTGCATGACTGTGTGCCTGAATTAAAGCCGATGCCAACGTATAATTTGCTTTAACAACACCTAAACCCAGATCATCTTTTACTTCAACAATAAGATCTAAATCAACTGATTTTAATTCTTCAAGTTTTGATATAGTCTCATTAAAATATTTCAAACCAAATTCAACTTTATTTTCTGCCAATTCATTTCTTTTCCTTGCAACTAAATCTACCTGTTTAGATTTCAAACCGTCAAAAATACAATCAAATATATCTAAAATATGTCGCATGTGAATTCCAATACTTGAATAATATGGAGGAATAGAATCATTACTGTATTGTTTATCATCAATTGAATTTAACAATTGCACACCGCGTTGTAAATTTTTGATAATAGCGTTTATCATAAATCTTTTTTGTTTTTACAGACGCTAATTTAATAATATAATTACTAGAAAAGTTTAAAAAGTGTCAAAATTCCTAAAATAAAAAACAAAATACTCAAAATATAATTGATATTCTTAGCAATAAACTGAGCTCTTTTTTCTATTAAAATTGCAAAATTTGTATAGAGAACAAATAATAAAAAAGCACCTAAAAAAGCACCTAATACAAAAATTGATATAAAGGGATGCTGTAAAATTAACAATCCTTTACTTTGAAAAAAAGAACTGTAAAAAAAATAAAATGGTACAGCAAGCATGTTTAATGCAGACATAAACAACCCAATAAAAAAATAATTTCCTTTACTTTTTTTACCTTCACCTTTAAATTTCTTTCGTGCCTGAAAAAAGAAAAAAATTGATAAAACAAAGAGCACAATAACTCCTGCAATAGATAATTGTTCAATAATTTCGGGATGTTTTACAAAGTAATTAGCAAAGAATAGAGCTACAAAAGATTGAGGTATTACAATTAATGCAGCACCTAATGAGAATAATAAACCAGATTTCTTATTGTTTTCAATAGTTGCTCTAACTGCAGTCATATTAAGCATTCCTGGTGGTAATAACCCAACAAATGCCATTACAAAACCAATAAATAAATGAGTAATATATATCAAAATTTAATGTTTGTTTTTATTGATATTTTTTAAAATCAAATGATTTAGATCATTTGAAATTTGAAATTTAATTATCAAGATAAAATATATGATACTAATTATGATTGATTTAATTGTAATATTTAGCAATGGATGAAAAGAGAAATTAATAAAATAAAATATAAAAAATAATCCAAAAATAATTGAGAATACTTTTAGCGTATTATTTGTAAATGGATGCATATTCAATTTTTTATTGACATATATAATCTTTATTAGACTAAATATAAAAACTACGACTAAAGTTGCAATTGCTGCACCATCAATTCCCAACAATTCAATTAAATATCGATTCAATACAATTACACTAAAAGCCATGGCAATAGAAAAATAAAAAAACATTCTATAATACTTAGAATTGGTTAAAATTGCACCATTTGTTCCTATGGTTAATTTTATTAACTCTGAAAAAGAAATAATCAAAACAACCCATACTCCAACAGAATATTCCGGTTTATCAATTAATATATAAAGATCTTTTACATTTAAATTGATGATCAAAAACAACAAACCACCTGCGATTAATAAATTAATAGCGCTTTTTTTATACAATACCTCCACTTCTTTATAATTATCATTATTCAATTCTTTTGCCGTTATTGGATTGATAATCTGCTGCATTGCTCTAGAAGGTATTCCAATGACTGATGCGATGTAAACCCCAACAGCATAATAAGCAACCTTGGCAATTTGTTCCATTTGAGGAATCATAAATTTATCGATCTCTAATAAAATACTTCCGGCAGAACCGGCCAAAATAATATAAAAAGAAAAAGATAGAATTTCCTTAAAATTATCAGGAATTGAAAAAGTCTTTAATTCCGGAAAATACAAACTCATTGCATAGAGTTTCATAATAATCATCCTGATTAAATATACCAATGCAACTGCATAAATAAATTGTTCTTCGGTTAACCATCCAAAATATACGGCAAATAACAAAAAGGTAACACTTATTCTGGCAAATACTTCACGAATAAAGTTTCCGAAAACAGATCTCATTTGCACCTTACTCCAGGCATAAAAAACCTCAAAATATCCCATGAAAATGGCAATAAAGAATATTAAATAAGTATATTTTTTAATAATTATATTTTCTTCTGACAGTAAACTTGCCATATAATCATAGAAAAATATACCTAAAATTGCCAATGGTATTATTATTAAAATTGGTAAAATTACTGCTGTTAATAAGAAATTATCCCGATCCTTTTTTTTAGCATAAGAAGAAAAGAATTTAATAATTGTATGTTGCATTCCAAAAACCAAAAGAGGCATTAATATATTTGCTGTTGACAACAAAAAAGTAATCAATCCATAGTAATCTTCCTGTAAAAAATGGGTATATAAAAACAATACATTTATTCCACCTATGGCGAAACCTATGAATAAAATAAACGTATTTTTATATGTTTGATTTAAAACAATTCCCATGATTACATAATGTTTTTCTCAATTAATTTTTTTGACAGATAATTAAACCGCATAAATAAAAATATAGCTGAAGCTGTTAAACCTGCAAATAAACCGATCCAAATTCCTTGAGATCCAAATCCTAAAACTTTTCCTAAGACAAAACTAATAGGAAACCCTACAATCCAATAAGCTACAAAAGTCAAATAAGTTGGAATCTTTACATCTTGCAAACCTCTTAATGCTCCTAATACAACCACTTGCATACCATCCGATAATTGAAATAAACCTGCTATTAAAAGTAATGAAGCTGCAGTGGTAATAACCGCATCATTATCAATATATAGAGAAGGAAGGAAGTTTCTAAACACAAAAAACAAAATAGCAAAAACAAATTCAATCATAAATACCTGTAAAAAGATTGAAAAACTTATTCTCCGCAGATCCACAAAATTATTTAATCCTTTTTGGTTTCCTACTCTTATTGTTGCTGCTACACCTAAACCAACTGCAATCATAAATGTCATTGATGCCAGATTTAAAGCAATTTGATTTGAAGCCTGATCTATAGTTCCTAATGAACCTGCCAACCAGATAGCGGCAGTAAAAATTCCTATTTCAAACAACATTTGCATTGCAGTGGGAAAACCAATATCCATTATTTTATAAAAAACTTTTTTATGAATTTCTCTTCCTTTTAAACGTTTAAAATAAGGTTTGAATTTTTCTTTTGAATTTAAGATCAAAATGATAAAGATCATCATAGCAAATCGGGAAAACAAAGTTCCTAATGCGGCTCCTCTAACTTCTAAACGAGGAAATATCCATATACCATAGATCAATATAAAATTTAGAACAACATTAACAACATTAGCTATTAAAGTTGCTTGCATACCATATTTTGTTTGTGATAAACCATCAGTAAATTGTTTAAAGGCTTGAAATATCATTAATGGAATCATTGAAAATGCAACGATCTTTAAATAGGGTATTGCCAATTCTACAACCTCAGGTGGTTGGTCCATGTATTGTAGTAATGGGGTTGAAACCATTAGCATTAAAAACATAACAATTCCTAAAACTATACATAGCAATAAACCATGTTGAAAATAATTCCTCCCTTTTTCTATATTATTTTCCCCATTAGCTTCTGCTATTAAAGGTGTGATTGCTAAAGAAAAACCTATCCCTAATGCAAAAGCAACAAAAACAAAACTATTGCCTAAAGATACCGCAGCCAGTGGTGCAGCTCCCAATCTTCCCACCATTATATTATCTGCAAATCCTACAAAAATATGACCTAAATGACCTATCATAATAGGATAAGCCAGTTTTAAGTTATACTTAAATTCTTTTGTATAATTTTTAAAATTCAAAATACTTCAAATTATTATCAATTGATTTTCTAAAAAAATATTGATTAAAATATTATATTTGTAATTAAGTAACTATTTTTTTAATCAATTGCCTCAACCAACATCTAAAATTTCAAAAATATGAAAACGCTTTCTTTAAAACTACTTTTTTTATCATTGTTTATTTATACAGGTCATATGTTTGCACAAGATGTAACAACTATTGAAGCTAAAAATAGTGACATAAGCGATAACCTTAATTTAGAAGCTGTTGCATCAATTTTTGGTGAATCAAAAGATTTAGAAGATTTTGAAAAAAAATTAAATGATCCAAGTCTCCAAATCTCTAATCTAGACTTGAATAATGATGGTGAAGTTGATTATATTAGAGTGATGGAAACAGCCGAAGGAAATGTACATACTATATCTTTACAATCTATTATTGGTAAAGATCAATATCAAGAAGTTGCTACAATTGATGTTGTTAAAGACAAAAGCAATAACACTCAGGTTCAAGTAGTTGGTAATGTTGATATGTATGGTCCTAATTATTGTATAACACCTCATTATCCTGTTGTTCCTGTATTCTTTACTTTCTTTTGGATGGCTACCTATCGCCCATGGTATTCACCCTGGTATTGGGGATACCATCCATTCTATTGGCATCCGTGGAGACCTTATCCTCCATATAGATATCACAGTAATGTGAATGTTCATATCAATGTGAATAATAGATATACGCATAATAACGTAAGGATTAATAACAATAATATAAATATTAATAATAGGAATAACTCTTATTTTAACAAGCACCCAAATAATACTTTTAACAAAAGAAATCCGGGGGTTACCAATAGATCTGAATTAAATAATAAAAGAAAAGCAACGGCTACTAGAGCAGCTAAAGATAGAGGTATCAACAATAAATCTGATTTACAAAGAGCAGCTAAAGATAGAGGTTATAAATCTACTGGCAGACCAGTAACAAAACCTAGCGGAAAGCCTGCAACAAAACCTAGTACAAGACCTACATCAAAACCGACCACTAGGCCAACAACAAAACCCAGTTCAAGACCAAGCACAAGACCAAGCACAAGACCAAGCACAAGACCCAGTTCAAGACCGACTTCAAGACGTTCTAACACAAGGGCAGCTACCCCAAGAAGTTCTTATAGAAGACATTAATAATTAAATTATTTATATGAATATTGAAAGTATTTTTGCAGAAGCTACCAAATTAATTTTTGAATATGGACCAAAATTAATTGGAGCAATTATTGTTTGGATCATTGGTTCCATGATAATTAAAAGCATATCTAAAGCTTTAAATAAGCTCATGGATAAACGTAATTTGGATGAATCTTTAAAACCTTTCCTAAGAAGTTTGGTAAGCATTTTATTAAAGATACTACTTGGAATAAGTGTTTTAGGTATGTTAGGCGTTGAAATGACATCTTTCATTGCCATATTAGGTGCAGCTGGTTTAGCTGTAGGTTTGGCATTATCAGGCACTTTACAAAACTTTGCCGGAGGCGTAATTATTTTACTCTTTAAACCTTTTAAAGTTGGTGATTTTATAGATGCCCAAGGGCATACTGGAACCGTTAGAGAAATCCAGATCTTTAATACAATACTTACGGATCTGGATAATAAAACTATCATAATTCCTAATGGAGCTCTATCAACCAATTCAATGATAAACTATTCAACTGAGCCTATCAGAAGAGTAGATATTTCTGTTGGTATTGCCTATGGTGAAAATGTTGAAAAATCAAGAGAAGTACTAAATGAATTGGTTAAAAATGATAAGAGGGTTTTAACAGACCCTTTACCATTTATTGGTGTTACAGAATTGGCAGACAGTTCTGTAAATTTAACTTTTAGAATTTGGGCTAAAGCCGATGATTATTGGGATGTCTTTTTTGATATGAATGAAAATGTTTACAATGCCTTTAATAAATCCGGTGTTCAAATACCTTTCCCACAAATGGATATTCATTTAAATAAAAATGAATAGTATTTTATAATTAAACAAAGTAATAAAAAAGCAGCTTTTATAGCTGCTTTCTATTTTTCATAATAGCAACATTCACCTTGATCAGCATCCACATCATTTCTTGAAATATTTACCTCAATTGTTTTTGCAATAATTTCATCTGCTATAGCCAAACAAGCAGTAGCAGCAGGTGAAGGTGCATTGATAACATGAATTGCCCCTTCATGGTTGATTATTTTAAAATCATCAACCATATTTCCATAACCATCAATTGCTTGTGCCCTTACTCCAGATCGACTTGTTATCACATCGTTTTGTGTGATACTTGGCATCATTTTGGACAATTCCTTAACGAATAAATTTTTTGAGAAAGCTCGTTTATATTCATCAATTCCCTTACGCCAAAACTTGAAGAATAACTTCCATGTACCTTTAAATCTGAGAGCTTGCATAGTATCTTTAAGATCAAAATCTGTTTTAGAATAACCTTCCCTTTTAAAAGTAAAAACAGCATTTGGCCCACACTCTACACCCCCATTGATCATTCGCGTAAAATGAACACCTAAAAAAGGAAATTTAGGATCAGGAACAGGATAAACCAAATTTTTAATTTTATGTTTTGCTTTGACATTTAATTCAAAATAATCTCCTCTAAATCCAACAATTTGCATATCGAGTTGAATATTGTCTTTTTTTGCCATTCTATCGGATTGCAATCCAGTACAAAAAATAACTTTTTCGGCTTGAAAATTGCCTTGAGAAGTATGTAATATTTTATTTTTATTGTTTGTAGTAATATTGTTGACCTCACAAGAAGTGATCAATTTACTTTCAGGATTAATAGTCGACATCAATTCGGCAAATTTTTTGGCTACATCAACATAGTCAATAATACCGGCTACAGGAACAAAAACAGCTTTAACACCCTCAATATAAGGTTCTTTAGCTTTAATTTCATCAGCATTCAAAAACCTGATTCCTTCAGTTTTATTTTCAATACCATTTTGGTAAATATTCTCCAGAACAGAAATTTCATTCTGATTTACAGCTACAATAATTTTTCCACATACATCATGTTTAATATTGTTTTCTTGAGCAAATTTCACCAATTGTTTCCGTCCGTTATTACAATTTTTTGCTTTAAAAGAACCGGGTTTATAATAAATTCCGGAATGTATTACACCGGAGTTTCTACCTGTTTGATGCAGGCCAATTGAAGACTCTTTTTCTAATACACCTATACTGGATAGTGGAAATTTCAACTGTAATTTATAGGCCGTTGCCAAACCTACAATACCAGCTCCAACAACAATAAAATCAAAGGTTTTGCTATTCATAGTAAATTGGATTTTAATATGATATGATCAAAATATAAATCAATTTTTAAAACTCGGTTTTTTAACAAAAAATAAAACAATAAAACTTGAAAAAAAGAATAGTGACAATAATAGTATTGACATTTTCATAGATTCTGTAATCGCAACAACAATTCCGAAAATAAAAGTTCCCCAAACGATTGCTAATTTTTCTGTTACATCAAAAAAACTAAAATAAGTAGTCGTATCTTGAGTTCCTTCAGGCAATAGCTTTGAGTAAGTTGATCTTGACAATGTTTGTATCGCTCCTAAAACCAAACCTATCAAACCTCCTAATAAATAAAATTTTAAATAAACATCCGGATCATCTTTATCTAACAAATAAGCGCTATAACTAGCTATTCCCCATATTAATATAGTGATTTTTAAAGTTGTTATATTTCCTATTTTATCAGATAATTTTGAAAATAAAAATGATCCTACTATACCTACCAATTGAATTACAATAATAGTTATGATCAAATTACTTGTTGGTATTCCAATTTCGGTTTTTCCAAATATTGTCGATAAAAGTATAATGGTTTGAACACCAATACTATACAAAAAATATGCAGTTAAAAAATTAAATAGAACAGGAAGGTCCTTCAACTCTTTTAAAACTTTTTTCAACTCTAAATAACCATTGAATATATAGCTTTTATCAGGTTTTTTATTATAAACATTAGATGGTAAATATTTAAAAGTATATTGTGCAAAACCAATCCACCAAATCCCTACTGATAAAAATGAAATTCGAGCTGGTAAAGTTTCATCAACAATACCATACCATTCAGGTTTTAAAACCATGCTCAAATTGAATATTAGTAATATAACAGATCCTATATAGCCATAAATAAAACCTCTTGCACTAACTTTATTTTGCTGATCATAATAAGCAATTTCAGGTAAATAGGCATTGTAAAAAACCAAACTGCCCCAAAATCCTATACTTGCCAAAATAGAGAACAAAATACCAACCCACAAAGTATCAATTCCTTTAAAAAAATATAAAGACATCACAGAAAAAGATCCCAAATAACAAAAAAACTTCATATATGATTTTTTATTACCTACATAATCAGCAATTCCAGAAAGTAAGGGTGACATGAAAGCTACTACCAAAAAAGAAAACGATAATGCGTAGGTATATAACGAAGTATTGTTAAATTGCATTCCAAAAAAAGTAACCATTCCACTATCAGTATTGGTTACAGTTTCATAATAAATAGGAAAAACAGCTGTACTTATTACCAATGAATAGACAGAATTTGCCCAATCATAAAATGCCCAGCTGTTGATTAATTTTTTATTACCTTTTTCAAGCATTAAAAAAAATAAATAATTTTGATGGCACAATTTACTAATATTTTTAGAAATACTTTCTCTTTAAACCATGAATAAAATCAAAAAATCAAAGATTATAAATAATTCTTTTAAAATTCCGAATTCTCTTTTATATACGGGGAAAACATTACAATTTTTATCAAAAAATCTAACGGTTAGATTTCTTGCTAAAATATTTGAAACACCTCCTAAGTTTAAAATACCTGAAAGAGAGATAATGATGCAGGAAAGTACAAAAAATGAAACCCATCATATTCCTTCAATACAAAAAGATATTATGGTTTATACTTATGGATATTCTAAGAAAAAAGTTTTATTGTTACATGGCTGGTCAGGCAGAGGGACACAAATGCACCATTTAGCTGATAAAATCTTAGAAAATAGAATGATGGTTGTTACTTTAGATGCCCCAGCTCATGGCCTATCTTCCGGTAAAACAACAAATATGCTAGAATACCTTGAAACAATTGAATTTATTGAAAAAAAATATGGACCTTTTGATGCAGCAATAGGACATTCATGGGGAGGTATGACACTACTTAATGCAGCTGCTCGTAAAAGCAATATTAAAAAATTAGTCATTATTGGTGCTGATGACAAAATTTCAGATGTTATAAAATCATTTGTCAAAAAATTTGAATTGAGTCCTATTTTAATTGATAAAATGATAAAGTATTACAATAAAAAATTAAAATTTGACATCAATAGTTTTTCATCAGGTAATGCCGCAAAAAAAATTAAAATTCCAACTTTTATAATTCATGATTCACAAGATAGATTTGTACCTGTAAGCAGTGCTTATAAAATTCGTCAAAATATTCACGATGGTTTGTTACTAATCACAAACGGATTAGGTCATCATAAAATTTTTAAAGACAAAAAAGTTACTCAAAAGATCATAGAATTTATACAATAAAAAATGAAGAAATTACTTTTAACAGCAATTACAATTATATTTTACTTTAACAGTACTGCTCAAGATAAAACACCAACAAACATGCATAAAAAAGTGATTAAAACCGAAGAAGAATGGAAAGTAATTCTAACGCCAAAGCAATATAAAATTTTGCGTGAAAAAGGCACTGATATGCCTGGAAATTACGGCTATACAAATACTTTTGATAAAGGAACTTATTTTTGTGCTGCCTGCAACTCCAAACTTTTCGAATCTAATACTAAATATGAATCACATTGTGGTTGGCCTAGTTTTGACGATGCTATTAAAGGTGCTGTAATTTACAAGGATGACTTAAGTCATGGCATGGTCAGAACCGAAATATTATGCGCAAGTTGTGGAGGCCATTTAGGGCATATTTTTGACGATGGTCCAAAAGAAACTACCGGAAAACGATATTGTGTTAACAGTACCTCACTTATATTTAAAAAAGGTGAATAAATTATTGAATTCATTCACCTTTTAATTAAAGATATTGATTTATCTATCTTATCTTTTTTTCTTTTTTTGTTGTTCCTGCTGAACTTGTGCTTGTTTCATAGCATCATCTAAACGTTGACGAAAAGCACTTTTTTTCTTTTCAGGTCTTTTTTTATTTTCCTGAATTTGAGCATGAATTTTATCTTCATCAATAATATAATTCTTAATGATCAACATAATACCTATCGTTAATAAGTTTGAAATAAAATAGTACAAACTCAAACTACTGGCATAACTATTAAAGAAAAATAACATCATAACAGGAGAAACCCACAACATCATTTTCATCATTTTTTGCATATCAGGCATTCCTTCTTGCTGTGGTTGTTGCATACTCATTTGTTGACTTTGTGTCATCTGCATATAAATAAAGATAGCAACAGATGCTAGAATTGGGAATAAACTAATATGGTCTCCATAAAAAGGTATATTAAAGGGTAATTTTAATACTTCATCGTAGGCTGATAAATCATCAGCCCATAAAAATCCTTTTTGGCGAATATCAATGTTTGACGGAAAAAATCTGAATAAAGCAAAGAAAACCGGCATTTGAATCAATGCAGGAATACACCCAGACAGCGGGCTTACACCTGCTTTTCGTTGTAATGCCATTGTTTCTTGTTGACGTTTCATGGCATTCTCTTTACCTTTAAATTTTTCATTTACCTCTTCCATTTCAGGTCGTAAAACCTTCATTTTTGCACTTGATAAATACGATTTATAAACAACAGGCGACATGATAATTCTTACTACTATAGTCAATAAAATTATTACCAAACCATAACTACCTATAAATGAGCTTAAGAAACCAAAAATTGGCATAAAAACATATTTATTTATCCATCTAAAAATTCCCCACCCTAAACTTACAATTCTATCTAAATTTTTTCCTTCATAAGCATTTAAAACCTTATAATCTACAGGTCCGTAATACATATTCATAACATAATCCAGTTCACCATTCTTTACTTCTAAAGGAATCTTTGCATGAAATTGTTTAGTAAAAACAGTATCTATAAATTCATCTTCAACCAAATTATTTGATATTAAACTTGCCTTAGCAAAAGGTTTATCTGTTAATAATACCGATGTGAAAAATTGTTGTTTAAAAGCTACCCAATTCACATTTTCTGCCACTTCTTCACTACTATCACTCATAGCATTCATATACTCAAACTCAGTATTTTCAAACAAATAACGAATATCAGTATATTGGTTTTCGTATTTTGTACTTTTCTCACTACGAAGTGTTTTTAGTTTCCAGTCTAAATTTATTTCCTGAGAACTATTAATTGCATCACTCATGCCCTGTGATCGAACAGCAAAATTAAGCATATAATCTTCGGGCTTTAACTCATAACGGTATTCTAAATATCTATCAGAAGCTACTTTTAATTTCATAGAAAGCACCTGATTATCACCATTATTTGTTAATGTTGGTTCAAAATATAAATCTTTTGTCTGTAGATTTCTATTGTCTTGCGTAGCAAATTTAACATTGAAAGAAGCATTGTCATCCTTGACCAAATAAAGTGGTAATTTGTTATAGGTTTTGTATTTTTTTAATAAAACTTCTGTTATTTGTCCACCTAAATTTGAAACTTTTATTTTTACAAGATCATTTTCAATTATTGTTTCTACATCTTTAGCTGATGGTAAACTAGCACTATATGCAAACACTCCCAATTTGTTAGAAGCTTGAACTAAAGCTAATGAATCTGTTGGCTGTGCTATAATCGTATCTTGAGTTACCTCCGGTTTATTTTGTGATTCAATAGCTTCTTGTACTTTTTTTATTGAATCTTGTACTTGTTCGGTTTTTTGTTTTGCAAGCTCCTCTGGTGTAGGTTGATTACTATAAAAATACCAAAGCATTATCGCAGCTAACAATACAAATCCAATTAGTGAATTAATATCAAATTTCTTTTCTTCCATTCTTTATCAGCTTAATTGCCTTTTTTATAAATTCTTAAACGTGTGCAAAAGTAGTAAAAACGAGGAAACTAATTTTAAAAAATATCAATCAATATTCAATTTTAGAATACATCTTTAAATTATTCGTGATGATAAGGTTCATTTTTTAAAATAGTAAAGGCTCTGTAGATTTGCTCGATGATAAATAAACGGATCATTTGGTGTGAAAATGTCATTTTTGAAAGTGATATTTTTCCTACTGCTTTTTGACATATTTTATCTGAAAAACCGTACGGACCACCAATAACTAACACCAACTGTTTTATTCCAATATTCATTTTTTTTTGAAGAAATCTTGAAAATTCGATTGAACGAAACTCATGACCCTTTTCATCAAATAAAACCAATTGGTCAGTGGGTGCTATTTTTTTTAAAATAAGTTCACCTTCTTTTGCTTTTTGTTCTTTTTCTGATAAATTTTTTGAATTCTTAATATCAGGAATAATTTCAAATTCAAATTTAATATAATGTTTTAATCTCAATTCATATGTTTTAATTAGATTTTGTAGATTCTTATCATCTGTTTTACCTATAGCCAATAGTTTGATCTTCATTGCTTTATTTGATTAGTTATCTATATAAGTACAAGAATAACTTCATTAACTCCATTTACATTAAGTATCAAATGTAAATCAATTTTTTAAGTTATTTTTGTAATATTAAAAAATAATGATCATGATAAGCAAAGAACAATTCGAAAAAGAATTACAAATAATAATTAAAAATGGTATAAGAGAAGATATTGGAGAAGGTGATCACAGTTCTTTAGCCTGTATCCCAAAAGATGCGAAAGGACAAGCCAAACTTTTGGTTAAAGAAAAAGGTGTTATTGCCGGAATTGAATTTGCTAAAATGATTTTTGCTGAAATAGATAAAGATCTAAAAATTGAAACTTTTTTAACAGATGGTGATAAAGTAAAGGTTGGTGATATTGCTTTTTTTGTTACAGGCAACTCACAATCAATATTAAAAGCTGAGCGATTCGTTCTTAATTCTATGCAAAGAATGAGTGCAATTGCTAAGAAAACAAGAAAATTTACTAAATTATTAAAAGGAACCAAAACTAAAGTTCTTGATACTAGAAAAACAACACCCGGGATAAGAGCTCTAGAAAAATGGGCTGTTAAAATTGGCGGTGGTGAAAATCATCGTTTTGCTTTATACGATATGATCATGCTTAAAGATAATCATATTGATTTTGCCGGAGGTGTTAACGAAGCCATTGAAAAGACAAAAGCCTATTTAAAAGATAATCAATTAGATCTAAAAATTATTGTTGAAGCCCGTAGTTTACAAGAAATTGAAACGATATTAAAACACGATGGAATTCACAGAATTCTAATCGATAATTTTAATTATCAAGATACCGAAAAAGCTGTTGACCTAATTGGAGATAAATGCCAAACCGAATCATCTGGTGGTATTACTTTAGAAACAGCGCGCGCTTATGCTGAATGTGGTGTTGATTATATTTCATCAGGTGCTATAACACACTCGGTAAGTAATATGGATTTGAGTTTAAAAGCTATGTGATCTTGCTTGTTAGTTCTGTTGGTTGGTTATTATTTTTAGTATTAAATATTACCTTTTAAATACTATTCAGAAGTTTATCAAATTAGAAACCATTATCTAACAACTATTTTACTTATTACTATCCTTTAGCATGGGTACAAATCTAAAATCACCAAATTCACGCTTATCAAATTCTTTTTCACCTTTACGTGTATAAAGTGTCATAATTTGAGTGTTTTCTCCAACAGGGATTACCAGCCTACCTCCTATTTTTAACTGACTTAACAATGGCTTAGGAACAATTGGTGCACCGGCCGTAACAATAATTCCATCAAATGGAGCGTTTTCCGGCATACCTAAATAACCATCACCAAAAACCAGTTTTTTAGGTACATATCCAACCTTGGGTAAGAATTTTTTTGCTAGTAAATACAGTTCTTTTTGTCGCTCTATACTATAAACCTCAGCTTTTAATTCAATTAAAATAGCGGTTTGATAACCTGATCCTGTACCAATTTCTAAAATTTTATCATTGGGTTTTACTTGTAATAATTCTGTTTGAAATGCAACTGTATAGGGTTGCGATATTGTTTGCTCAGCAGCAATTGGAAATGGTTTATCCTGATATGCAAAATCAATAAAACCTGAATCCATAAATAAATGCCTGGGTACCTTGCTAATAGCATCAAGCACTGAAACATCATTGATCCCTTTGGCTTTTATTGTTGTAACTAATTGGTTTCTAAGCCCTTTATGTTTGGGTAAATCTTTTATCATACGATTTCAAAAATAGGTAATTATTATTACTAAAAAAACCAAATACAATATCATATTTTGTATTTTTGAATAAAAATATTTTTTATGTTAAAAGCAGGTGTTTTAGGTGCAGGTCATTTAGGAAAAATTCATTTAAAATTATTATCTCAATCTCCAAAATATAAATTGGTTGGTTTTTATGACCCAAATAAAAATAATGCTCAGGAAGTAGCAAAAGAATTTGGTTACCATTATTTTAATTCAATAGATGAATTGGTTGAAGCTGTTGATATTGTTGATATTGTAACTCCAACTCTAAATCATTTTGATTGTGCTAAAACTGCTATTATAAATGGCAAGCACATATTTATTGAAAAACCAATAACTAAAACTGTAACTGAAGCAGAACAATTAGACAAATTGATTAAAAAGCATAATGTTAAAGGTCAGGTTGGCCATGTTGAAAGATTTAATCCTGCATATACAGCTGTAAGAGAAACCATTGAAAACCCTATGTTTATTGAAACGCATCGATTGGCTGAATTTAATCCTCGTGGCACTGATGTTCCTGTTGTTCTCGATCTAATGATTCATGATATTGATATAATTTTGAGTGTTGTTAATTCAAAAGTAAAAAACATTCATGCAAGTGGTGTTTCAGTTATTAGTGAAACTCCTGATATTACCAATGCAAGAATTGAATTTGAAAATGGTTGTGTAGCCAATTTAACTGCCAGCAGAATATCGATGAAAAATATGCGTAAATCTCGATTTTTTCAAAAAGATGCCTATATCTCAGTTGATTTTTTAGATAAGAAAAGTGAAGTTGTAAAAATGAAAGATGTACCCGAAAATCCTGATGAATTTGCTATGATTTTACAAAATGCCGAAGGTGTTAAAAAACAAATCTATTTTGAAAACCCTGATATAGAACAAAACAATGCCATTCTAGATGAACTGGAATCGTTTGCAAAAGCAATTCAAAATAATACTACACCAATTGTTTCCTTATTTCAAGGAACTGAAGCTTTGCGTGTAGCACAAGAAATTATCAACAAATTATAGTATTATTTTCAAATAATCATAAACATATAAACAAATGAGAAATATAGCAATAATAGGTGCTGGAACTATGGGTAATGGAATTGCCCATGTTTTTGCGCAAAATGGTTTTCAGGTAAATTTAATTGATATTTCACAAAATGCACTTGAAAGGGCTTTATCAACAATCAATAAGAATCTTGAGCGTTTGCTGAATAAAGAAAGAATTACTTCAGAAACCAAAGATAAAACTCTAAAAAATATAACAACCTTTAACACTATTGCAGAAGGAGTAAAAAATGTTGATCTTGTTATTGAAGCTGCCACCGAAAATGAAAAAATTAAGCTTGATATTTTTAAACAAATTGATAAAGAAGCTCCTGAAAATTGTATTTTAGCAAGTAATACTTCTTCAATTTCTATCACAAAGATTGCAGCTGTTACTTCTAGACCTGATCAAGTTATTGGTATGCATTTTATGAATCCTGTACCTATTATGAAATTGGTTGAGATCATTAGAGGATATTCTACAAGTGATGATGTTACAAAAACCATTATGGATCTTTCAAAAGAATTAAAAAAAATTCCTGTAGAAGTAAATGATTATCCGGGTTTTATAGCCAATCGTATTTTAATGCCTATGCTAAATGAAGCTATTTATGCATTATACGAAAATGTGGCTGGTGTTTATGAAATTGATACAGTCATGAAATTAGGTATGGCGCATCCAATGGGTCCATTACAATTAGCTGATTTTATTGGACTTGATATTTGCTTATCAATACTCAATGTATTGTATGAAGGTTTTGGAAATCCAAAATATGCTCCATGTCCATTATTGGTCAATATGGTTGCAGCAGGTAAATTAGGTGTTAAATCTGGTGAAGGGTTTTATGACTATAGTGAAAGCAGAAAAGCTGAGAATATTTCAAAACAGTTTGCATAAAAAAACTCTGCCAAAGTTTTTTAGACTTTGGCAGATAAAATTTTTATAACCACTTTAAAAAATAATCCATTAACTCTTCTTTGAGTTCATAATGAAGTTTGATATAGGTTTTCATATCATCTTTTAGTGAAGTTTGTTGATTTCTTAATCTTCCATCAATTTCTTCACTTAAATCTACGGCTTCAACAATCCGTCTTTTCATTCTAATTCTTTGTAATAATCGTCCAATAACTTCTTTTTCACGAATTATTCTATTTTGATACCCTTCCAAAGGAGCCATTGCTTTATTACCTAAATTACGTTTAGCAACTTCTTCTAATTTTCTTTCAAATTTCTCCATTTCATCACGGTGAAATCTTAGCTCTTTTTTCCAGACTTTTAAATTAAATTTTAAATCACTTAAATAAACAATCTTTGTCTCCATACGTTAATCGTTTTTAATTTTAATAACCCTATAAATTTCACTAAAATATTTGACATAGGGAGTGATAAAGCTCATTTTTTTTTAATATTTAACAAATACTTATAATTCTATTAAATTTCTTTGATTACTTCAGCAAAAAAATCATAAATATCTGAAGCTGTAAAAGTTTCCACAGTATAATTATTTTGCAAAGCAATATCAGCAGTTCTTCCGTGAATATATACAGCAAACTTAACTGCATCCAAAGCATTGTAACCCTGGGCTATTAAACCTGTAATAATTCCTGTAAGAACATCTCCACTACCTCCTGTTGCCAATGCAGGATTTCCTGTACTATTAAAATATAACTTTTGTTGATAAGCTACTACAGTATTGGCTCCTTTTAGAACAACAATACAATTATATTTGTTTGAAAAGGTTAAAAGTTTCTCTAATTTTTCATAATCATTCTTCCATTTCCCAACCAATCTTTCGAATTCTTTAGGATGAGGCGTTAAAACAGTTTCCTTAGGTAAAAGTTTTAATTGTTCTTTGTTCATTGATAAAATATTTAAACCATCTGCATCAATCACTAAATGTTTAATATTAGATTTTAAAAATTTAATAAACCCATTGGTTGTCTTTGAACTTGTTCCTAAACCCATACCAATTCCAATTACAGTAGGTTTGGTTTTAAAATTAAAGAATTGTAGCTCTTTTTCATCATCAACCTCTGTCATAACTTCTGGAATTGTAGTTTGAATAATTTGATAGCCACATTTAGGAACATAGGCAGAAACCAAACCGCTACCAATTTTTAAAGCTGCTTTTGATGCTAATACTACTGCTCCTATTTTACCAAAACTTCCACCTACTAATAAACTATGACCAAAAGTACCCTTATGAGAAAATTTTGAACGTGGTTTATAGATCTTATTTATTTCATTTTTTGTAATCAAAAAATAATCTGCCTCAATACTTTTAATAAAATCCTGATCTAAACCAATATTCAATAAATGCCAATCTCCATAAAATTCTTCATTATCTGGAAGTAAAAATGCTAATTTTGGATTTTGGAATGTAAGTGTAACATTGGCTTTTACTATAGCGTTCTTATCAAACGTAGCTACAATATTTGAATCACCAATATTTAATGCAGGTAAGCCTGAAGGAAAATCAATTGCAATAATCTTCGCTTCTGAATTATTTATATTTTGGATAATCTCTTTAACAAAACCTTGAGGAGGTCTTGTTAACCCTATACCAAAAATTGCATCAATAATTACTTCAAATTCTGAAATTTCAAAATTGTAATGAAGATGGGTCAGATCAATTGGTTTATGATGAAGTTCAATCAACCTGTTATAATTTATTAAAAAATCATCACTCCTTTTAATACTAAAGTTTACTATATAAGTTTTTACTTTAAACCCTAATTGCAACAATCTTCTGGCAATTACCAAACCATCACCTCCATTATTGCCAACACCACAGAATACATGAATAGTGTTTTGATAATCATTTAAAAAATTATTGATCCAATCAGTACAAACCTCTGCAGCTTGTTCCATTAAATCAACAGATAAAATATTAAGATTTTTTATAGTAGCCTGATCGGCTTTGTAAATTTGTTTTACAGAAAGGATTTTCATAGTAAAATATTTACTATAAAAATACTAATATACGTTAATTAAAACAAGAATTAAATATTATCCTCTATACTCGCCCATATTGGCATATTTTTCCATTCTTTTCTCAACTAAATTTTTAATTGAAAGCTTTTTTAATTCCCCAAAAGCTTTAAGAATTGCCATTTCAACTGATTTATATGCTTGTTCTCTATCGGAATGAGCGCCACCTAATGGTTCTCTAATTATACCATCAATTAATTTCAGCCTTTTCATATCTTTTGCTGTAAGTTTTAAAGCTTCGGCAGCAATTTCTTTGTATTCCCAGCTACGCCATAAAATTGAAGAACAAGATTCAGGTGAAATTACTGAATACCAAGTATTTTCAAGCATATAAACTCTATCACCAACTCCTATACCCAAAGCACCCCCCGAAGCACCTTCACCAATAACAATGGTTATAATAGGCGTTTTTAACTTGGTCATTTCAAATATATTTCTTGCAATCGCTTCTCCTTGTCCTCTTTCTTCGGCTTCCAGGCCCGGATAAGCTCCAGGAGTATCTAATAAAGTTACAACCGGAATGCCAAATTTTTCGGCCATCTTCATTAACCTCAATGCTTTTCGATAACCTTCCGGATTTGACATACCAAAATTTCTATACTGACGAGTTTTGGTATTATATCCTTTTTGTTGACCTATAAACATAAATGACTGGTCTCCTATTTTACCTAAACCACCAATCATAGCTTTATCATCTTTTACATTTCTATCACCGTGAAGTTCCATGAATGTACCCTGAGTTATATTATTAATAAAATCAAGGGTATAAGGTCGAGATGGATGACGAGATAATTGAACTCTTTGCCAAGGTGTAAGTGTACTAAAAATTTGTTTTTTAGTATCATTGAGTTTATTTTCTATTTGTCTACATGTTTCTGTTACATCAACGTCACTTTTTTCACCAATTAAAATACATTCATTTAGTTGATCTTCTAACTCTTTTATCGGCAATTCAAAGTCTAAATATTCCATATTCAATGAGTTAATAATTTAAAAATAAAATTTAAATAAAAAAACAGTCTGCTAGTCTTCCAATATATTTACAAATATAAAAACTTTGGTCAGATAATATTTATGCAATGGCAATTAATTCTTTTTGGCTTTTAATATCCCATTCAATATAACACTACCCAAAATAATGGCGGCACCAATATAAAATTGCACACTCATTTTTTCTTTATCACCAAAAATAATAACTGCCAAAATTATACCATAAACAGGCTCTAAATTATTTGTAAGTATTATAGTAAACGGGCTCATTTTTTTTAAAAGATTTGTTGCAATAACAAATGGATATGCAGTACAAACTGTAGATAGTATAATTAAATACAACCAATCTGACGTAGTCATTTTTATTGTATCAAATGAAATAGTATTTGACAATAACATGACTAAAGACAGAAATAAAAAAGCTGTTAATAATTCATAAAAAGCAATGTGTACAGCGTTATATTTTTGAATATTCTTACTGTTGAATATTGAGAAAAATGCCAGTAAAACTGATGAAATTAATGCAGAAATAATTCCTTTAGTATACCCATTTTCAACTTTAAATATTATTATAAATCCAATTATTACAATGCTTGCCAACAATAGTTCATAAAATCTAAACTTTTTTTTACTAAATAAAGGGTCAAGCAATGCTACAAATATTGCACTTGAAGACATGGTAATTAAAGTTATTGAAATAGTTGAAATTTTTATAGCATAAAAAAAGGCGACCCAATGTAAAGCAATGATAATACCACCAAGTAAAAATCTTAAAAATGCATCAAAACTAATTTTAAATTTTATTTTTTTTATCTTAAAATATAAAAATAACGTGATAGAAGCCAACATTACTCTATACCAAACCAATGGAATAGCATCAATACTAATCAATGCCGCTAAAATTGCAGTAAAACCCCATATAAAAACAATAAAATGGAGATGAATTTGATTTTTTAACTTATTTGTTGGCATTTTTAAATAAGAATATAGCTAAAATTCCGAAAATTATATTTGGCAACCAAACCATAAATAAGGGATTAGATTCTGCAGTAGATCCTAAAACTTCTGATACTTTTAAAAAAAACACATAGGTAAACATCAACGCAAGTCCAAAAGCCAAACTAACACCTATCCCTCCTCTTCTTTTTCTAGACGCAAGTGAAACAGCAATGATCGTTAATATATAAGAAGATACTGGTAAACTTGTACGTTTATATAATTCAACTTTGTAATTATTTAAGTTTTTAACACCTCTTTTTTCAGATATATCAATAAGTTTAATCAATTTAGGCGAAGGCATTTCTTTGGCTAAATAATCAATATAAAGTAGATCTTTGGGTTGAAAATTAAAAATTGTATCAAAAACAGTACCTGTTTCAATTATATCATCTTTAGGTTTGATAATTCTTTTTCTATAATTATTTATCCTGAAAGTACTATCCTTTTCAATCCATTTAATACTCTGACCTATCAATTTATATTTCAAGACATTGCCTTCAAATTTTTCATAAGAAAAATAGTATCCATTATTAGTCTTTAAATTAAAATTTCCTATATATATAAGGTCGTTTTCACTTAATTGTAAATTTACTTTTTTAACGTATGATGAAGAATATTTTTTATTTGTTCTTATATAATTCTCATGAAATTCTTCAAATGTCTTATTTGATTTAGGAACAAAAAAATGATTGGACACTAAAGATCCCAATGCAATTACTGTAGCCCCAATCATATAAGGCCTTAAAAACCTTTTAAATGAAATTCCCGAACTGTTTATCGCAATAATTTCTGAATTGTTTGAAATTTTTGATGTAAATAATATCACAGAAATAAATAATGCCAAAGGCAAAAATGTATTTCCGTAATTTATTACAAAATTTACATAATAATCTTCAATAATTTCATTGACTGATAAATCAGTGTGTTTTAAAAATTTATCTATTTTTTCAGAAATATCTATTGCTATTGCTATAGGAATCAATATCAATAATGTAAAAAATAAGGTAATGAAATATTTTCTTAATATGTAACGATCAAGTATTTTCAATTATATGTTTGTTTGATTCTTAATAGACAAATGTAACCTAATTACAACCTTTTATCCATTTGTTTTACCATTAAAATTTTCCACTTGGTAAAATCTCCTGCTATAATATGCTTTCTGGCTTCACGAACCAGCCATAAATAAAAACCCAAATTATGAATTGAAGCTATTTGTTTTCCTAAATATTCTTTAGAAGCAAATAAATGTCTTAAATAAGCTTTAGAATAATAAGTGTCTACAAAAGTAATATCCATTTCATCAATTGGTGAAAAATCATTTTCCCATTTTTTATTTTTAATATTGATTGTGCCATGCGCTGTAAATAACATACCATTTCTGGCATTACGAGTTGGCATTACACAATCAAACATATCAACACCTAAAGCAATATTTTCCAGAATGTTGATTGGAGTTCCTACACCCATTAAATATCTGGGTTTGTCAATAGGTAAGATATCACAAACAATTTCGGTCATTTCATACATTTCTTCAGCAGGTTCCCCAACCGAAAGCCCTCCAATAGCATTACCTTCAGCACCAACATTGGCAATATATTCAGCTGATTGTTTTCGTAAGTCTTTATATGTACTACCTTGAACAATAGGAAACAAGGTTTGTTTAAATCCGTATTTCTCAGGGTTTTTATCTAAAAAATCAACACATCTATCTAACCAACGATGGGTCATATGCATAGAATTTTTAGCATAATTATAATCACAAGGATATGGTGTACATTCGTCAAAAGCCATAATGATATCTGCCCCAATACTTCGTTGGATATCCATAGAAAATTCAGGTGAAAAGAAGTGTGATGAACCATCAATATGTGATTTAAACTTAACACCCTCTTCTTTAATTTTTCTATTATCTGACAAAGAATAAACTTGATAACCACCAGAATCTGTTAAAATCGGTCGATCCCAATTCATAAATTTATGTAAACCCCCTGCTTGTTCTAAAATGGTTGTTTTGGGGCGAAGGTATAAATGATAGGTATTTCCTAATATTATATCGGCATTGATATCATTTTTTAATTCTGTTTGATGTACACTTTTTACAGATGCAGCAGTACCAACCGGCATAAAAATTGGTGTTTGTATCTTACCGTGATCTGTAGTAATTTCACCGGCTCTTGCTTTGCTGTTTTTATCTTTACTCTGTATATCGAAATTCATATATGCAAATTTAAGTATAAAAAATAGTAAGATACCCACTTTCGTGGAAATGACATTTTAAACATTAAATCTGAAGTTCATCAAATCACCATCCTGAACAATATATTCTTTACCTTCTACAGCTAATTTGCCGGCTTCTTTTACTTTTGCTTCACTTCCGTAATGAACAAAATCATTGTATTTTATAACTTCTGCACGAATAAATCCTTTCTCAAAATCAGTATGAATAACTCCTGCTGCTTGAGGTGCTGTGTCGCCTATATGAATGGTCCAGGCCCTTACCTCTTTAACCCCAGCTGTAAAATATGTTTGAAGATTTAAAAGCTTATAAGCAGCACGAATTAATTTTGACACACCGGGTTCATCCAAACCAATATCTTCCAAAAACATTTGTCGTTCCTCATAATCATCCAATTCCATAATATCTGCTTCAGTAGCAACAGCTAAAACTAAAACTTCCGCTTCCTCATTCTTTACCATTTCTTTTACTTTGTCAACATATTGATTCCCTGTAACAGCAGAAGCTTCATCCACATTACATACATAGAGTACAGGTTTATCTGTTAGCAATTGTAAAGACCTCACAAACTCGTTTCGTTCTTTATCTGTAAAATCAATAGCTCTTACAGAAACTGCATTCTCCAAATTTTCTTTAATTTTTAAAAGAATATCCAACTCTTTAAGCGCTAATTTATCACCCGTTCTGGATGCTTTTTTTACCCTATCCAATCTTTTCTCAACTGTCTCCAAATCTTTCAATTGCAATTCAAAATCAATTGTTTCTTTATCTCTTATCGGATCAATTGATGTATCAACATGAACTACATTATCATTGTCAAAACAGCGCAAAACATGTATAATAGCATCAGTTTCACGAATATTTGCCAAAAATTTATTTCCCAAACCTTCTCCTTTACTGGCTCCTTTTACCAAACCGGCAATATCGACAATTTCAACTGTTGCTGGCATGACTCTTTCCGGATTTACCAATTCTTCTAACTTCTCCAATCGAGAATCCGGCACATTTACAACACCAATATTTGGTTCAATTGTACAAAATGGAAAATTGGCAGATTGCGCCTTAGCATTTGATAAACAATTAAATAAAGTTGATTTTCCTACATTGGGTAACCCTACAATTCCGGCTTTCATATTTTAAATTTTAAAGTTTGCAAATATAAGAGTTTATAATTGTTTTTAATTAAATTTTTCTTAAAACCAATTATCTCCTGTACAAATCTAAAAGTCGGTAGGAAGTGACAAAAATAAAATTTATGTATTATCTTTTTGTTTGCGTCATATTATCTGCTACAACAATTATATAATCTGAAATTTCTGATTTTTCTTCTTTGGTCATTTCATTCCATTCACTTTTTGTTAATGTAGTAATAGTTTTAATATTTAATCCCGGTTGGATCTTATTAACCCACCAGATAATTCCTCTATTATTATTTGAATGATAAGAACCATCCATGTGAAAAAACAGATCTCCTTTGTTGAAATTCTTTACTGAAAAATGTGCCATTGTAGCATCTTTACTTGCTTGAGCTGTTTGGATATTCAACATATTTGGTGGTACATGACCTCCCATTTTTTCTTTCATATCAGCGTATACTTCAGCATCAAAATATTTTTCTAGATCAGGCCCAATCATTGTTCTAGCCTCAGGACTTAATTTCTTTAAGGCATCCATTCCTCCTTTGTTGATCATCGAAGCATATCTTCTTGGAATATTTGTAGCTATAAAACGTAATTTATTTTCTTTAGCAAATTCAACCAAAGGTTTATAATCAGTTTTGTAATTACCCCACATTTGTGTCATTTCCGGCATCATTTTTTCTTCCGGATAAAAACCTGCTAAATACTCATTCATTACCAGTTGGTTGCCATTCTCAAACATTTCAGCACCAAAAACTAATTTATCCCCTTTGATCTCGTAGAAGCTTTTTGCCATTTCTATTTGCATCCAGTGAGAAATTGGGTTTGTATGATATTCCCCAAAAAACACCATATCGCTATTTGTTAAATCATCTATCATTACATCATAACTTTCAAGCACACCTTTATTGTTGTACAATAAATAAGCTGATTTTCCTTGAGCAAATGTTATACTTACAATTGCAATAAATACTAGAAGTGTTAATTTTATTCTTTTCATTTTATTATTTTTTTTAATTATTTTTTTGTAAAAATATAGATTTTTCAGCATACTGTTAATAACAATTAAAGTTAAATTAATATCGCTTATCTAATTTTATTACATTCAAAATTCTACTATTAAATTATTTAATTATTCCTTTACTTAATCTTGATCTAACTGTATAATCAATACTTTCTTCTCAGCATTACGCATGACATCTACATTTATAGTTTGTCCCGGTCTTACTTTTGTCATTCTTGCCATATATTCATAAATATTATGAACTTCTTTTCCTGCAATAGCAACAATTACATCCCCTTTTAAAACTCCTCCTCTATCAGCAGCTGAACCCTTGGTTACACCATCAACTCTTAAACCGTCTTCTTCCGATTTACCGAAATTAGGCATAATACCAAGTTTCACTTTTCCACCACGAGTATTTTTTGCTCTTCCTTTTGGACCTGCTTCCTGGAAGGTTAGTGTAGAATCAGCATTGATCAAATTTACGGATAGATCATAAGCATACTCCGTAACTCTTTTTAATCCTTCAAAATTGATTTTCTCAACTACGTCACGCGAAGTATGATAATCTTCATGCGCTCCAGTATTAAAGAAAAACACAGGTACATTATCCACATAGAAATTAGCATGATCAGAAGGGCCGAAACCGTTATATTCAACTCCCAGGACTAAATCTCTTTCTTTTTCGTTTAAAATTTTATTTAGCAATTCCTCCCCTTCTTTTGAGGTTCCTACACCACTAACTGTTATTTCTTTGCTTTCTTTTAATCGACCAACCATGTCTAAATTAACCATTGCAACAATATTTTCTTTTACTATTGTTGGATGCATGGTAAAGTATTTTGAGCCTATAGTTCCAATTTCTTCTGCTCCAAAAGCAATAATAATAACGCTTCTTTTTAATTTGGCATTTGCCAATTTATCTGTCATTTCCAATATTCCGGAAACTCCTGATCCATTATCATCTGCACCGTAATGAATTGCATGTGCTTCAGGTTCGCGTGATGAAGTTGTTGGCCCACCCCAACCTAAATGATCAAAGTGTGCTCCAATAACTACGTATTCATTCTTTAATTCAGGATCTGAACCTTCAATAATTCCAATTACATTTCTGGTATTCGTTTTTTGAAAAACAACTTTTGATGTTCCTTCCACTTTTGTGTTAGTATCAAAAGAATTTGCTTCCATATCTTTTACCAATCCGGCTTCTAACTCTTCAATAGTTTTACCCGAATTTACCAGAATTTTATTAGCAAATTCACGGGTAATATTAAATGCCGGAATACCTAAATTAGATTCGGTTTGATCGATCACCAGATCAACCAATTTATCTTTTCTTTCTACTTTGGTTCCTGCTACCAACAAAATTCCTTTCGCTCCATTTTCTTTTGCTGTTAGTACTTTTGATCTTTCTCCGGAATATGGAATAAACAGGCTATTTGGATTTCTTATTTCAGGATCATTCCTCAAAACCAAAACCCATTTTCCTTTTACATCCACTCCTTCATAATCCTTCCATTTTAGGCTATCCAAATCAATATCAAAACCATATCCAGCAAAAACCACATCAGCATTTAGCGTAGCATTTTCAGAATAACTGAATGGTACATAATCTTTGCTAACCTCAGCAACATTATCACCTGCTTTTAATATGTTTTCTTCAGCAGGTGCCTCGGTTTTAGTCACCACTTCAAAATTTTGAAAAAAACCTTGTTCACCTCCTTGTTTCACATCATAAGTTTCAAATTTATTGGCAATATATTCTCCTGCCAAGATACCTCCCGGACTTCCCGGTAATCTTCCTTGTAAAGAATCGGAAGCTAAATAAGTTAAACTCTCTGTTAGATCGGTTGTTGTTATTTCGGGATCTGTGTTTTGTTTACACGAAGTAAATCCAGCTAATACAACTGTAGCTATCGCTAAATATATATTTTTGTATGATTGCATTTTTTCTTTTTTTAATTTTGAAGAACATGTAAAATTTACACGTCCCTATCCGCTTTAAGCGAATTTCCCCTCATGCCCACCATAAAGCAGGCTGAAGAGGGGAGTTATTAATAGCTAAACTTATTTTTTAGCACCTAAATTCAATGAACTTACATCCATTGTGTATAATTTTAAAGAACGGTCGCCTTTTTCATTCCCTCTGCTTGATGAGAAAGAAATTGTTTTTCCGTCAGGAGAAAAAGAAGGGAAACCATCAAATCCTGAATCATTTGTCAACCTCTGTTCTTCACCGGTTTTTAAGTTTCTTAACATGATCTCGTAATTATGTGGTGGAAAAACTGTAACATAAGCAAAGTGCACTCCATCAGGTGCAGGGAATGGTGCCCAATGTGTACCGCTTTTGTGTGAAATTTGTTTTTGATTCTTACCGTCAACATCAACTGTAAACAGGTGCATATCTTTTGTTTTTTGGCCTTCTTCAGATTTTTTCCAAGCTCTTAATAAAATTGTTTTATTATCACCCATAATAAAAGCACCACCTTCTTGCCAATCAGGAGTAAAAGTGATTTGTTTTTGGCTACTTCCATCAGGATTCATTGTCCATAGATCGATCTCACCTTTATCATTTTGACGACTGAATAAAATTGTTGTTCCATCAGGGCTGATTCCAATTTCAGCATCATAATGTTTGTTATTTGTAAGACGAACAATATGATCACCATTAAGGTCACTCATGTACAATTCAGCTCCTTGCGGATAGTCCTTAGGATCGGAATAATTACCTCTGTGCATATCTAAATTATCACGTGTTGAAGTCCAAAGAAGGTTTTTTCCATCAGGTGTATAATGCGAACATGCATCATCACCCTTACCATTAATCTTTTTAAGATCTGTCCCATCTATGTTAACTGTATAAACATAATGCGTAGAATCTTGCCCTATTTTACCATTAAAGATCACTGCTTTTCCGTCAGGTGAGAAATAGGATTCAGCACCATTTGTTACATTTGGAATTTTTGTAATTGGAAGTTCTTTTACTTCTTCTACTTTTTTAGCTACTTCCTCTTTTTTATCAGTTTGAGCTATTTCTTCTTTTTTATTATCTGCACATGAAGCCATTACTATTGTTGATAATCCAAGTGCAACTGAAAATTTTAATATTTTATTCATTAATTTTAATTTTTATTGTTTTTTGTTTTTTTTTAATTTTTTGGCCTTCCTGAAGGTCTTTTTGATTCGTATAACGCTTTACGCGGAATTAATTTGGCACTTACCACACCTTTATTTACTGTAACGCTTAACGGTGATTGCAGAGCCGGTAAAGATCCTTTCATTACATTATTAGCTGAATCTCCTTCGAATCCTAAATAACCATATTTACCATAGTGTAACAATTTGCTTGATAATGCTTTGATTGCTGTATCAGAATTTGAACCAACAAAACCGACACTTTGCATATTATTTTCTGCATTTGGAATTGCATAGACCAATGCTCCGGTTTCTGATAAGTTCTTTATCATTTCCATACTTGCAGCATCAAAATGAGCACTATAAGTAGTTTGCAGATCTTTGTTGTAAAATTTATTTTGGTAACCTAAGATCCATACTGATTGATCTTGAGGTATTGCTTTTAAATCTGCATCACTAACAATTACTACAGCTTTACCTTGAGCTTCTTGAGTAGCTTTCCATGTTTTTGCCATTTCCTCATAAGCAGTTTTATTTTCACTTCCGACAGGAATAATTATCGTAGATTGTTTTGCTCCAAAAACTTGTGATAATGATGCAGGAACCTCGTCTCTATCAACCCTCCTCATCAAATTGAATTGTGGGTCAATTTCAATCTTCAATGGTTTTTGAGATAATTCTACCGTATAATTTTGAGATTTTTTATCCATTGCCATCTTCTTCCAGATAACCTGATCATTTCCTTCAGTAAAAATCGCCACAGGTACATTTAAGTTAAAAACCTCTTCTTTTTGAATCTGATTTAATGTAAATAAAAGCTTGTTACCATTTGTTTTTACATTGGTTATTTTTAATGTTGGCGCTCCTTTTCTATCGATCCATTGCGCAAAGAAACTACTTAGATCTTTTCCTGTAATTTCTTCAAAACTTTTTTGAATTGCCGAAAAAGACACTTTTATAAATTCATTATCTGCATAGAATTTTTGATAAGCTTTTAAAAATGCCTCATCACCAAATTCATAACGCAACATATTATTTACCATTAATACTTTCCCATAACCAATTGCTTCTTCAGCAGAATTATTTCTATTTATAAATTGATTTATTGGAAAATCATTGTCATCGTTAACATAATCTGTGAATTTTTGTAAGGTGTTTCTACGGTAAGTGGCACCATTTCCTCTTTGCTCTTGCATTAGGTGATCAGCCATATAAGCAGTAATTCCTTCACACCAATTTCCACCATTCTTATAATCAACAAAAACACCGTTACCCCAATAATTATGCAATAACTCATGAGGATATGATGAATACAATATCCATGGAAAACGTATTACTTTTTCTCCTAACAGTGTAAATGAAGGCATTCCGTATCCTGTTTCCCAAAAGTTCTCAACCAAAGCAAATTTTGTATAAGGATATTTACCGATCAATGTTTCATACATTTGAATATAGCCACTGGTAATACCTAAATATTTTTGTGCTAATTCTTCATCAGGAGTCCTTAAGAAAGCCTGTACTTCTACTTCACCAGATTTTCTTGAATATTCTGTCCATTTTGCTGCTATTAAATATATTTCATCCATTGGCTCCGGTGAATTATATGAAATTACTTTTTTCCCATCTATTACTTCATTCTTCTTACGATCACCTTGAGATACTACAGACCAACCATCATTAATTGTTACATCCAATTTAAAAGTTGAAAGTAGATCATCATTAAATTTTGGTGTCCAATAAGTAGAGTTTGCCATATATACTCCATTTTCAGAAATAACTCCTTTGGTTTCACTAAACCCTCTGGCATACTCTGCAGCTGATTGTTTTATTTCATCTTTCACCAATCCTTTATAATATATTGTAAATGAATTGTCTTTAGATTTATTAAATACTAATTTGTATTTATTTACATAAAAATTGGTTAGTGTATCATTATTAACCAAGTTTTCGATATTTGCTCCAATTATTTTATCAATTTTTAAATTTTTATTTAAATAAAATTCTACACTTTTATTTACAATTAAAGAATTGGGTAGTGTAATATGATCTTTTATTTCGAGAAAAGATTTTGATACATCAATATTAGCTTCAATATCTTGATGTTCATAATGTGTTTGCGCATTAATCAATTGCGCAACAATCAATAAAAAACTTACTAGAATTATTTTCTTATACTTATTCATTTTAATTAATTTATTTTCTTATTAAAAATTAAGCAAATATATACATTTTTATCGTTTAACAATAATCTTTTATTGTTTTTCAATATTATATCTTATTTTTAATATTTTTTTCACTACTAACATATTCCAATAAATCAGAAGGTTGACAATGCAGTTCAGTGCAAATAAGCTCTAAGGTAGAAAACCGAATTGCCTTTGCTTTTCCTTTTTTTAAAATTGAAAGATTCGCTATAGTAATTCCAATTCTTTCAGACAACTCTGTAAGCGTCATTTTATTTTCAGCTAATTGTACATCTAAATGGGTAACTATGGGCATTTTTAAAGGAATAATCTATAATGAAAAATTAAAAACTTTTCAAAATTATAAATATTTTATTGATAAACAATAATTTTTTATCGTTTTTCAATATTTATATACAAAGATATTAGGATTTTTTTTCCGGAGTAAATTCTAATAAATCGCCGGGGGTACAATTTAATTCTTTACAAATAAGTTCTAAAGTAGAGAACCTTATCGCTCTTGCTTTTCCACTTTTTAAAATTGAAAGGTTAGCTATGGTAATGCCGATCTTTTCAGAAAGTTCTGTTAGTGACATTTTATTTTTTGCCAATTGTACATCTAAATTAGTTATGATAGGCATAATATTAAATGGTAAGTTCTTGATCTTTTTGTAATTCTATTCCTCTTAAAAATACAATACTAATTACAAAAACCAAGATCCCTAATAATATGGTTTGATAATCAATATGAAGCTCATTTTTAATAATAATATTTTCAATATGAATAGTTTTTGAGATCATCCTATCGGTTAAGTAATGTATAATTTCAGGAATTATTGCCAAAGCAATTATTGAAAACCCGATCTTTTTAATTAACATTCCATTTTCGGGAATAAAAAATTGATTTGAAGTAAGATTTTTAAAAATTTTTCGTAAAAAATAGAGTATCAATAAATACATAAATGTATCTATAAAAGCAGCTAAAATTCGCAAATAAATAAAATTCTGATTAAAATCATCAATATGCAATCGTCCCTCTCCATTGGTAAGTTTAATATTGTATTCTTCTCCATTATAAATTAGTGGTTGTAAAAAATCTATCTTAGAAAAATGTATCTTAAATCCTTTTAAGAGATTAATATCAAAAAAATCAACTTTTATTATTAGTAATAAAGTATAAACAATTAAAAGAATTAGAATTAACCATTGTAGTATCCAAAAAATATTTATTATGGATTTGCTTAAAATTAAAAGTTTACGATTTCCTAATAACATAATTAAGTTTTGATTTGTAATATTATAGAAAAAATACATATAAAAAAAGAAAATTTGATATTTCCACAATAACAATTTACATTTACATTAATTATTTAAAAAAAATCATTCTAAACCAATCTTATGAAAAATAACTTTCGTGTTTTATTACTTATTATAATTATAAACATCCTATCGTGTTCAAGTTCTCAATCATTCAATAATTTTTACAACCATCATAAAAATGATAATAATGTTAGTTCTTTTCAAGTACCAAGTTATTTAAGATCACTTATTAAAAATGCTTCTCCTGAATTAAATGATATTTTTAAAAATGTTAAAGAATTCAAATCAATTTCTTTTACTGATTGTTCTTTACAACAAAGCAATCAAATAAATGATGAAATAAACATGATTACAAAAAATTACACTGATGTTCGTCGCAAAAATACTGAAGAAAAAAGATCTTTAGTTTCTGTAAAGGAAAAAGGTGATGTAATTAAAGAAATGATTATCCATACCAGCAAAAACAACAACCATTTTATATTATTTTTAAAAGGTAATTTTGACCCTGAAAGAATTCAAAGTTTAGCAAATGAAAATGAATTAAATGATTTATATGATATAAATTTATAATATATCTCAATAATTTGTTAAATGATTAAAAAATTCTTTTTTCCTATACTATTAGTTATTGTAATTAATGCAAATGCACAAGTATTAAATATTGAACATCTACGAATAGTAAATGATTCTACAGGATTTGCAGGTTCAATAGGTATCAACTTACAATTAATTAAAAATACAAAAGACATTTTTATATTTGGAAATACAATTTATGCTCAATATAGGAAAAAAGAGCACCTAATATTTTTAATTAATAATATTTCTTACAAAAAGATAAATGATGAAGATATTATCAATAAAGGTACAATGCATCTACGCTATAATTATAAGTTAAATGATATTGTTACTTTAGAAGCCTTAGGACAATTACAATACAATACCATTTCTAAAATTGAAATGCGGCAACTCATTGGAGGAGGTACACGTTTTAAAATAACTGAAAAAGAAAAATATAAAATTTATCTGGGTACTATCTTAATGCATGAATATGAAAAAATTAATAATGAACCCAATATCTTTAATAATGATTTTAGGTTTAGTGGTTATTTATCAGTAAGATTATACCCAACTCAAAATATTATTTTCACAAGTACTACCTTTTATCAACCAAGGTTAGATAATTTTAATGATTACCGTATCTATAATCAAAATTCCTTTTCAATTAAAGTATTTAAAAAATTATCACTTCAATTAACATACATTATCAGTTATGACACTTTTCCTGCTGAAGCAATACCTAAAACTCAATACGAATTACTCAATGGTTTAGTCTATACTTTTGACTGAAATAATATGTAATATTTGTTACACATATTTATTGTTTAATTTTCAACTTTTTGATTTTCAGTTCTTAGTATTTTTACTCTTTTGGTTATTATATTTTTATTAGAATTTATCTTTTTTTATTTTCAAATTTTAACAATATATAATAATAAACAGCGTTGTATAAACTCATAAGTTTTTATTTAATAAAACTTGGGAAAATTGTTATTGTTAAAGAAAAAAACTCTTCAATAAAATGGAGAGTTTTTTGGTTATAAAATCTCCCCATTTACCATGATTTTATAATAGATTTACAATATAAAAATATAAACAGCGTTGTATAAATTCATAAGTTTTTTATTTAATAAAACTTGGGAAAATTGTTATTGTTAAAGAAAAAAACTCTCCGGTAAAAGGAGAGTTTTTTGTTTGCAAAATACTTTGTTTTTTATATTGATTATTTGATCTGAAAACCCACATTTTTAAATTCACAAAAGAGAAAAAACCATAAATGATCAAAATAAAAAATTCATTTTTTTAAACATTAATTAAAGTCTACTCCATCTTTTTTAATATTTTAGCAGTATAGTAAATTATATGATCTATTTACACAACATAGGAAAATATTTTTTAATGCTTGGTCAGGTTTTTAGAAGACCTCAAAAGAAAGTCATTTTTAGAGAAAATTTTTTTAAAGAAATAGAAGAACTTGGTTTAAAATCTATAGGCATTGTTGCATTCATTTCATTTTTTGTTGGAGGTGTTGTTGCGATTCAAACTGGTTTAAATGTTGACAATCCCTGGATACCAAAATATTTAATCGGTTTTGCTACAAAACGTTCAATTATTTTAGAATTTGCTCCAACTTTTATGTCGATAATACTCGCTGGAAAAGTAGGTTCATATATTACTTCAAGTATTGGAACCATGCGTGTTACAGAGCAAATAGACGCACTAGAGGTAATGGGTGTCAATACATTGAACCATTTGGTTTTACCCAAAGTTATGGCTACAGTATTATTTTATCCTTTTATAATTGTTTTGGCAATGATATTGGGTATCTTCGGTGGATGGTTTGCTGGAATTGTAACCGATTTATATACTTTAGATAATTATATTGAAGGAATTCGACTTGATTTTAAACCTTATTTAATTCGTTATGCTTTGACCAAAACAATGGTTTTTGCTTTTCTTATAGCTACTATTCCATCTTATTATGGTTATTATGTAAAGGGAGGTTCAATCGAAGTAGGAAAAGCGAGTACTAAAGCAGTAGTATGGACAAGTATTGTTATTATTGTTTTTAATTATTTTTTAACCCAAATGCTATTAGGATAAATGATAGAAGTAAGCAATATACATAAGTCGTTTGGAGATCAACATGTTTTAAAAGGTATTTCAACAACTTTTACAAAAGGAGAAACCAGTTTAATTATTGGTTCGAGTGGTTCAGGTAAAACTGTGTTTTTAAAATGCTTATTGGGTTTATTTGATCCTGATCAAGGCGATATCTCTTATGATGGAAGGCACTATAGCAAGATGGGTAATAAAGAAAAAAGAGAATTGCGAAAAGAAATGGGTATGGTATTTCAAAGCGGTGCACTTTTTGACTCGGAAACAATTGAAAATAACATCATGTTCCCTTTAAAAATGTTTACAGATCAAAGTGAAGAGGAAATTCTAGATAGAGTAAATTTTGTTTTAAATAGAGTACACCTTGAAAATGTTAACAAAAAATTTCCTGCAGAACTTTCCGGAGGTATGCAAAAACGTGTTGCCATTGCCAGAGCAATAGTAATGAATCCAAAATATTTATTTTGCGATGAACCTAATTCTGGTCTTGATCCTAGAACAGCAATTGTAATTGATAATCTAATTCAGGAAATAACCGATGAATATCAAATAATTACAATTATTAATACACATGATATGAATTCAGTCATGGAAATTGGAGAAAAAATAATCTTCTTAAAAGATGGTTTAAAAGCTTGGGAAGGTTCTTCAAGAACTATATTTAAAACTGATAATGAAGCTGTAACCGATTTTGTTTATTCTTCTGATCTGTTTAAAAAAGTAAGAGAAGTTTATAATAAAAGTTAATTGAATAAAATTTAATTCCAGTTTTAACTGTATGAGTTCAAATAAAAAGTTTGGTACATCACCCGTTTTTTTTACAGCAATTTCAACTATTTTAGGTGCCATTTTATTTTTGCGATTTGGTTTAGCTGTTGGAACTTTAGGGTTTTGGGGTGTTATATTTATTATTCTATTAGGTCATTTAGTAACTATTCCTACAGCTTTATCAATTAGTGAAATTGCCACAAATAAACGTGTTGAAGGTGGTGGAGAGTATTTTATAATTTCACGTTCATTTGGATTAAATATTGGGGCTACAATAGGATTAGCACTATTTATGTCACAGGCTATTAGTGTCGCTTTTTACGTTATTGCTTTTACAGAGGCATTTGAATTCTTTTTCGATTATATGAAGAATACTTATGATATCTACTTACCTCGTCAAATAATCAGTGTTCCGGTTATGATACTTTTGTCCCTTTTAATTCTAAGAAAAGGTGCTAATTTGGGTGTAAAAGCATTATATTATGTTGTTGCAATTTTGGCAATAACATTAATCTTATTTTTTTTAGGCACAACAGAATATGCACAAGAAACAAGTTTTAGTTTGGCGAATTCTGATTTTAGGAATCTTGATGACTTTTTTATCATATTTGCAATAATATTCCCTGCTTTTACAGGAATGACAGCAGGAGTAGGTTTATCTGGCGACTTAAAAAATCCGAGTAAATCTATACCCATAGGAACTACAACCGCTACAATTGCAGGAATGATCATCTATTTTTTTATTGCTTATAAATTAGCCGCTTATGCTAGCCCTAATGACCTTGTAAACAATCAATTTGTAATGTCGCAAATTGCATTATGGGGTTTTATTGCAATTCCTATAGGATTAGCTGCTTCAACAATATCATCAGCACTAGGATCGGTAATGGTAGCTCCAAGAACTTTACAGGCATTGGCTAGCGATGATTCTTTTCCGCTACCAAAAATTAACAATTGGTTATCAAAAGAGAGAAAAAAAGATAATGAACCTACAAATGCATCATTAGCAACCGTAATTATTGCAATGGTCTTTGTTATTATGGGTGATGTTAATGCTGTAGCCGAAATTATTTCAATGTTCTTTATGGTAACTTACGGCTCTTTAAACCTGATCTCATTTTTAAATCATTTTGGTTCACCTCCATCGTATAGGCCCTCTTTTAAATCAAAATGGTATATTTCACTATTAGGATTTGTTGCTTCTGTTTGGATCATGTTTAAAATAAATATGACCTATGCACTAGCTGCCATTGTTTTTATGTCATTACTTTATATCTATATCAGTTATTATCATAAGAACCGAAAAGATCTGGCATCCATTTTTGCAAATACGATCTTTCAATTGAATAGAAACTTGCAAATATTTTTACAGAAACAAACTCATAAAAAAGAAAATATGGAATGGCGCCCAAGTGCTATTTGTATTTCAAAGAATTCTTTTGACAGGGATACTGCATTTCGTTTATTAAATTGGATATCATATAGATATGGGTTTGGAACATACCTTCATCGCATTGAAGGTTACTATTCAAAAAGTAGTTATCAACAGTCTCAAAAAGAATTAGAAAACCTTATAAAAAATGTAGGTGATAAAAACTCCGTTTATATTGATACTATCATTTCTCCTTCTTATACTTCGGCAATTGCTCAAGCAATTCAAATTCCTGGAATAGCCGGTATGGAAAACAATATGGTTATCTTTGAATTTGAAAAAGGAGATCAGGAGGGTTTAAAAGAAATCATTGATAATTTTAAACTTGTCAATGCAGGAGATTTTGATGTATGTATTTTGGCTTCAGACAGAAAAACGATCAATTATAAAAATGGCATCCATGTATGGATAAAAAATACCGATGATGAAAATGCAAATTTAATGATTCTTCTTAGTTTTATTATTTTAGGTCACCCGGATTGGAAAAAAGGAAATATAAAAATATTTGAAATTTGCAAAGAAGAAAATGCCAGCGAAGTGAAAGCAAAATTAAAAGAATTAGTTTCTAGTGGCAGATTACCGATAACTTCACAAAATATTGAGATCGTTTATCAAAAAGAAGATGTTTCATCAAAAACGATCATCAATGAATATTCGTCAGGTGCCGGTTTAACAATTATTGGTTTTAGAGAAGAATTACTAACACACTATGGAGCAGAATTATTTGAAAAATATGATGATTTGGGTAATATCTTATTTGTTAATTCGTATAGCAAAAAACATATTGAATAATAGTTTTGTGTCCTTATCTTTTTTTAATCTATGATCCTATTCGATAAATATTTTATTCTAATTTTCTAATTTCAATATTTTTAATTTCGAGTCTGGTTTCCATCCATTTTTTTAATTTTTCTTCTTGTATTTTACTTTCATTTTCATTTATTTTTGAATTCCATTTAACTGAAAGAATTTGAATTGTATCAATTTTTTTGAAGTTGGTTTTAAATTCGCGTGCGAAAACCAATTCTTCAATATCTACATAATTTATATGGATCTCTTTACTAATATCACCAATAAGAATTTCATTTTTATAATACTTTCTCAGGTCTTTTTCGAGTTCTTTTATTCGTTTATCTTTTTCAGTAATTGTCTCGTCTCGGGCAGATAATATTTTATGGCCACTTATATAAAGACTCTTAATTTCATCAATATCCTTTCGAACCTTTGTATCATCATGACTTTGAAGTATTGTTAACGTTGTATTTTCTAAACCAAAATTATTTAAAGAATTTTTCCATCTATTTATATCTTTTTGATCATATTCACTTCCAAAAACATATAGTTTTATTTCATTTTCCTCATAATTAATACTTTCTCGTTCCTCTCCTATAATATTTACACCTTCATCTTCTATACTTTCAATAAAACTTTCTGCTTGTGTTATATATTTATTTTCAATAAACAATTGATAGAATAAATAAATACTGAATAAAAATATTATTGAAGCAATAGACAAAGCAAAATTGGAAATTCTCTTTCGTTTTACCTGATTAATATATTTGACCATCGGGAAGCGTAAATATTTCGTAATTGCAAAAGCAGCTAAAGCAATAAAAGTCGAGTTAATAAAAAACAAGAACAATGCGCCACCAAAATAAGTGAAGTTACCTATTGCCAATCCAAACCCTGCAGTACATAAAGGTGGCATTAAAGCTGTTGCAATTGCTACACCGGCAACGGTATTAAATTGAGGTGTAGGACGACTAATAGCAATAAACAGTGCTAAACCACCTGAAATAGCAATTAAGACGTCTCTTACATCAGGCTTCGTTCTTGAAATTAATTCAGGGGTTTCTTGTTGAAAAAGAGGAATATTAAAAAAAAGGAAGGATGTTAAAATACTTAAAACAACCATTACAACAAAATTGACCATAGAAGCTTTCAATGTATCAATATCATTTATGCCAACAGAAAATCCAATACCTAAAATGGGTCCCATTAAAGGCGATATTAACATAGCTCCTATTACAACTGCTGAAGAGCTAATATTTAAACCTATTGATGCAACAAAAATAGAAAACACCAAGATCCAGGCCGTATGACCTTTCATATGAATACTATCTCTTATGGATTGAGCTGTTGCTTCTTTATCAGTACCAACCTTAATATTTAAGAGCTCGGTCAGGAAATCTTTTAAACTACTAAAAAAACCTTTAAATTCTTTTTGAACTTCTTCTTTACTTTCTTCAATTTTTTGTTCCTGCTTTTGTTCTTTCTTGTCTATTTCGTCCATAAAAACTACGACTTAATTAATTGAAGTAAAGCTACTAAAAAATATTTATAATTTCTTTTGAGCTAAAGCTGAAATTTGTTTGATCTCCTGCTCTTGAGATTTTGGGAAAATAAGAATTGTGTCATCTGTTTCAACAATAATAAAATCGTTCAAACCTTGTACAATAACTTTTTTATCATTTTGTGTTTTAACAATATTATTTTGAGCATCTACGAATAAGGTTTTGGCATTAATAACTGCATTATTTTTGCTATCCTTAGGTAATTTATCATACAAGGATCCCCATGTACCCAGATCATTCCAACCAAAATCAACCGGAAGTACATATACGTTTTCAGCTCGCTCCATAATACCATAATCTATTGATATATTTTCAGCCTTTTCATAATTATTTTCAATAAAACTACTCTCTTTTTCAGTATTCCAAAGATCATTACCCAGATTAAATAAGTCTGTCATCTCCTGCAAGCTGCTTTTAAATGAACTTAAAATACTTTTAACACTCCAAATAAAAATACCTGCATTCCATAAGTAATCTCCTTGTTTGATAAACTGTTTTGCTGTTTCCAAGTCAGGTTTTTCGGTAAAGTTCTTTACTTTTTTAATTTCATTAACTGATTCATCAAATTGAATATATCCATAACCTGTATTTGGCCCGGATGGTTTAATACCCAATGTCATTAAAATATTTTGTTCTTCACAAGCTTTAAATGCTGTTTCAACATTTGCTATAAAGGTTTTTTCATCTTCAATATAATGGTCGGATGGAGCAACGATCATAACAGCATCCTCATTCATATTTTCAATTTTCAAGGCACTATATAAAATACAAGGAGCTGTGTTACGCATTGCCGGTTCTAACAATATCTGATTTTCATTAAGATTAGGTAAATGTTTTAATACTAAATTTTTATAATCAATATTTGTTGCTATTAAAATATTTTCCTTCGGAATTAATTTGCTTAGCCTATCAAATGTGTTTTGTATTAATGATTTTCCGGTTCCCAGCATATCATGAAATTGCTTAGGGTTTTCTTTAGTACTAACAGGCCAAAATCGCGACCCAACACCACCAGCCATAATTACGGCATAATAATTTTTATTCATTGCTTAATTTTTACATTATTAATTTTCCACCAGATCAACTTCAGCATTTTGATGAAATAAATACTTTTTATCTGTTAGTATCTCAATACATTCATATCTTGTTCTACGCTTTTTACCTTTCACAAATAAACGGTTATTATGTTTAAATTCTGTATTTATTGGTAATTCTAAAACTATATGTTTTCCATTACTTATGTCATATTTTTTTAATGCCAATGACAAGTTAGTATCTGCATCAGTACTTGCTTTTGGATTTTTTAAATAATTTGCCAATAAAGGCATCAAGTCACTCGGAATTATTTCGGGTTTAAAAAAAGGCAACATCAAATGTTGAAAATTTATTTTCCATTCTATTCCGTGTGGTTTAACTTTTTTATGTTTTTTATACGTAACCAAATGTGCAATCTCATGGATCAATGTCAATAAAAACCTATTAGGGTTTAAACCGCAGTTAATAGTGATTTGATAAGATCCATCAGGTAATTTTCTAAAATCACCATGTTTGGTTTTACGATTATTTACAATTTTTAAATAACAAGGATGAATATCTAATAATTCGATGACCATATCTACCGAAGTCTCAGGAAGATATTTAGATAAAATTTCTCTTTTATTGATCAATGTGTTTTTTTTAGCAAAACAAAAGTACAAAGTTTTAATTCTATATCAAGCTTCAATCAAATTTTTTAAAAACATATGAAATACGAAAAGAGAAACTTATTAAGGAGTTGAATTTGAAACAGGTAAAACTTTTCCATTGTAAACTTTATTGCCATCAAGTGCAAAATTTGCAATATATTTTGCCATTTCATTTGCAGTTACTGACGCTTTAAAATCAGGAAAAGCTTTTGAAAGCATTTCAGTTTGTACAGCACCCAAAGCTAAAGTATTAAAAATGATTCCACTTTCTTTGTACTCTTCTGCTAATAATTCCATTAAAGTTATTACTGCACCTTTAGAAGAGCTATAAGCCGAAAGTCCGGCAAATTTCATGCTCCCCTGAACCCCTCCCATACTGCTTATTGTAACTATGTGACTTCCTTTGTGTAGAAATGGTAATAAAACTTTGGTCAATTCTGCAACAGCAAAAACATTAACTTTATAAATACTGATAAAATCATCAATTGAAGTTTTAAAAAAAGGTTTGTGTATTAACTTTCCGGCATTATGAATGAGAATATCAACTTTTTTCCAGCTACTTTCAATAAAATTAGATATTGCTTTTAAATCATTTTCCTGAGTAATTTCTACTTCTAAAGCAGCAATATTTTGATGTGTTTTCTGTAGTAGATCAATTTTTTCTCTATTGCGTGTCAAGGCCAAAACATTATGACCTTTTTCACTAAAATATTTCACCAATTCATATCCAATTCCTCTACTAGTGCCTGTAATAACAATATTTTTTGTTTCCATTTTAATTCATAAATATAAGTATTCTTTAAAATTAAGAAATTTAAAAAAACTTGATACTATATTACAATTAAAAAAATAAAATCTTTTAGTACATGTCTTTTCAATCATTTAAAAAACGATCGTCAATAAGTTTGAATGTTATTTTATTAAGATTATTTATTCTTCAAATATAATATGTTGATAAGCGCCAATATCAGGATTTGTAATTCTACCAACTCCTAAAATATCTAATGGAACTTGTAAAGCAGTATTTTTATCTGCATTATCTATGGCATCCGATTTTTCACCAATAATAAAATTATTTGTTTCAATACTTTTAAAATCAGGAATTCCGTTTAAAATATTATTTTGATAATGATTTACACTTTCAAAATCAAACAAAGGATTATCTGAATAATTATTGTTTTCATCAATAAATTTTATCAAATTGTTTTTAAAATTATAATTAAAATCGGCTCCATCATCTTTTTCTACGATCATCTCAATATTTTGATTTCCATCAATAATAATGTTTGTAAAATTTGCAGCATTTAGATCTCTTGCCAATACAGATTCTGAGCCATCAGTATGCGTAAATTTAATGAAATTATTAACCAATAGTGCCGGGAAATCACGAACATTACTGCTCCAATAATTTGCCAAAGTAATATGCGTAAAATTATAAGTGCCACCTATTGTGCAAGCTAAAGATGACATTCCATTATTACCTATAACAAGATTTTCTCCTTTAATATTTGCTGTCCGGCCTAAAACCCCAAACATTGCTGTATTGTAAATTTGTGTATTGTAAATTTTTAAAGTAGGTTGTGTTAAACTACCTATAGAGTCCATTAAAATACCAAGTGTATTATTCTTGATAATAGCATTCTTAATTTCATGATTTCTACTACCTGCTCGTAACCAAATTGTTCCCCATTGGCCAGCAATATCACTATATTCAGGTTCTAACCTGTCGCCTTCAAAAATAACTTCATCACCCAATATCCCATTTACTTTTAGTGAAGCGTTTTTATCAACCAACAAGCCAGAATTTTGATGAAAATGTATTTTTGTGCCTTTTTCAATATTAAGTGTAGTATTTTCGGGCACACCAACATATCCGTAAATTACATAAGGTTTATCATCTTCCCACTTAGTATTTCCATCTAAATAAAAACCATCCACAGTAATTTCTTCACCTTCTGCATCTATTCCTAAAACAATTTTTTCTTTTACACCTTGTGCATCACGTTGAGGAAATAAAAAATGAGCGTCTTGTACCAAAGTAACCAGTTTTACATCCTGCTGCAGCACTCCGGCATCAAAAACAATAGAATCAGTATATATAGGATCCACAACCATATTATGATTAATTGTAGCTTCAATAAAGACAAAAATGCTGTCTTTTGCCAAAATATCAATATTTTCGAAATTTTTACCGGCAATACCATCAACATTCAATCGATAAAATGAATTTTCTCCTCTACCTAATTTTATGGAAGGAATTGTAATATGCTCATTACTTTTATTATAAACCTTCAGGGTACGTGTACTCGAACTTATATTGGTAAAAACAGTATCAAGAAAAACAGTATCTTTTGAAAAATTCAAATTTCCACTACTCAACACAGTTTCAAAATTATCATTATTACATGAAATGAAGAAAAAAGAAAAAATTATAGTTATAACCAGAGAATATTTAAACATTATATTTATTTCTCAATCAATTTAATTTCAAATACCTTATCCCAATTTTTACCAGTAACAAATAGCCTATCATTGGTTTTATCATAAGCTATCCCATTAAGTACATTGTCTTGTCCTGTCTGACCTGCTTTTTTTTGTAAACCTTTTAAATCTACAATTCCTTCAATTGCTCCACTTTCCGGATTAACAATTAGCATTGAGTTTTGTTGCCAAATGTTTGCATATATTTTATCATTTACAAATTCTAATTCATTTAACTTTTCAGCTTTTCTTTTATCAGTATAAGTTTCAATAAAATATTCTTCTTTTAAAGTTTCAGGATCTAAAAACCACATGCGTTCGGTACCATCAGTTTTAATGAGATTTTTACCATTATTTGTCAAACCCCAACCTTCTTTACTTTGTTGATATTTAAATGATTTATCTAATTTAAAAGTTTCAAGATCATAAATGAACCCTTTCTTTTTTAGCCAGGTGAGTTGGTATATTTTATCATTTAAAATTGTCATACCTTCAGTAAAATATTGCTTATCAATATCAATTTTTTGAATTACTTCACCCGTTTCCAAAACAACCTTACGCAAACTAGATTGACCATACTGACCAGTACTTTCGTATAAAAATCCATTCTTATATTCAAACCCTTGCGTAAATGCAGACTTATCATGAGGATATTCATTAATTATTTCGAAGGTGTAGATCACAGGTGGATTTTTAGCCATAAAATAAATTGAATTGGTAAGTTTCTTTTCTTTATCTGCATAATAAACCGTTGCCGAAACTGCATGTTTTCCTAATTTTACACTTTTAATTTCAATATTTTCATTAGAAGGCAGCGGTTTGCCATTTAAAAAATATTGGACAGAATCAATGGGTAAGTTATTTTTTTCTTTTACTGATAAATTAAATGATTTATCAATTTTAATCATTTTAGGTGAAAGTAATTCTAACTTATATTTGTTTCCACAAGAAATGAAAAAAAACATCCCTATTAGGGTAATAAAAACAAAATATCTATTCATAATAAAAATATTTATACAATTTAACTAAATAATTGTTTGTCATTAAAAAATTATAATTAAATTTGCACTCTCAAAATCAGCAGATGCTGTTTTTACTTTTTAAGTAGCGAAAGTATAAAATTAAAATGATATAAAGATGAGAAAAGGAATCCATCCTGAGAATTATAGAATGATAGCTTTTAAAGACATGTCTAATGGTGATGTTTTTTTAACAAAGTCAACTGCTAATGCTAAAGAAACTATTGAAATTGAAGGCGTTAAATACCCTTTAGTGAAATTAGAGATCTCAAGAACTTCTCACCCATATTATACCGGTAAAATTAAATTAGTTGATACTGCAGGTAGAATAGACAAGTTCAAAACAAAATATGCAAAATTCAAAAAATAATTTTTTGAAGAATGTTATAAAAAAACCTCGAAATTAAAATTTCGAGGTTTTTTTTATTTGATTTAATTAGTAAAATATTGATAACAATATCACCTCTAAATAATATTAACCTTAATTTTCTCATAAAAGAAAAGTTTTAATATCATGGGAAACAGGGATTAATATCCATGTAATCAATGATTTTTAACCCATTTGTTTGTTACCTTATAAAATAATTTATACATTTGTAAATCAATGTTTCTTAATTTAAGATTCGCATTGTAAATTCTCCTCTATAATATTCCCCCTCGAAAAACGTTTATAATACGTGGCTTTTGCATGAAAGTTATTCAAATTTTGTATTATGGTTAAAAAGGAAATAACAGTAAAAAACGAATTTTTTATCAATTCACTGTTTATAGAAGATATGATTTCAAATTACATCACTGATAAATTTGGGATAAAAAATGCTGCTGATTCTGCAATTTTAGGTAATTCATCAAAATCTTTAAATTTTAATCAAAAAATTGATTTTTTATTAGAATTAGGAGATTTTTCAATTATTGACAAAAGTAAATTGTCCGTTTTTAAAGAAGTTAGAAAAGAATTTTTATGCAATAAAGACGCTTCATCATTAGAAGAAAGTTTTACGTCATTAGATCATAATGATGATTTTTTATTAATTATGTATCCGCAAGAAACTTTTTTACCTAGAGAAGAAAAGTTAACAGTTGCCAGTTATAATTTGATAGAAGATGTTTCTCAGTTAGTTGCTAATACTACCAATAAACCCGAAATTACAATTCAAAAAAATAATACAATGAAATCTATACTTGGCATTAAGTATAGTGCTGTAAAACTTAGCAAATTCGCAATGTTTTTATCAATATTCTTATTTAAATAAAAACACATTCATATAAATTTAATGAAAGAGACCGGATTTTATCCGGTCTTTTTTATTTTATATCTTTATAATTCATAACATTCAAGTAAAATGGCTAAAATATACCGACAAGCTGTGATGGCTGTTATTATCAATAATGAAAACAGAATTCTGATTGGTTATTCTCCAAGAGACAAAAGCTTTAAATTTCCTCAAGGTGGCTTGGAAAAAGGTGAAAATATCATTACAGGAATTAAAAGAGAATTGATTGAAGAACTAGATTATTTTCTGGAAGATCATTTAATATTAAAATCCTATAAAGAAAAGATCAGGTATCATTTTCCACCAGATGTTCATCCAATATTTATGGGGCAAGAACTCAGTATTGTTAAGATAAAGCATACTATAAGGGCAAATATAATACCTCAAGATGATGAATTTAATCAATTACATTGGATCTATCCTCATGAAATACAAAATTTCAATACCGAATATCGTGCCGATGCTTATTATAGAGCTTTAAAGATTTGTAAATTGATATAGTTTTATTTTAATTGAGTAACATAACTAAAAACCTTAATGATCCATCTGCAAAACTGTAAACTCAAGTTTTAAAGGATCTAAATGATCTACCAATTTTATTATCAAATCTTTGCCGTTGGTCTTGTAGAATTCTGAAAAATTAGCAACCCTTTCCTGTAAACCCTCATTTGGAAACAATTCATTATGTAAAACTGAGATTCTATCTACAATTTCCTGAAGTTTTCTTTTTTGAGCTTTAAGCAATCTTTTTTCCAGATGATCCATACCATTTAATTGTTTCTTTTCTTGAGCTTTTACAGCTCCTAAAAAAGATCTGTCAGTACAATGAGAAATCAATTCAATCTCCTTAAAAATTTCTTTCAACTGAATTTTTTGTTGGGTAAAATCAATTTCGATATCCGAATACTCTCTAACCTTTTTATTGATAAAATCGTTTTGTTTTAAAAATATTTCATCTAAAGAAACTTCTAATTTGTTTAATTTTTTATTTTCTTTTTTATTGATCAATAAAACTGAATTACGCAAAAGCAAAATTGGAAATGGAATATTTACCTTTTCAAAATAACTTTTTAACTCAAACCAATATGCCAGCTCCCCACCTCCGCCAATGTAACATAAATTTGGTAGAATTACCTCCTCATACAAAGGTCTTGTCAGTACATTTGGACTAAATCTTTCAGGGGATATATCAAGCTCTTTGAGTATTTCTTCTTTAGAGAATTTTAAATCAGTATTGTTAATTCTGTAAGAATTACCCTCATAAATTATCCGCTCACGCAAGTTTTCTTTTAAATAAAAAAGATTAATCTCTCTTGGGTTTACCTGAATTTTATAATGTTCTTTAAGTAAACTATTTGTTTTGGTAATTTCTTTAAAACTAGTTTGATATAACAATTCTTCCTTTACATAAGGAGCAAATTCAGTTTTTAAAATTTTATCATTTCCATCAATAATAACCAAACCGTAATCGCCAAAAAGTTCATTTGCCAAGTACCTCGTAGCATCAGTCAAATTATCGTGTTTGAGATAACTTTGTTGAAAAAGATGTTCTAAATATTTAGCATTAGTACCCTTCCCTAAAAGTGAAGAAAATTCTTTAAAAACTTTTTCTAAGCCATCTGTTGACAATTCACCAACTGCTCCTTTTGAATCTCTTTGCCATTTAATTTTACTATTTTTATAATTAAAGAATTGAATTTCTTCAAAATCATGATCTTCTGTTGCCATCCAGTAAACCGGAATAAAATTATCATCAGGAAAACTCTTCTTTAACTGCTTTGTAAGGTTTATTGCTGTAATGATTTTATACAAAAAATATAGCGGGCCGGTAAATAAATTTAGCTGATGCCCTGTAGTTACCGTAAATGTGTTTTCTTTTAGAAGCAACTCTAAATTTTGCCTGGTAGATTTAGTAGCTTCAATATTTTTATATTGCTTTTTTAATTGTGTTGCCAGAACAATTCTAGAACCCTTAGAAAATGATTCTCTTTTATATTGAATTTGTTTTTCAAATCCTTTTATATTCGGAAATTGATCATAAAACGGGGTAATTGCCTTCTTTTCATCTAAATAATCATTGATGATCTTTGTAAAATATCCTGTTTTTTGAAAAGGTAAAGTTGCAATAGAATCAATCAAAATTTTATAGTTTTAGGTAAAAATACTGAAATTTATCGAAAACTATTTTTCTGGCACACCATATAGATCAAACTCGGTTGCTTCAGTAATTTTTATATTGATAAACTGTCCGATTTGAATATAATGTTTATCAGCATCAACCAAAACCTCATTATCTACATCAGGACTATCAAATTCGGTCCGACCAATAAAATAGTTTCCTTCTTTTCTGTCGAAAATACATTTAAAAACTTTTCCAACTTTTTCCTGATTCAAATCAAAGGAGATCTGACTCTGAATTTCCATTAAATCTGCAACTCTTTTCTGTTTTACCTCTTCAGGTATATTATCACTTAATGAAAAAGCATGGGTGTTTTCTTCGTGAGAGTAAGCAAAACATCCCATTCTTTCAAAACGGGAATCGATCACAAATTGTTTTAACTCTTCAAATTGTTCTTCAGTCTCATTGGGATAGCCCACAATTAAAGTAGTACGAACAGCCATATTTGGAACTTTTTCTCTAAACTGTTCTAATAATTCTTTTGTTTTTTCAGAAGTTGTTCCTCTTCGCATAGATTGTAATAACTCAGTATTGATATGCTGTAAAGGAATATCCAGATAATTACAAACTTTTGGCTCATTACGCATCACCTCCAAAACATCTAAAGGAAACCCTGTTGGATAAGCATAATGCAATCTAATCCATTCCACACCGTCAATTCTGGCCAATTCTTTAAGCAAATCTGCTAAAGCTCTTTTTTTATAAATATCTAATCCATAATATGTTAGATCCTGAGCAATTAAAATTAATTCCTTAACACCTTTGGCTGCTAATTTATTGGCTTCAGTTACTACGTCTTCTATTGGAGTTGAAATATGTTTTCCTCTCATTAAAGGAATGGCGCAAAAAGAACATGGACGATCACAACCCTCAGCAATTTTTAAATAAGCATAATGTTTTGGTGTTGTTGTAAGTCTTTCACCAACCAATTCATGTTTGTAATCGGCATCTAAAGCTTTCAAAAGGTTTGGCAGATCATGTGTTCCGAAATAAGCATCAACATTTTCAATTTCTTTCTCAAGATCTGGTTTATAGCGTTCACTCAAACATCCGGTAACAAAAACTTTATCAACCTCTCCTTTTTCTTTCTTATCAATATAATGTAAAATTGTATTAACCGATTCTTCTTTAGCATCTCCTATAAATCCACAAGTATTGATCACAACGATATTACCTTCATCATTTACATCTTCATGAACAACATTTTTATCGTTGGCAATAAGTTGCCCCATTAAGACTTCACTATCGTAAATATTTTTTGAGCAACCTAAAGTTACAACGTTGATCTTATTTTTTTTTACTGATTTTGTACGCATAGTAATTTGTTATTCCCTTGTAATTGGGAATCTTGTGATTTAATAGATAAGTTTTCCGCTTTCGCGGGAATGACAATAGTCCTTTCACTTATGTAGTTTGTCATAATTCTATTTAAAGAATGAATCCACAAACTCAATTTTATTAAAAACCTGCAAATCGTCAACACCCTCTCCTACTCCGATATATTTTACAGGAATTTGGAATTGATCAGATATACCTATTACAACACCTCCTTTTGCAGTTCCATCTAATTTAGTGATTGCCAGTGAAGTAACTTCTGTGGCTTTGGTGAATTGTTTGGCTTGCTCAAATGCATTCTGACCTGTAGATCCATCTAAAACCAACAATACTTCATCAGGAATATCAGGTTTAACCTTTTGCATAACACGTTTGATCTTTGATAATTCATTCATCAAATTAATTTTATTATGCAACCTACCGGCTGTATCAATAATGACAACATCTGCATCCTGAGCTATTGCTGATTGTACGGCATCAAATGCAACAGATGCCGGATCACTACCCATTTCCTGACGCACCATTGGTACATCAACCCGATCTGCCCATATTTGTAGTTGATCAATTGCAGCTGCTCTAAAAGTATCTGCAGCACCCAATAATACTTTTAATCCTTGTTTTTTAAATTGTGCTGCAAGTTTGCCTATGGTCGTAGTTTTTCCAACTCCATTCACACCAACTACCATAATTACATAAGGCTTTTTGCCTTCTGGTACGCTAAATTCAGTTTCATTCCCAACATTTGTCAAAGCCAATAAAGCAGCAATTTCTTCGCGTAAAATATTATTGAGTTCATCTGTTCCAAAGTATTTATCTTTAGCAACACGCTCTTCTATCCTCTCAATAATTTTTAAAGTAGTATCAACGCCAACATCCGAAGCAATTAAAACCTCTTCTAAATTATCTAAAACCTCATCATCAACCTTAGTTTTACCAGCAACAGCTTTTGATAATTTATTAAAGAAGGAAACTTTACTTTTTTCTAGACCTTTATCTAAAGTTTCTTTTTTTTCTTTGGAAAATATATTTTTGAATAAACTCATAATGAAGGGATTTGGATATAATATTTTTTAAGATAATTGCGAATATATAATAGAAAAAGCTACTCTCATGATAGAAAGTAGCTTTCAAATTTATATAAAAAATATAAATTATTTTTTACTTAAAAACTCATTTACTTTAGAAGGATCCATAATAGATTCTACAAAGGTATAAGCTCCTGTTTTAGGAGATTTTACCATTTTTATAGCCTTGGTTAATCTTTTTGATCCTGTCTGTAATGATGCTACTGATTTCTTTGCCATGATTTAATTATTTAATCTCTTTATGAACGGTCATTTTCTTCAAAATTGGATTGAATTTTTTCAATTCCATTCTATCAGGAGTATTCTTTTTATTTTTTGTTGTAATATATCTTGATGTACCTGGTTTACCAGAAGCTTTATGCTCAGTACATTCTAATATAACCTGAATTCTATTTCCTTTACCTTTTGCCATCTTATATTATTTTTTCAAAAAACCATTAGCTCTAGCTTCTTTAATCACAGCATCAATACCTTTTTTATTGATATTTTTCAAAGCTCTTGTAGAAACCTTTAAAGTTATCCATTTATCTTCTTCAGGAAGATAAAAACGTTTTTTTACCAAATTAACTTTAAATTTTCTTTTGGTTCTATTTAGCGCGTGGGAAACATTGTTTCCTACCATTGCTTTTTTTCCTGTAAGCTCACAAACTCTTGACATTTCTTCCTATTTATTTGTAATTTCAAAACGAGGTGCAAAAATATAAATTCTTTATTAATCTCACAAACTATTTTTATTGTTTTTATCGATTTCTTTTTTCAGCATTTCTAAAGCTTTGCTTGAGGATCTTAAAATTACTTTTTCACGGGGTTGACCAAAGTTAAATTCTTTAACAATAACATCATCAGGGGTTGCAATAGCAATAAAAACCACACCTACAGTTTTATCGGTTAAATCTGTTGTAGGGCCTGCATTTCCGGTTGTTGCAATAGCGTAATCCGATTGAAATATCTTTTTACAATTCAAGGCCATTTCTTTTGCAACCTGCTCACTTACCACAGAATATTTTTGAATGGTTTTAGATGGAATCCCTAAAATATTTTCTTTGATTTTTGCAGAATAAGCCACAATAGATCCTTTAAAAAAATTAGATGCACCCGGAATTGATGTGATCAATTTGGCAATATTTCCACCTGTACAACTTTCTGCAGTGCTCAAAGTTAAATTTTTTGCAGACATTTTTTTATTTAAGATCACTTCAATGATCTCATTTTCCTGTAAACCAACTATGATATCACCAATTATTATTTGAAGTTTCTCAATTTCTTTATCTATAGATTCTTCTAAAAATTCTTTGTCTTCACCTTTTGCGCTTAAACGCAAACGCAATTTAGCATAAGAAGGCAAAAAAGCTAACGTGATGAAATCAGGAAGATCTTTTTCCCAACTTTCAATTCTTTTAGCAACATTGCTTTCATTCATGCCATATGTCTGTACTGTTTTATGCACAATGTAGGGTAAATGATAAGAATTTTGCAGTTTAGGTAAAACCTTATTTTGCATTAAACCTTTCATTTCGGCAGGAACACCCGGTAGAGAAATAAAGATTTTTCCATTTTTATTAAACCACATTCCAGCGGCTGTACCAATTTCATTTTCTAAAACAGTAGCTTTTTTTGGCAACATAGCTTGCTGAACATCCGATTCTGTAAAAGGGAAATTCATTCTGTCAAAAATATTTTTGATATGCTTTAAAATATTTTCGTTCATAACTAACTCATCACCAAAGTAATTGACAAGTGTATGTTTTGTAATATCATCTTTTGTAGGTCCCAGACCTCCGGTCAGAATAATGATATCAGCATTTTCTTCGGCTTCAGCCAAGGCTTTTAAAATATGTTGTTTTTCATCCTGAATAGAAGTGATCTGATAAACAGAAACACCAATTTCGTTGAGTCTTTCAGCAATCCATTTAGAATTGGTATCTGTAATTTGGCCGATTAAAATTTCATCTCCAATAGTTATTATTTCTGCTTGCATGTTGGCAAAGGTAAAAGGATATAAGAAAAAGTGTAAAAGAAAATGGAAAAAAATTAAAAGATCATAAAACTGCTACTGTTTTCTGTTCTACTGATCCAATGCTACTTTCTCAATTCTTTTAATACCATTTCTATTCATGATCACACGATAACGCTTAAATTCAACACCTTCTTCTGTATAATATTTTTGTATAATATTTATATGGTAAATTTTATTAGCTACTTTATTATAAACTTCTCCTTTTTTAATCAAGATATAATCCTTTTTAGGATCATCCATATATTGAATAAATCTGTGAAAATTTAAGCGTGTAATATCGGTTAGACCGATTATATTTTCATCCGGAAGATCATCTCCAAATTTTTTTGGATAGATAATGATTTTCTTTTTATACTGAATAACTTGCTCACTTAATGATGCTGAACTCATTTTGATGATAAGATCTTTTAACCGGTGTTTTTTCACTTTTGAACCTAATTTTTTTAATGGAACAAAAACAAAATTTTCTTTAATTCTACCAACTTTTTTATCTGAGGAATTGGTTATCTTTATTTTATAATCGTAAAATAAACTACTTGATCTACTAATAAACATTAAGCTGATTAATCCTTTAATCCGATCTTTTAACATATAACTAATCACCAAAGCAATAAAAAATGGCATAGTGAAGTTTCCATAAATTTGTTGGTAGTAAAAAGCAATTCCGGTAGAGAAAACCATTGCCAAACCAGCGGAAAATGCTAATATGGTTTGTTCAAAAATAGCGCCGTCTTTACGTATATCCTGATTTAAAAAGAAGACACTTTCAATATATTTTTTTAATTGATTTCGTTTATAAAGCAACTCCTCAGGATTAATATTTTTATCTTTTGGTGAATCATAAACTTTTTGCTTCTTATATTTTTGCTCAGAATTAATTATGGATACAACCAAATCAAGACAGTGATTTTCAAATTTCTTATTTTGCAAATGATTGAATAATTTCATTAATTGCAATTCCACTACATTACTCATATGCTCATCAGCATAAAAAACCACATTCTTGTTCACATCTTTTAGTGAAGAGTTTTTTATAATAGAAACAAAAGTTCTAAATTCTGATAAGATCAGTCTTGTTTTTTCTAAAAACTCCTCAATATCATCAGTAGATAATTCTTTTGTTTTGATCAAAGAATCAGTTTCCTCAATCATCAAACTACTAAAAGTAGCAACAAACATTTTTACCTGATCTTTAAATCTTGAACGATTCTTATCAGATCTGTTTTTGATATATTTATCGGTATTCTTTTTTAGGTTCTCAAGTAAAGATCTTTCACCAATATTTATATCATTTAAAGTATAATTTGGAGTATCATACTTTAAAAAAAGTCTTACATCATTATAAAATTTAGTTTCCGGATAGGTTTTACTATTAATATTTAAACTATCAGGAAAAAACAGGTAGGTTAAAGTAGTGTACTTTGATTTTTTCCTTTTAAATATCTTATCATAGGTTACATTAATAACAACTGAGAATTTATCGTGTATTTTTACACTTTCACTTATCATATATTCTTTGTTAGTACTACTAAATCAAATTTATTGAAACCTATAACATTGAAACCTTAATCCAAACTGTGTTAGGAATTATGGTTTAACGATTCAAATATATTTTTAGTAACTTCTTCAATACTTCCTAAACCATTAAATGATAAAAATTCAAGTTTTGAATTCATATAATCAATAGCCGGCTGTGTATGCTCTTCAAACACGTCAATTCTTTTTTGATGAATTAGAAGGTCCTTATCATCAGCTCTATTTGATGTTTCAGCCCTGTGTTGGGCTCTTTTTAAAAGTTCATCATGTGGCACATCAATACTAATTACTTTTGATATTTTTAAACCTTTTAAGCTGGTTAATTCAATTAAGTCCTTAACTTGAGATGTTGTTCTAGGATAGCCGTCAAGGATAATGCCTTTTTCTTCAAGGTTTTCATCAATTATTTTTTCAAACAAATCTTTCATAATTGAATCAGGGACCAAATCTCCTTTTTCCTCATATACAGACATTATTTTACCAATTACTGTTTTATTTTCTTTCTCAAGTCGACATCTGTCTCCTGTTGAAATATGATGATAGCCTACTTGCTCTTTTATAATTTCACATTGCGTTCCTTTTCCAGAATATGGAGGTCCTGTAATTATTAATATTTCCATTTTTAAATATAGTTATAAAGCCGGCAATTACACACCATTTAAAGTGTCATTATTTACTGGCCATAATTTTATTAATATTTTTTTAAAAAACGTTTGGAGTAATCCCCAACCATTTAAAATAAGTTTTTAGAAGAAATTGCCTCTTTAATACCGCTTTCAATATTTTTAGCCACTTCCTTAATTTCTCCAACTCCATTAATAGTTAATACATTATATATATATTTCATGTATTGTAAAGCTGGTTTAGTATATTTCTCAAATTCATCAATTTTGTCCAAACGGTTATAAAAATCTATATTATATTTCTTATTAGATATTTTATCTCTTTTAATGCCTCTATCAATTATCTCCTCTTTTGGAACATCTATATTAATAACATTACTAATTCTATGTTTTTTAAATTTCACCAATTCAATCAAATCTTTTACTTGATCAATAGTTCTTGGGAAACCATCAAGAATAATTCCATTTTCTGAATTATTTTCTTCAATAATCTTACTAAAAAGGGTTTTCATTAATGAATCAGGAACTAACATTCCTTTTCCTTCATAATATGATATCATTAAGCCAATTTCTGTCTTATTCTCTTTTTCAAACCTGCATCTTTCACCAATAGAAATATGCTTATAATTCATTTCTTTACTCAATATTTCACTTTGAGTTCCTTTTCCTGAACAGGGAGGCCCTGTTACAATAAGTATTTTCATTTATTTTATTTAATAAAAATTATCAGAACAATCCGTTTGGTGTTATCCCTAACCATTTAAAATATGTCATTGCCATTATCAAAGATGTTCCCCAGGCAATGGTTTGCATGATAATACCATACTTAAAAGTATCTGACCAACTATAATGATTGGTTGAATAAAGTAGTAAAGATGGTTTACTGTTAAACGGCAAAACATAAACATGTTCTATCAACAAAGCAACAGGAAATGCCAGACTCATGATCGAAAAATCAAAACGCATTGCTACTCCAATTGCAATTGGAACAAATATCATAGTTCGCATTGTTTTAGATTGCATAAATAATGCGCTATAAATCATTACTCCGGTAAGTATTAAATACAATAACCAAAATGGTGTTCCTGTACCAAAGCCCATCGAATCAAAAAAAGCATTAACTGAAATATTTGGTAAATCGGTTACTTTAAATCCGGCTCCTAAAGTATATGCACCAGCTGAGAATAAAAGTAAATGCCAGGGTATATCTACATCATTCCATTTTACAATTCCTATTCTTGGTAATAAAGCGATGATAGCACCAACAAAAGCAACAGCTGTAGGACTTATACCATGCCATTTATCTGTAACCCATAAAATCAATATAAATGAAAATATCATTACGGATTTTATTTCACTTATTGATACTTTGCCCATACTTTTTAATTCTTTTTCCAAGCTCTCCATTCCACCCGGAATACTAGGTAATCTTTCTTCTTTCTTTAAAGGAAAGATCATTCTAGTTCCAACTATCCAAGCTATTAGCATTAAGCCTAATGCTACCGGAAATGCGGCAATCATCCATTGTGAAAAGAAAATATCAGATCCTATTGCACCGGCAATCAATGATACTGCCAATAAATTTGCCCCTGAACCTGTCATAAACGATGCTGCACCCATATTAATTTGAAATAAATTTTGGAGAATTAAATTTCTTCCAAAATTATTTTGATTTCCTTTTGATGCTCCATATACTGCAGCTACTACCATCATAATTGGTAATAAAATTGCTGCTTTTGCAGTTGTTGCTGAAATAAATAATGACAAAATAATATTGATAACCATAAAACTCAACATCACAGAAGACGCATTTTTACCAAATTTTAAAATAAACCACAATGCAAATCGTTTGGCAACACCTGTTGCAACTAACATACTTGCTAAAATGAACGAAAGTATATTCAGCCACATTACCTTATGACCTAATTGTGCATAAGCAACATCCTCCGGTAGCACCTTGGTTAATACAAGCGCAATAATCAGTATCAATGAAGTTAAGTAATTTGGAATTGCTTCAGTGATCCATAATATCAATGCTCCAACAAATATGGCAAGCATTGCTTTATTTGAATAAATAAATTGTTCAAGTCCAATATTATCATAATTTGCTCTGGCACCTTTACTTAATGAATCAACATCAAAGTTTTGTAAAAATGGTATATCAGCATAAAACATAATCAATAAAAATGAAATTATAGCCAAAGGGGCGCCTATTATCATTAATATTCCTTCAAATCTGGATTTATCTCTTACCGGAAGTTTTTCCATCCGGTAATTATTCATGTCCAGTACATCAAATTTTTCTTTTATTACTTCTTCTGCCATTATTACTCAGTTTAATTAGTTTTTTTAATTTTTTATACTAAGATCAATAAAATATTAACCCACACCCTCCCCGATTAATTTAAGGATGCAGGTTTTAAAATTCTACCAGTTCTTATATGGATTTTTCATTAACATGGAGTTATAATATTTTACCTCACCGGTAACTTCTTCTCCTAACCATTCTGGTTTAGAGAATTCAGTATCTTCACTTGGTAATTCAATTTCAGCTACAGTTAAGCCTTCATTTTCTCCATAAAATTCATCAACTTCAAAAATAAGATCACCTTCAGCTTTAACAATATAACGAGTTTTATCGATAACACCAGGTTCGCAAATAGCCATAAGGTCTTTAGCATCTTCAACGCTTATTTCATTTTCCCATTCATATCTTGAAGCACCACTTTTATTTCCAATTCCTTTTATTGTAAGAAACCCTTTATCTCCTTTAATTCGAACACGTACTGTTCTTTCCGGTACTGTAGAAAGGAATCCTTGTACAATTTTTGTTTCTTTGGATATGTGTTTTTTGTAATCTCCTTTAACTCTAAATTTTCTTTCTATTTCTTGTGCCATAATCTTTTAGTTTGCTAATGGTTTATTTATCCAACCAATAATTCTTTTAATTGTTTGTAAATAATTGATATTTTCAACACCGGTTAATTTACAATCTTCCATTGTTTTTAAAATGTCTGCAACTTCTGTTGATTCAGAATTGATAGTTACAACTTTTGCTCCGTTTATCAATACATTACCAACTTCACAAATTGTATCATTAACCATGTATCCAAAACGTTGTTTGTGTACTTTTACACCCTGAAGATCAGCATGAGCATCAATCATTGCTAAAAACTCATCTAAAGTATAAGTATCTTGAGTTAATTCTGGCATTTCAACCTGAAACGCAGGAAATACATCATTTATTAATACTTCTTTAGCGATTGGAAATTCGCCTTTCATTAAAGGATTCCATTGTTCTAAACCATCTACAGTTTGTACATAGGTTTTAATATCCATTTTTCCATCACGGATCTTCGTGTTATTCTTATCATTTGTTCTAGACATGATATATATCTCATCAGATTCTCTTTCCCAAACTTTTTTAGGTACAGGACCTGACAAACGAGCCATTAATTTAGCTGCTTCGTCAAAATTTTGTCCAAATGTTCTAAACTCAAATCTCGGTTTTGAGATCTCTCCAATTTTCATTTCTGGTTTTGCCATAATTGTTAAATTTAAATTATATTTAGTATTTTTATTGTGGTTTTTTATAGATATATAATTTCTCTTCTGCGTCACTTACCACATATATCTTATCTTTTGATATTGCTATTCCTTCAGCTTGTGTAACTCTGATTGAATAGCTTTCAATTAAATCTCCCTTAAGGGTACATTTATTCAATGTTTTGTTTTTATCACTTACTATCCATAAATTATTCGTTGAATTTTCGTGAAATATTCCTGAATAATCAGAAGCAAAATTTAAATCGTATTCTGCTATTATGGAAAAATCTGATCTTAGCTTGATTAGTTTTCCGGGATTTTTTTCATTCAATATAAATATAGCGTTAAGGTTTTTGGCATAAGCTACACCTTCAATCCCGCTATTATCATCATTGTTTTCGTAATTGATCGTATGTTTTAAAGTATGACCGGTATTCATATCATACTCTACTATTTGT
>JBDLJB010000008.1:0-94145 GCA_039714555.1 Bacteroidota bacterium
GTCAACATATCTTTGACGATAACGTTGCTCTGCATCGCTAAAAGCATCATGGGTTTTTCCATCGGCATCAACTTTAACAACCGGCATAGGTTTTAAGGCTTTTGACAAAACTGTTAGCTCTTTAACTTTTACTGATTTTTCGCCAACTTTGGTTTTAAAAACTTCCCCTTTTATACCTATAATATCACCAATATCAAGCAATTTTTTAAACACTTCATTGTACATGGACTTATCTTCACCTGTGCAAATTTCATCACGGTTGATATAAATTTGCATTCTTCCGCTAGCATCTTTCAGTTCTGCAAAAGAAGCTTTTCCCATAATTCTACGACTCATCATTCTGCCGGCAAGAATTACTTCTTTCCCTTCTAAATTCTCAAAATTATTAACAACTTCATTTACTGAAGATGTAGTTTTAAATTGTTGTGCAGGATATGGATCTATTCCTAAATTTCTTAATTTTTGCAGTGATTCTCTACGTACAATTTCTTGTTCTGATAATTGCATTTGTTATTATATTTGTTTTTTAATGAAAATAAGGCGCAAAGATACGATGCTTTTCAAAAATAGACAATGTGTGATTTGATGATTCATTGATTTGAATATTTGATGATTTTAAAACTAATTATTTAATAAACTACATTGATTTAAAAAAAATACCGATTTTTGTATAAAAAATTAAACAACTCCAATATGAGTTTCTGGCGCGTTCTATTATCTATCATCATGCCTCCTTTAGCTGTTCTTGACAAAGGATGTGGTTCTATTTTGATCGTATTAATTTTAACTTCTTTAGGTTGGGTACCGGGTGTATTGGCTGCTTTAATCATATTAAATAATCCTAATAAATAATACTATGCAAACTTTTTTAAAATTTTTGAGTATAATTCTAATCATAATTAGTATTGTATCTTGCCAGTTTACCGAAAAAATTAACCTCAATAATGATGGTAGTGGAACCTATACATTAAATATGGATATGGGTGCTATGATGGAAGCCATGCAAAAAATGGGTGACTCAACTGATATTGAAGACCCTGAAGTATTCGACACCATTATTAATTTTAATGATTTTCTTATCGAAAAAAAAGACAGTATTGCTCAGCTTCCAAAAGAAGAACAAGAAAAATTACAATCGTTAAAAGATATGAAATTGCACGTTGCTACGGATGAATCTAAAGGGTTATTTTTAATGGACTTTACTTTTGATTTCAAAAACCTCAATGAACTTAAAGATCTACAGGATAAGATCTCTAAAGGAAGTTCAATTAACGAAAATAAAAATGAAGAAGCTCCAGTATCTCCTACTGATGTTAGGTTTAGTTTTGATGGAAAAAAATTCGAACGAAAAGTTATCGAAAAAGATTTGACCGAAGAACAAAAAGAAGCTTATAAAAAGTCAATGGAACAAACATCATCTTATATGGATGAAATGACTTATTCCTTAGAATATCATTTTCCAAAACCTATAAAAAGTAGTTCTTACAAAAATGCTAAATTCAGCGCTGATAGAAAGACTTTATACATAGACACAAGTTTAAAAACTATTACTGAAAACCCTAAATTTCTTAGTTTTACAGTTATTTTAGAATAATGCAAAGAATCCATTTACAAGACATAGGATTAAAAGATTATCAAGAAGCATGGGATTATCAAAATAAGTTATTCAGAGAAATCATTAACATAAAACTTGAAAATCGCAAAAACAATACTGATGATCAAACACCAAATTATTTTTTATTCACTGAACATCCACATGTTTATACTTTAGGTAAAAGCGGTGATATTAATAATCTATTGCTCAATGAAACTCAATTAAAAGAAAAAGGAATTACTTTTTTTAAATCGAATCGTGGCGGTGATATTACCTATCATGGTCCGGGACAAATAGTTGGATATCCGATTATCAATTTAGACGATTTTTTTCCTGATATTCATTTGTATATGCGTAATCTGGAAGAAGTTATCATTCATACTATTGCAGAATACGGTTTAAAAGGCGAAAGAAGTGAAGGCGAAACTGGAGTTTGGTTAGATGTAGGTACTCCTTTTGCTAGAAAAATTTGTGCGATGGGTGTAAGAACTTCACGTTGGGTCACCATGCACGGATTTGCTTTAAATGTGAGTACCAATCTGGGTTATTTTGATCATATAATTCCTTGTGGTATTAAAGGTAAATCAATAACATCTTTAGAAGCTGAACTCGGTAAAAAATTACAACATGAAGAAGTGAAAAATAAAATATTACAACATTTTTCTAAAATTTTTAAAGCTAATTTTTATTTATAAAATAAATTTAAAAACTTCATTAAATGAAATATACAACACTCCCAAATACTGATATAAAAGTTAGCAAAATATGTTTGGGCACGATGACCTTTGGTGAACAAAACACTGAAACAGAAGCGCATCAACAATTAAATTATGCTGTTTCAAAAGGCATTAACTTTATTGATACTGCCGAATTATATGCAGTACCAGGAAGAAAAGAAACACAAGGAAGTACCGAAAGATATATCGGAACATGGCTCAAAGGCCAAAAACGTGATGATCTGGTTATTGGAACAAAAATTGCCGGCCCAAGTGACGGATTAAAATATATTAGAAAGAATATGGGCTTTTCAAATGAAGCTATAGATGATGCTATTGAAAAAAGCTTAAAACGTTTAAAAACAGATTATATTGATCTATACCAATTACACTGGCCTGAACGAAATTCAATTTTTTTTGGAACAAGAAATTACAAACATGATTTTGAAGAAAAATGGGAAGATAATTTCAAAGAAATAATTGAAAAATTAGATACTTTGGTAAAAGAAGGAAAAATCAGGTATTATGGTATTTCAAATGAAACTTCGTGGGGTTTAATGCGTCATTTAAGTGAAAGTGAAAAAAATAATCTAACCCGTTGTAAAACTATACAAAATCCATATTCATTATTAAACAGAACATTTGAAATGAGTTTGGCTGAAGTTGCCATGCGTGAAAAAGTAGGTTTATTGGCTTACTCTCCTTTGGCTTTTGGTGCTCTAAGTGGAAAATATTTAAAGAATCCTCCTGTAAATTCAAGATTAAAATTATTTCCTCAACTTCTCATCCTAAGAAAATATTTAAGTGACGAAGCAATATTTATGACAAAAAAGTATGCTGCTTTAGCAGAAGACTTAAATATGAGTCTGGCTCAATTGGCTTTGGCATTTATCAATCAACAGCCTTTTGTTACAGCCAATATCATAGGAGCTACTACTTTAGAACAGCTCAAAGAAAATATTGAAAGTATTGATATTGATCTTTCAGAAAAAATTTTATTAGAAATTGATAAAATTCAAAATTTACAACCCAATCCGGCTCCGTAAATTTTACTTGTTAATTTAAAATCTTCAGGTTTATAACTCATATACAATCAGTTTAAATAAAATGTGCTGAGATAAAAACAGATCTGATAGAAATTGATTAATTTTATACCTTATCACTTTACATACTAAAAAATAAAATATATGAAATATTTATTAATGGTATTAACATTTCTGGTCTTTTTACAACCAATAAAAGCTCAAGAAAATTATATTCCAACCAAAGAAAATTTAGAAGCCAGAAAATGGTTTAAGGAAGCCAAATTTGGTTTATTTATTCATTGGGGTGTATATAGTGTTTTAGCAGATGGTGAATGGGTAATGAATAATAAGAACATTTCTATAGATGAATATGAAAAATTACCAACATTTTTTAACCCAATAGAATATAACCCTAAGGAATGGGTGCAAATGGCAAAAGAAGCAGGTATGAAATATATTACCATTACAAGTAGACACCACGATGGTTTTTCTATGTTTGATTCTAAGGCAACAGATTATACAATTGTTAAAAAAACACCTTACCAAAAAGATATTTTAAAACCCTTAGCTGAAGCATGTAAGAAAGAAGGGATAAAATTATTCTTTTACTATTCTCTATTGGATTGGCATGACGATAATTATTTTCCAAGAGGTAGAACCGGAAAAGATATTCCCGGAAGATCTGCTAATGGTGACTGGGAAAAATATATTGCTTTCATGAAAGCTCAATTAACAGAGCTATTGACCAATTATGGGGAAATAGGAGGAATTTGGTTTGATGGTCATTGGGACCAAAAAGAATGGGATGGTAAACATTTTGGAGATGTAAAAGTAGATTGGCATTATGATGAGATTTATAGTTTAATTCATGATTTGCAGCCCCAATGTTTAATTGGTAATAATCATCATATTGCACCTATAAAAGGTGAAGACTTTCAGATGTTTGAAAGAGATTTACCTGGAAAAAATACAACAGGATGGGGAACTGATGCTTCTGATATTGGTCAATTACCAAAAGAAGTATGTGAAACTATAAATGGTTCATGGGGGTTTAATTTAAAAGATAGAAAACATAAAACAGATAAAGAATTAATTCAATATGTTGTTAATGCTGCCGGATATGGAAGTAATTTACTACTCAATGTTGGCCCTATGCCAAATGGAAAAATTCAACCAAAACATATTAATTCTTTAAAAGAAATTGGTAAATGGTTAAAAATAAATGGAGAAACAATTTATGGAACCACACAGGGACCAATTGTTCCAAATAAAGAAATGGTTTCGACTCAAAAAGGAAAAATTGTTTACCTCCATATTTTAGATATGAATAAAGAATTATTTTTTATAGCAGGTTTCAAAGACAATATAAAGAAGGTTCAATTTTATAAAAACAAAAAGAAAGTAACCTATAATCTCAATAAATATGGTTTATTTATTGAGATCCCTAATGATCAAAAAGACACTATAGATACCATCATAGAAATAACACTAAAGTAAAATCTTGGGTATTTTATGAATACTTTACCTAAATTCAAATCAATTAATAACCCAATTTAGTTCTTACTCTGGCAAGCACTTCATCAGCTACTTTGTGTGCTTTTTTTGCACCAATTTCTAAGGCTTTATCAATCTCGGGTAAATTATTCATATAGTAATTATACAATTCCCGTTCTTTTGCAAATCTTTCAATGATCAATTCATAAAATGCTTGTTTGGCATGACCATAACCGTAATTTCCAGCCAAATATTTAGTATGTAGATCTTCTGTTTGCTCTTTGGTAGCAATCAACTTATAGAGTGCAAATAAATTACAGGTATTTGGATCTTTAGGGTCTTCTAAAGGTGTAGAATCTGTTTTAATTTTCATGATCTGTTTGCGCAATTGTTTATCAGGTAAAAATATATCGATAATATTCCCTTTTGATTTACTCATTTTTTCACCATCAGTTCCCGGAACATACATGGTATTATCTTGTAATTTTGCCTTAGGCGGAACTAACGTTTCCCCCATTTGATGATTAAATCTATTAGCAACATCACGCGTCATTTCTAAATGTTGTAATTGATCTTTTCCTACAGGAACTACATCAGCATCATAGATCAAAATATCAGCTGCCATCAACATAGGATATATAAATAATCCTGAATTTACATCTTCTAACCTATCTGCTTTATCTTTAAAACTATGAGCTAAAGTCAATCTTTGATAAGGGTAAAAACAGCTCAAATACCAGGTCAATTCTGTTACTTGGGGCACATCACTTTGTCGATAAAAAACAGTTTTTTCAACATCTAAACCACAAGCTAACCAAGTTGCTGCAGTACTATAAGTATTTTGTTTTAAGGAATTTGCTTCTTTTATCTGCGTAAGCGAATGCATATCAGCTATAAATAAAAAAGATTCTTCTTTTGAATCCTTTGACATTTCAATAGCAGGTATTATTGCTCCTAATAAATTACCTAAATGTGGTGTTCCGGTACTTTGCACACCTGTAAGTATTCTCGACATTAATTCAATATTTTAAAATAATAAAGGACAAAAATACATATTTCGTATTTACCATCTAAATTTAATTAAGTACAAAAAAAATTCTATTTTTGGCTTTTATGAATATATTCAGTAATATATTAAACCTGCTTTGGCGCCTATGGTTCTACTTTTGGGTATTTACAACAATTATAATTACACTTCCAATTCTTATACTTGTAATATCTAAAGAAAGCAGGTACCCTTTTTTTTATAAGATTGCACATATTTGGGCAAAAGTAATTTTATTTATTATGGGGTTTTCTCCAAAAGTATATTCCGAAGAAAAAATGCTACCTGATCAAAGTTATGTGTTTAGTCCTAATCATACATCAATAGTTGACATCATGCTAATGCTTGCCATCAGTAAAAATCCTTTTGTATTTTTAGGCAAAAAAGAACTGGCAAATATTCCAATATTTGGATATGTTTATAAGCGAACTTGTATTTTGGTAGATAGAAATAATACCAAGAGTAGAAATCAAGCATTTTACGAAGCTAAGAAAAGATTAAAAAACGGATTAAGTGTATGTATTTTTCCCGAAGGAAAAGTACCTGATGATGAAAGTATTGTATTAGATTATTTTCATAATGGTGCTTTTAGATTGGCAATTGAGTTTCAAATTCCCTTAGTGCCTATAACATTTTATGATTGTAAAAAAAGATTTCCTTTTAATACGTTTAAAGGTAGCCCTGGAAAATTAAGGGTTAAAATTCATCATTTCTTATATACAGATGATCTAACTATAAAAGACAGAAATACATTAAAAAATAAAACTTTTAACATCATTTATGAAGAATTAAAAATCGATCTAGACAAAAAATATTCAAAAACTTTTAAATACTCATAGATGTCTGAAAAAGTAAAATATTATGATTCAAAAGAAGAAAAATTAAATGTAATTACACATGCAATTGGTCTGGTTTTAAGTATTGCTGCTCTAGTTTTATTAGTTGTTTATTCAAGTATCTATGGCAATGTTTGGCATATTACAAGTTTTGCGATTTTCGGAGCAAGTTTGATTGTTTTGTATGCAGCTTCAACCCTTTATCACTATGTACAAAATCCAAAACTACGCTTTAAATTAAACATTTTTGATCATGCTGCAATTTATGTGTTAATTGCCGGAACTTACACTCCATTTGCTCTTGTAGTTTTACATGGTACAATTGGTTGGGTAATATTTGGTATTTCTTGGGGATTGGCATTGTTTGGAATAATTTTTAAATTATTTTTTATAGGAAAATACGATAAGATTTCAACAATTGCCTATGTATTAATGGGGTGGGTTATTATTATTGCTATAAAACCTTTAATAGAAAACTTCCCTTTAAAAGGATTGCTTTGGTTATTAGCCGGTGGTTTATCATATACCTTTGGAGCTCTTTTATATAATATGAAAAGTTTGAAATACAACCATGCTATTTTTCATATTTTTGTTTTAATTGGAAGTTTTTGCCATTTTATGGCAGTTTTCTTTTATGTATTACCGAGTAGCTAAAAACGCTTATTTCGATTGCTTTCTAAAAATGAAATTTTTAAATTTATTACCCTTCCTTTTGATGTAAAAATCTTGTAAGATTTATTGAAAGATCCAATAAAATAATCTTCGCATTTCCATTACGTTCAATATGGTAAATAGCATCGTTAAGTGCTTGTGAAATATTTTCAATATTTGCACCATGAACAAAAGGGGCAAATTTATTCAAATCAAAATTTTTGGTTTGAGACTCATAAAAAACCAATTCATTGGCCTTATAATTTAACAACAAAGCTTGTCTGAAAAACTGCAAGCAGTACAGTAAAAAACGCTTTTGTGTTTCTCGTCCGGTTTTAGCAATTTCATCACTCCATCCAACCAAATCCTGAACCACAGTTGCATTGCCTTTAGCCCTAAAAGCGGTTCTCACCCAAAAGATAAACCAATTTTCAAAAACCAGATCATTGGCATCATCATGTAAAAGATGAATGGCTTTATTATAATTGCCGTTAGCTCTATTTGCAATTTTGTGAGCCAAATTTTCATCAATATTTTCATTTTTTACCAAAGCATCTTTAATATCATGTTCGCTTAAAGCTCTAAACTGAAGTACCTGACAACGCGATAATATTGTGTTGATAATTTGATCTTCATTTTCGGTTATCAAAAGTAATAAAGTGTTTTTTGGAGGTTCTTCAATGAGCTTTAATAATTTATTGGAAGCTGCAATATTCATTTTTTCAGCCATCCATATTATCATTATTTTAAACCCTCCTTCATATGATTTTAAAGCTAATTTTTTAACAATATTTTCAGCCTCATCTACCCCTATTTGTCCTTGTTTGTTTTCAATACTCAAAAGCTGATACCAATTGTACATGCTTCCATAAGGAGATTCTTTTATAAATTGTCTCCATTCATCTAAAAACATATTACTTATCGGATGTTTTTCTTTCTTATTTCTGGCAGCAACAGGAAAAACAAAATGTAGATCGGGGTGGACTAATTTTTCAAATTTTGAATTACAATTCTTCTCTCCGGTAGTATTTTCACCTTCATTATTTTTACACAATATATATTGAGCATAAGCAATTGCCAAAAGTAAGGCACCACTTCCCTGAGGAGCTACAAATAATTGAGCATGGGGTATTCTACCGTTTTCAACAGTTTTAATTAAATATTTCTTAATATTCTCTTGCCCAATGATATCTTTAAAAAGCATCTTACAAATTAATAAAAAAGTTACCAGTTATTATCTTTAATTCCAATATTTAAACAATAAATTAAGTTAAAATAATATATAATTAAAAATATTACTTTTGCCAATTCAAATTTTAATCTTAATTACAGCTAACTAATTATAAGAAATGGTTATAATAACTTTACAACGAAAAAAATGTATCGGCTGTAATTATTGCGTTGAAATGGCACCAAAACAATTTCAAATGTCTAAAAAAGATGGAAAAGCTGTTTTATTGCAATCACAAGATAGAAAAGGTTTTCACACTATAAAAATACCTGATAATACTATTTTTGAAGATTGTTTAAAAGCTAAAGAAGCTTGTCCTGCCAAAATAATAAGTGTAAAGATTAAATAGCTTTATCATTTTTTATCAATATTGAGTATATTTACCCTTTTAAAATTTATTACGAACTTTAAATCGGTTTATTTTAATAACCGATTCAAATTATAAAAATATTTATGAGCTGTTCAAATTGCTCTACATCTATAAATGGATTGCCTAAAGGTTGCAATAGCAATGGTGATTGTATATCAGGTAATTGCGGGAAATTAACCGTTTTTGACTGGCTTGCCAATATGACCTTACCTGCTGATCAGGAAAAATTTGATATTGCTGAAGTAAGGTTTAAAAACGGAAGAAAAATATTTTATAAGAATATAAAAAAATTACCGATCTGTATTGGTGATGTTGTTGCTGTTGAAACTTCTCCGGGCCATGATATTGGCGTTATTTCACTTACCGGCGAATTGGTAAAAGTGCAAATGCGAAAAAAAAATATTGCAATTGATTCAAATGAAATCCTTCAAATTTACCGTAAGGCTTCTCAAAAAGATATTGATAATTGGATTGCTGCCCGTGAAAAAGAACCCGAAATACAAAGAAAATCAAGATTGATCATTAGTCGCCTTGGTTTAAAAATGAAATTATCGGATGTTGAATTTCAGGGTGATGGGAATAAAGCAACTTTTTATTACACAGCTGATGAAAGAGTTGATTTTAGACAATTAATTAGAGAATTAGCAGGTACTTTTAGTATTCGTGTAGAGATGAAACAAGTTGGACTTAGGCAAGAAGCTTCACGACTTGGTGGTATTGGATCTTGCGGTAGAGAATTGTGTTGTTCAACATGGTTAACAGATTTTAGATCGGTTAGCACTTCAGCAGCACGTTACCAACAACTTTCATTAAACCCATTAAAATTAGCAGGTCAATGTGGAAAATTAAAATGTTGTTTAAACTATGAACTAGATTCCTATTTAGACGCTTTAAAAGATTTTCCAAATACTAACATTTCTTTACAAACCGAAAAAGGAAAAGCTGTTTTTCAAAAAATGGATATTTTTAAAGGTGTACTTTGGTATGCTTATGAAGAAAACCCTATACAATGGCATCAATTAACCACTGATCAAACCAATAATATTATCAGTTTAAATAAAAAAGATAAAAAAGGTCATAGTCTTGAAGAATACACTTTAGAGTTCGACTTTGATAAAAGTGAAGCTAATAATTCCATTGATCTTGTTGGTCAAGATAGTTTAACTCGTTTTGATAAACAAAAAGCCAAAAAGAAAAGAAGAAGAAGTAATAAATCGAGAAATAGAAATCGTAACTCTCAAAATAAATCCAAATAGATCAGTACATGCAAATAAAAAAAATATTTGAATTTACAGGTAAAATAATATTTATCTCAATTATGGTCTTTAGTGCACAATCCTGCACAAAGAATTTAGTTTTTGATGATTACCAAAGTATCAAGAATTCCAAATGGCATAAAGATTCAATCATCAAGTTTAATGTAAATTCAATTGATACTTTAAGTAAGAATAATATTTATGTAAATATTCGCAACAATAAAAATTATGAATTCAGTAATTTATTTTTAATTGTTGGCATCAATTTTCCTAATAATTATCAAATTATTGATACTTTAGAATATGAAATGACTGATACTAATGGAAGATTCTTGGGTAACGGAATTTCGGATATTTTAGAAAATAAATTAGAATACAAAACAAATGTATCATTTCCTGTAAAAGGAAATTATCAAATTCAAGTGCAACATGCTATGCGAAAAAATCAAAATGTTGATGGACTTATTTACCTTAACGGAATTGAAGATGTTGGTGTAGTAATTGAAAAAAATGATTAAATATGGCCGTTAAAAAAATTAAAAAAACTCCTGTTTCAAAATTTACCAAATTGATTTGGAAGGTTTTTCTTGGAGGATTAGTATTTATTTTTCTATTATTTTTATTTGCTTCTTTTGGTATTTTTGGAAAACTTCCAACTTTTGAAGAGTTAGAGAACCCAGAAAATAATTTAGCTACAGAAGTAATTTCTTCCGATGGAAAAACTTTAGGAAAATACTATCGTGAAAATAGAACTCCGGTTAAATTCAAAGATTTACCACCAAATTTGATCCAAGCTTTAGTTGCAACAGAAGATGAACGTTTCTATTCACATTCAGGTATCGATTTTCGTGGTACTGCAAGAGCTTTTGCCTACTTCGGAACAAAAGGAGGAGCTAGTACAATTACGCAACAATTGGCAAGACTTCTTTTTGAAAAAAGAGCTTCAAATAAAATTAAGGCATTAATTCAAAAAGTGAAAGAATGGGTAATTGCAACAAGATTAGAAAAGCAATATACTAAAAATGAGATCATCACCATGTATTTCAATAAATACGATTTTGGGCATAATGCTGTTGGTATCCGATCGGCAGCAAGAATTCATTTTGGAAAAGAACCCAAAGATCTAAATATTGAAGAATCAGCTATGCTGGTGGGAATGTTAAAAAATTCTTCATTATACAATCCTATGCGACGCCCGGAATTGGTTAAAGAACGTCGTGATGTAGTATTTAAACAAATGGTAAGAAATGAATATATTACTGAAAATAAGAAAGATTCATTACAATCAATACCCTTAAGGCTAGATATTAATTTAGAAGGCCATAGTGATGGTATTGCTACTTATTTTAGGGAGTATGTTCGTGATTTCATGAAGCAATGGATTAAGAAAAATCCGAAACCAGATGGGTCAAATTATAATATTTACCGTGACGGACTAAAAATTTATGTTACCATTGATTCACGTATGCAAAAATATGCAGAAGAAGCTGTTGATGAACATATGAATAATTTACAGAGTATATTTTTTAAAGTACAGAAAAAGAATAAAACAGCACCGTTCTATGATATTGATAAAAAACAAATAGAACAAAGTATGCTCTCGGCAATGAAACGCAGTGATCGTTGGCGAAAAATGAAAAAAAATGGCAAATCAGAAAAAGAAATACTTGCTTCATTTAAAGAAGAAACTGAAATGCGTATTTTTTCATGGGATAAAGATATTGATACGATCATGACCCCTTATGATTCTATTCGCTATTACAAACATTTTTTACAAGCAGGTTTAATGTCTCTTGAAGTTGAAACCGGACATGTAAAAGCATGGGTTGGAGGATATAACTATAAACATTTTCAATATGACCATGTAAAACAAGGAAAACGTCAGGTAGGTTCAACTTTTAAACCTTTTGTTTATGCAACTGCAATTAACCAACTTCGTCTTTCTCCCTGCGATAAATTTCCAAATACACCTTATACCATTCCGGCAGGTAAATACGGATTGTTAGAAGATTGGACTCCTAAAAATTCTAGTCTAAAATATGGAGGTATGCGCACTTTAAAAGATGCTCTTGCCAATTCAGTAAATGTAATAACCGCTAATTTAATTGATCAGGTAACTCCGCAAAATGTTGTTCAATTAGCACAAAATTTAGGGATAACTTCAGAAATTCCTGAAGTTCCTTCAATTGCTTTAGGAACTATTGATTTAAGCCTGTTTGAAATGTTAGCCGCTTTAAATACTTTTGCCAACAAGGGTATGTATATCAAACCGATGATGGTTATGCGAATTGAAGATAAAAACGGTACTGTTTTAGAAGAGTTCACACCAAAGACTAAAGAAATATTAAGTGAAGAAATAGCATACTCAATTTTAAATTTAATGGAAGGTGTTACTAAAGCCGGTTCAGGAATACGCTTGCGAACATCAGGAGGAAAATATCCTGATAATGTGTCTACCGGATATCCTTATAAATTTACAAATCCGATTGCTGGAAAAACCGGAACAACTCAAAATCAATCAGACGGTTGGTTCATGGGAATTGTTCCTGATTTAGCATCGGGTGTTTGGGTTGGTGCTGAAGACCGATCAGTACATTTTCCTGATATGGGTCGCGGACAAGGAGCTTCAATGGCTTTACCAATTTGGGCTTTGTATATGCAAAAATGTTATACTGATGAAACTCTTGAAATTAGTAAAGATGATTTTGAAAAACCTGAAGGCTTAAGTATTCAAGTAGATTGTGATGATATAGAAGATGAAAAAGATAAAAAAGAAAAACAACCTGAAGAAGACGAAGAAATAGATTTCTAAAATGACATTGAAAGTTGCCTGGAAACCATCTAAAAAAATCATTGAGCAAAGCAACATTTTTAAAATGATGCAAATCAATGGTTTTGATAATTATTTAAGTTTTTGGAGATGGTCAGTTGATCAAAAAAAAAGTTTCTGGTCACAAACTATTTCAAATCTCAATATCAAATTCAAAAAAAAATACAATACTATCTTAGATATTTCAAAAGGTGTTGAAAACCCTCAATGGTTAAAAAATGCTTCTTTTAATATTGTTGATTCTTGTTTTCAAAATGATAATTCGGCTATAGCCGTAATATTTCAAAAAGAAAATGAAAAAATACAAAAAGTAACTCAAAAAGAATTAGATAAACTTGTAAATAAAATTGCCAATAGTTTAAGAAAAAATGGCATTGAACAAGGAGATTACATAGCAATTGATATGCCAATGACCCTTGAAGCCATTGCAATTTATTTAGCTGGCATAAAAGCTGGTAATCCTGTAGTTACTATAGCTGATAGTTTTACACCAAATGAAATTTCTGTAAGACTAAAAATAACAAAGCCCAAAATAATTTTTACACAGGAAGTTCTGCAACGTGCTGGAAAAACGTTACCATTATACAAAAAAGTAATTGAAGCCAAAGCACCCAAAGCTGTAGTTGTAAAAGTTGAAAATACCAATATCTTACTTAGAGAAAATGATCTTTATTTCGATGATTTTTTAGAAGAAAATGAGCGATTTAGAACTGTAATGCAAAAACCTGATGATTTTCTAACCATTCTTTTTTCATCTGGAACAACAGGCGAACCTAAAGCAATTCCGTGGACACACACTACACCAATTAAAAGTGCCTCCGATGGATATTACCATCACAATATTAAAAAAAATGATGTTGTTTGCTGGCCAACCAATTTAGGCTGGATGATGGGGCCTTGGTTAGTTTTTGCAGCACTTATCAATAAAGCAACCATTGCTTTATATTATGGAGCTCCACTTGATGAAAACTTTGGAAGATTTATACAAGATGCCAAAGTTACTATGCTTGGTGTTGTACCTAGTATTGTAAGACACTGGAAAAATAGTCATTGCATAGAAAATTTGGATTGGGATAACATTAAAAGTTTTAGCTCAACCGGTGAAGTTTCTAATCCTGAAGAAATGGAATATCTAATGCAATTGGCAAATAATAAACCGGTAATTGAGTATTGTGGTGGAACTGAAATAGGTGGTGGCTATGTTACAAGCACTATGGTACAACCAAATTTTGCAAGCACATTTTCTTCACAGACATTGGGTGGTGAATTTGTTTTGTTAGACGAACAAAATAAACTAACTGATAAAGGAGAAATGTTTTTAATACCACCAATTTTGGGTCTTTCAAATTCATTATTGAATAAAGATCATCATGATGTATATTTTAAGGACACACCTATTTATAAAGGATTTACCTTACGAAAACATGGAGATGAATTAGAACAATTACACAACAATTATTATCGTGCCCATGGGAGAGTTGATGATGCGATGAATCTTGGGGGTATCAAAGTAAGCTCAATTCAAATTGAAGAACTCATTAATCAACTTGATTTTATCAAAGAATCAGCAGCTATTGCTGTTTCACCTGTAAATGGCGGACCAAGTAATTTAGTGATCTATTTTATAGAAAATAATGATGAACTCAGCAAAGAAGAAAGACTACAAAAAGTAAGAGAAATTATTAGGAAAAAATTAAATCCATTATTTAAAGTTAGCGATCTAATAAAAATTGAATTATTACCCCGCACTGCTTCAGGAAAAGTTATGCGAAGAAAATTGAGAAGCGAATATGAAAATAATATCTTATAATGTAAACGGCATTAGAGCCGCCATAAAAAAAGGGTTTCTAGATTGGTTACAAGCCGCTAATCCCGATGTAATATGCATCCAAGAAACCAAAGCTCATAAAGAACAATTAGATCTAAATTTGTTTGAACAAGCAGGTTACCCCTTTAATTACTGGTTTTCAGCTGAGAAAAGAGGTTATAGTGGTGTTTCAATTTTCTCAAAAATAAAACCCAATCATATTGTTTATGGTACTGGAATAGATAGTATGGATTTTGAAGGAAGAAATCTCCGTCTTGATTTTGAAGATATTTCGGTTATGAGTTTGTATTTACCCTCAGGAACAAATGATGCTAGATTAGATTTTAAATTGAATTATATGGCTGAATTTCAAGATTATATTAATCACCTTAAAAAAGAAATTCCTAATTTACTGATCTGTGGTGATTATAACATCTGTCATGAAGCTATAGATATACACAACCCTGTTTCAAATAAAAATACATCTGGTTTTTTACCCGTAGAACGCAAGTGGATCGACAATTTTATCAAAAGTGGTTTTATTGATACTTTTAGGCATTTTAACAATGAACCCCATAATTATTCATGGTGGAGTTATCGAGCCAATGCACGTAATAATAACAAAGGTTGGCGTATTGATTATTGTATGGCAAATGAACCTTTGAAGAATAAACTAAAAAGAGCTTTTATATTACCCGAAGCAAAACACAGTGATCATTGTCCTATAGGCGTAGAATTTAAATTTTAATCTCTAACCTGAATTAAGCCTAAGATCTATCTCAAAACACCTAAATTAAAACTTATACTGCTTTATTTGCTAATTGGCCACAGGCAGCATCAATATCTTTACCTCTGCTACGACGTACATTAACCGTAATATTATGCTTTTCAAGCTCTCTAACATAATATTCAATTGCTTTAGGGTCAGCTTGTTGAAATTCACCTGAATCAATAGCATTGTACTCAATTAGGTTAACTTTAGATGGTATTTTTTTACAATAATTTACCAAAGCTTCAATATCCTTTTGCTTGTCATTAATGTTTTTCCAAACAACATATTCAAAAGTAATTCTTCGCTTGGTTTTTGCATACCAGTATTGTAATGATTCCAATAATTCTGATAAATTTGATTGTTTATTTATCGGCATCATTTTCGATCTAACCTCATCAATTGCAGAATGTAATGATACTGCCAAATTAAATTTAACATTGTCATCTGCTAATTTCTTAATCATTTTTGGCAAACCAACAGTTGAGAGTGTAATTCGCCTAGGTGACATCCCTAACCCTTCATCAGATGTAATTTTTTCGATCGCTTTTAAAACATTATTATAATTAAGTAATGGTTCACCCATTCCCATAAAAACAATATTGCTCAATTTATGATCTTTATATAACCTGCTCTGTTTATCAATTGAAACTACCTGATCATAGATCTCATCAGGATTTAAATTACGCATTTTCTTTAATCGTGCTGTTGCACAAAAAGTACAATTTAAGCTACAACCAACCTGACTTGAAATACAAGCAGTTGTTCTCTTCTTAGAAGGAATTAAAACAGATTCTACTATCAAACTATCGTGTAATCTTACTGCATTTTTAATGGTTCCATCACTTGATTGTTGCATTTGATCAACTTCAATATGATTGATAACAAAATTATCCAACAGCATTTGTCTTGTTTTTATGGATAGATTGGTCATATCCTCAAAATTATGAGCGCCTTTTTGCCATAACCATTCATAAACTTGATTGCCACGAAAAGCTTGATCACCTTCAGTTACAAAAAAATCTCGCAATTGTTGTTTTGTAAATGCCCTTATGTCTTTTTTTTCATTCATTAAAAGTAAAAAGCGCCTAATTATAGGCGCTTTAAATTATATCAATACTATTTTTATATAATTAGCATGGCATCGCCATAAGAATAAAAATTATATTTTTCTTTGATCGCTTCTTTATAAGCTTTTTTTAATAGATCATGACCTGCAAAAGCAGAAGTCATCATCATTAAAGTTGATTTTGGTGTATGAAAGTTAGTGATCATACAATTTGCAATTTTAAATTCATAAGGCGGAAAAATAAATTTATTGGTCCATCCTTCATATGGATTTAAACGGTTATTAGATGATACTGAACTTTCCATAGCACGCATAACAGTTGTTCCAACTGCACAAATTCTTTTTTTGGTATCAATGGCATTATTTACAACTTCCGATGTATTTTTCGAAATTATATATTCTTCTGAATCCATCTTATGTTTAGAAAGATCTTCAACTTCAACCGGATTGAAAGTTCCTAAACCTACGTGTAATGTAACTTCCTCTAAATCTATACCTTTAATTTCCAATCTTTTAAGAAGGTGTTTAGAAAAATGTAAACCAGCTGTAGGTGCTGCTACAGCTCCTTCATGCTTTGCGTATATTGTTTGATACCGATCTTCATCAGATGGCTCAACTTCTCGTTTAATATATTTTGGAAGTGGTGTTTCTCCCAATTCATTAAGTTTCTTTCTAAATTCTTCATAAGAACCATCATATAAAAAACGTAATGTTCTACCTCTTGATGTAGTATTATCAATAACTTCGGCAACTAACCCGCTATCTTCTCCAAAAAATAATTTATTGCCTATTCTTATTTTTCTTGCAGGATCGACCAAGACATCCCATAAACGACTCTCAGGATTTAATTCACGCAATAAAAAAACTTCAATTCTTGCACCTGTTTTTTCTTTATTTCCAAATAGTCTTGCCGGAAAAACTTTAGTATTATTAAATACAAATAAATCTCCATCGTCAAAATACTCTACCAAATCTTTAAAAACCCGGTGTTCTATTGTTTCCTTTTCGCGATTTACAACCATTAATTTTGCTTCATCTCTAATTTCTGATGGATACTGTGCTAACAATTCTTCTGGTAAAGAATATTCAAAGTGTGATAATTTCATTTAATATTATTGGATTTTGTTAAAATAATTAATCTTTTTTTTTAGATGTTTGCAAATATACAATCTCAATATAGGCATTGTCAAGTTTTTTACAATTTATATTGGTTTTTTTAATGAAAAGTGTGAAATGTTTAAGTATTTGGTATCTTTACGCAAATTAATAAAATGTCAAAACGAGTTATTCCATATAAAGATTCAGAACTGGGTAAAAAAGAACAGGTTACTCAAATGTTTGATAATGTTTCTACCAATTATGATTTTTTAAATAGAGTTCTTACTTTTGGGATTGATGTTAGTTGGCGTAAAAAAGTTGTTGAGATCGTTGCCAAACAAAAAGCAAAACATATATTAGATATTGCTACAGGAACTGGTGATTTGGCCATAATGCTCACTAAAATAAACCCTGAAAAAGTTGTTGGCCTTGATCTTTCACCAGGTATGTTAGACATTGGAAAGAAAAAAGTTGCTGAAAAAAATCTGACAAACAAAATCGAAATGGTATTAGGTGATTCAGAAAAATTACCTTTTGATGATCATACTTTTGATGCAGTAACCGTTGGATTTGGTGTACGAAATTTTGAAAATTTGGAAAAAGGATTGCATGAGATTTATAGAGTGCTTAAACCTAAGGGATCTTTTGTAGTATTAGAAACCTCTCAACCAACAAAATTTCCTATAAAACAAGGATTTACGTTTTATTCAAAGTATGTTATTCCTACTATTGGTAAACTATTTTCAAAAGACAAAAATGCATACTCATATTTACCTGAATCAGCAGCAGCTTTTCCTTATGGAGATGCTTTCAACAATATTTTATTAAAAACAGGGTTTAACAGTTCAAAAGTTATAACGCAATCTTTTGGAGTTGCGACCATTTATCATGCTATAAAATAAACCATATGAAAAAAAATATTTTATTCATAATTGTAATATTTTTCTTGGGTTCAAATTTTCTTCTTGCACAAAAAGAGCGTATAGAACATTTACAGAATTTTGATAAACGAACCATACATTTTGGTTATTATTTAGGCGTGAATAATATAGGTTATAAAGTGAGTTATAATTCTCCTTTTGATTATAGCCCAATTCCACCTATAGATAAAGAACTTTTTGTTTCTGTAAATGAACCTATTGGGTTTAACATTGGTTTTATTGTTGATTACCGACTACATAAAAATATCAATTTACGCTTTGAACCGGGTTTGATGAGTACAAGTGCAGAACTTAACTTCCTCAATGCAAATATTGGACCCGAGAATCCATTTTATAATGGGACTCAAATTACTGAAAGAAAATTTTCAGGCACCTATTTACATTTACCTCTTTTATTTAAAATTAGTACTGATAGATTAGATAATATAAGACCTTATATTATTGGTGGTGCCTCTTATGATTATAATTTCTCGAGCAAAGAAAGTAATAGCGATGATAATTACCAAGGTGAATTTAGAACCAAAACCAGTAACTTTATGTATGAAGTGGGTATAGGTATGGATTTTTATTTTTATTTTTTCAAATTTTCACCTTCTATTAGAGGAGTATTTGCCATAAACGACCAACTGGTTAGAGATATTAATCTCGATAGCCCATGGACTGCACCCATTGATTATTTTGGCACAAGAGGTATTTATTTAAATTTAACTTTTGAGTAGTAGCCAGATATTATTTGTGTTTCAACTATTATTTTTATTTAAGAAAAACGCCTGTTTCTAATAAAATAATCTATTAATAAAAGAGTACTCAAAGCAAACATACTCAAAGCAAATAATGGTGAAGTTAAAATATCAGGCATATTAAAAGAAAATATACTTTTAATTTTTATTAAGTATGGGATTAAAATTTCTGATTGTTTGGGGGTAGTATCAAGGTTAAAAGAAATATAGATCACTAAAAGTATAAATATAAGCGAAATAAAATACCAAGTCTTTTTACCAATAACAGGTTGGTAAACAAATGCAGATGAATTTTGAGGTAAACCTAACATTACTTTTGAAGTAAAATCTAATGAAGGCGTTTCAAGTGTGTGTTTTTGTAATAAAGAAGTTAATGCTTTTTCTTCATTTACTTCAGAGGTCAATACCTGTTGCATAACCTTATCTGTAAAATCCAAAGAGGGGTTTTTAATATCCAAATTTTCTTGAATAATTTTATCGATATTTTTTGAATCTTTCTCCATTACAATATAGCTTTTAACTCGTCATTTAAAAGTAAAGATAGCTCATTATAAAGTTTTTTTCGCAATCGAAATAATTTTACTTTAATATTGGTTTTTGTTAAACCTGTTATCTTTTCAATTTCATCAACTGTACTCTCATTTAAATAATATAAAGATATTAAAAAAGCATCTGTTTCAGGTAAATTACTGATTGCTTTGGCTACATATTTTTTTTGCTCACCGTTCTTTATTGCTTCTATTTGAGGGAAATCAAAACCCGATGAATAATTATCAATTACATAATTATCAATATCAGAAGTGGCAATTTTATTTTTTCTGATCATTGAAATTGCATTACGGTAAACAATGGTATACAACCATGTTGAAAATTTTGATTCACCTTTAAAAGTATCTAATTTCTGAAAAGCTTTTAAAAAACTATCTTGAGCAATTTCTTCAGCATCTTCATTATTTTTTAAAATATTCTTCGCTAAAGTATAAACCATGTTCTTATACTTATTCACCAAATAAGCAAAAGCATTAGTTTCACCTTGCAATACTTTATCAATATAAATCTGATCAGTGGTTTTGTCCATTATTCTATAAGACGCTTTCATTAAAATATTGGTTACAAATTAACCTAAAAAATTATTACCATAATTTTTGTAACCTAATTTAATATCAAAACGTCATAAATAAAAACGATATAATTAACTTAAATTTTTAAATTATGGTAGAAGATATTTTAATTTCCCTCATAGTTTTTTCATCAATATTTGGTATATTTTTTGTTTGGATAACTACCCGAAACAAAGAACGAATGGCTTTGATAGAAAAAGGAGCAGACGCATCACTTTTTGCTACTAAAAAGAAAAATTTTAGTAATATTACACTAAAGCTTGGCATGCTGGCTGTAGGTATTGGTATTGGTCTTTTAATGGGCTCTTTATTAAATGAATATACTAATCTTGCTGAGCCTGTAGCTTATTTTTCAATGATATTTTTATTTGGTGGCATCTCTCTGGTCGTAAATGCCATGATAGAGAAAAAAGATAAAATTGAAGTTGAGTAAACTTTAGAATTTTTAATTCAATCTAATAAAAAAAGGTCGTCAATTTTTTAATAAAATGTACGACCTTTTTTAATTTTTAAGTCAACTTCACCAAAGAAAAGTTATTTATTTCGATTTCTATCATTTTTAATTTTTCTTTACCCAATTCTAATTCATTTAAAACATTAAATTTTGTTTCTTCAAATCGAAACATTGCATTTTTAAATAAATTATCATAATAGTTGATCCCTTCATTTAAATTTTTTGAAAAATTTTCAAAATATTTTTCTTGTTTCTTTGTCATATTATTCTTCGATTCTTCAAACTTATCTTTAAGGTAATCAATATATAAATTCAATTCTTTAATAAACATATTTGGCCGATCATTTCTATCAATAACATTTGCTCTACCGTAAATATGATCAACAATTTGTTTTAAACTCATTTGTTTTGAAAAATAAGCCATATTTGGACCCGGACAAACCGACACTCCTACTCCCTCAGCTTTAGTATCTATATTGTGAATTAACCTGGCTGAAGTTCCTAATCCCACACAAATACATGATTTTTCAACTACCTTATCATATTCTTTATGAAAAACTTCTTCAGATATATTTGCATTTTCCAGCTCTTTAATTTTTTTTCTTTGATACTGTCTGGAAGCCGTACAAATTGGTTTTTCGGTAAATTCCTTATTATTGACTACATATTGACTAGGGCAAGAACTTCCCGGCCTGTTCATATCAATCTTTGAGAATTTCTCTAAATCTTTTGTATTTCCTTTTAAGTTGTTAAATGGAACTCCTAAAGGAGAAATATTACTCAAATACAGATCATTTTCCTCAGCACCAATTAATTTTTGTATTGTAGGTTGGTCAACAGTAGTTGCTTCAGGAACCAATAAAAATGGTGTTCCCCAACCTACCGAATCAACCTGATAGTGATTGATCAAAAATTCATGTTCTTCATCGGTACCAACTCCACCTTGAGCTGTAACTTTGATATTTAGAGGATTTTTAGGAACAATACGATTTGTATTGAAAAGCGCCGTTTTTAAAATTTCGAAAACAGATTGTTCTAATTCTTTACGTTTTTCTTTAAATTCATCTAAAATGGGTCCCATTAAAAACCCTTCGGTTGCAAAAGCATGCCCACCACAATTAAGTCCAGATTCAATTCTATATTCTGACACCCAAATTCCTTTTTTTGCCAAGAATTTACCTTGAATCAAAGCAGAACGGTAATCACTTACTTTTAAAACAATTTTCTTTTTAATATTTCCATCTTCATTTGGATAAAAATCATCAAATTTTTCCATGTAACTATACAATCTAGGATTCATTCCGGCCGAAAGAACTAAAGAAGAGCTCAGATCACTATTTGCAAAGCCTCTTAAAGCTGCATGTGCATCATTGTATTCACTAGAAAGTATTTCTCCATTTTTGACATTCTGTTTATCGAGTTTGGTCATGATATTTACATCAATACTACCCTTAGAAAGATTGTTTTTTAACCAATTTTCAATCTCCGTAAAATTTATATATTTTGATGAAAGATCTTTAAATTCTTTTTTTAAAGAAGAACTATCAGGTAACATTTTGAAAAATTCTTTAAATTCAATCTTTTTTTCAATTGCTGCACTTTTTAATTCTTCAAACTTTTTATCGGTAACTTCGTTAAGTAAATTTAAGTAAGATGTTATCCTTTTAGCTCTAAAGTCATCAATTTTATTTGATATTTCTTTATAAGGGATTTCATATTTTTTACTATATACCTTTCTCAACTTTTCAAGTAAGATATCATCTACCAATGAAATTACAGAATCAATACCATAATGTGAAACTTTTAGTGGTGTATCAATTGTAAATGCAATTCCCATAACCGGAATATGAAATGAATGTGCTTTTGACATAAGATTATTTTTAATAATGTTAATTTAGACGAAAAAAATAAAAGATTTTATTCGCCTAAGAGCGGTGCAAGTTAGAATATTTTTGATTTATAAACTATATTTAGTTTTAAAAAAGATAATCACATATTATTTTTTACCAATAAAATGTAATTCGGTAAATTCTTTTGAAACAATGATAATATTATCCCCATTTACTTTTACATCTTCAAAATCAATTTCTTCATTATCAATTTGAATCTTAAGAATTTTAAAAGGTAATCCGTGTATTTTTATTTTAAATGTCTTGTAATTTGTAATATACTTACCTGATTTGTATTGATGTAAGATCAATTCATCTGTTTTACCAATCAAATTAAAATTTCGCAAACTAAATCTACCTTTGGTATAATCATACCCATCATTGGCATCATCATACAATTTACTTTCCTCCTTACCTATTTTATAATATACATCTAAAGAAAGTTCATCTATTTGCTTTTCACCAACATATTGTTGTATAGGATATTTTGGAATAATTGCGCCTTCTTTTACATAGATCGGCATGCTATCAATATCAGCATCAACCCATGTTTCTTTACCTCCTTCAATAATTTCATCATTCCAAAAATTAAACCATTTTCCTCTTGGTATATACATTCTCCTTCCTTTAGCATTAGGTTCAATTATTGGACAGACCAATATATTTTCTCCAAAAATAAATTCATCATTTCTATCATGTGTTTGAGAATCATTTTGATCAAACAAAACCAATGATTTTAAGATTGGGATCCCTTCATTAATATAGCGCCAAAAAGCAGTGTATAAATAAGGAAGTAACTGGTATCTTATTTCAATAAATTTTTTAACGATACCAAGTACTTCATCATCAAATGACCATGGTTCTTGCTCACCGTGATCACCGGAAGAATGTGTTCTGCAAAAGGGATGAAATACACCCAATTGAATCCATCTTGCATATAACTCACCTGTAGGTTGTTCTGCAAATCCACCAATATCAGAACCAATAAATGAATAGCCTGACATACTCATACGCTGTGCCTGAACATTTGCAATCCATAAATGCTCCCAAGTGGCAATATTATCACCTGTCCATGTTGAAGAATAACGCTGTGTTCCAGAATAAGCGGCTCGGGTTATTACAAAAGGTCGTTTAGGATATGTGTACTTTTTTAAACCTTCATAAGTAGCTTTTGCCATTTGCATTCCATAAATATTATGTGCTTTTCTATGACTGCAAGGATTGCCATCATAATCATGACGAACATCATTAGGAAAAGTTTTATTGGGCACCTCCATCACAGCTGGCTCATTCATATCATTCCACACACCCTTTATACCGATATCACTTATTAATTCTTTAAATAGACCCGACCACCATTTTCTTACTTTAGGGTTGGTATAATCAGGAAAATAACATTCACCCGGCCAAACCTTTCCTTTCATAAATGGCCCATCAGCTCTTTTGCAGAAAAAGTCATTTTCCATTCCATCTTGAAATATTTTATAATCTTTATCAATTTTAATACCCGGATCAATAATGGCTATTGTTTTAAAACCATCTTCTGCCAACTCGTCCACCATCTTCTTAGGATTTGGAAAATATTCATTATTCCATGTAAAGCACCTAAAGCCCTCCATATAATCAATATCCAAATAAATGGCATCACAAGGTATTTGTAGCTCTCTAAATTTTTGGGCAATTTCTTTAACTTTAGATTCAGGATAATAACTCCATTTACATTGGTGATATCCCAACGTCCATAAAGGCGGTAATTCGGGTGTACCGGTTAAATTTGAATAACTACTAATTACATCATTCATTTTAGGGCCATAAATAAAATAATAGTTCATTTCACCACCCTGAGCCCAAAAACTTGTTACATGACGACGTTCATTACTAAAATCAAAGAACGATCTGAAAGTATTGTCAAAAAATACACCATAACTTTTTTTATGATGTAAACCAACATAAAATGGAATTGTCTTGTATATAGGATCAGTATTTCGTTCAAAAGCATAGGAATCAGTTACCCAATTTTCAAATCGTTTTCCTCTTAAATTGGTATGAACAGTTTTGTCTCCCAAACCGTAAAAACTTTCGCCCTCCTGAGCTATTTTACTCATTTTTACTATATTACCTCCAAATTCATAATTTTCTTCCCAATGAAATCCAATTTCATCTTCAAAAACCATTGATCCATCCAAAGCATCATAAATTTTTACTTTTAAATCACTTTTCTGAATATGGCATAACAATTTTGAGGTAGTAATAATATACAATTCGTCATTTTCATCTGTCTTTAAATGATTAAAACCAGTACTTGCGTTTTCATCAATAGCATATGAAAAATCAGGCTCAAAATTTGTATCAGTTGCATACCTAAAACGCAAAATACTGTCTCTCAAAACAGTAACTTGAAGAATCACTCCATTTTCTGTAGTAAAATAAAAAGTGTCAACGTCTTTTCTACATGTTAATATTTTTGAAGGAAATTGATTTCCTTTTCTTTCAAATTCGGTATTAATTATCATAAATCAGTTCTATTAAAAAAAAAGGCAAATAAACATAAAAAAACTTACATTTCGAAAAAGCTTATTTAATTTTAAATGCGATTATCCCCAAAGGAGGCAGGGTTATTTCGGTTGAATACTTTCTATTGTCCCAATCTTTTTTCTCTATTTTTATTTTTTTAGAATTACTCACTCCACTTCCAAAATATTTTTTATAATCACTATTTAATATTTGTATCAAATTGCCTTTTCCTGGTAAACCAATTCTATAATTTTTTCTTAAGACTGAAGTAAAATTACAAACAACAATTATATCATTAACCTTATCATGTCCTTTACGGATATAAGAAATTACAGAATTTTCATTATCGCTAAAGTTGATCCATTCAAATCCTTCGTCACTAAATCCTTTTTCATACAATGCAGGAGTTTTTTTATACAAATCATTTAAGTCTTTAACAAAAGTTTGTAATCCTTTATGAGGTTTGTACTGTAATAAATGCCAATCCAAACTTTGAGCGAAATTCCATTCAGATGATTGACCGAACTCACCTCCCATAAACAATAGTTTTGTACCGGGATGTGTAAACATATAACCGTAAAGCAACCTTAAATTTGCAAATTTATTCCATTCATCTCCGGGCATTCTATTTAATAATGATTTTTTACCGTAAACTACTTCATCATGAGAAAGCGGTAAAACGAAATTTTCAGAAAAGGCATATGCCAGACTAAAAGTAATTACATTTTGTTCAAACTTGCGATAAATAGAGTCTTTTGAAAAATATTCAAGAGTATCATGCATCCATCCCATCATCCATTTCATTCCAAAACCTAATCCACCAATATTAACAGGTTTGGTAACCCCAGGAAAAGCAGTTGATTCTTCTGCAATAGTCTGAACTCCTTCAAAAGTTGAAAAAACACTCTCATTAAATTCTTTTAAAAATGTCACAGCTTCCAAATTTTCTCTCCCTCCAAATTCATTTGGTTCCCATTCGCCATCTTCTCTTGAATAATCCAAATAAACCATTGAGGCAACTGCATCTACTCTTAAGCCATCTACATGGTATTTATCTAACCAAAAAAATGCATTACTAATCAGAAATGATTTTACTTCATTTCTTCCATAATTAAATATTAAACTTTTCCAATCGGGGTGGTAACCTTTTCTATGATCAGGGTGTTCATATAGATGACTTCCGTCAAAAAAACCTAGTCCGTGATCATCGGACGGAAAATGCGATGGAACCCAATCTAAAATAACACCTATATCATTTTTATGTAATTGATCAATCAAATACATAAAATCTTGTGGCGACCCAAAACGTGAAGTAGGTGCAAAATACCCAACCAATTGATATCCCCAGGAAGGATCATAAGGATATTCCATGATTGGCATAAACTCTACATGGGTAAAATTCATTTCCTTTAAATAAGAAACAAGTTTTTTTGCTAATTCTTTATATGTTAAAAAATCACCTTCTTTATTTCTCATCCAGGATCCTAAATGAACTTCATATATAGAATAAGGTTTATCCAGTCCATTTTTATCTTTCCTATATCCCATCCAATCTTTATCTTTCCAATCATAAGTGGCAACATCTCTTATTATTGAAGCAGTATTTGGTGGAGTTTCACAGAAAAATGCATAAGGATCTGCTTTTTCTGTTTCAATATTATTATGAGATTTAATTTTAAATTTATATCGCATACCTTCATGAACATCCGGTATAAAACCTTCCCAAATTCCTGACTCATCCCAACGAACATTTAACTGATGTTGTTTGTCATTCCAGTAATTAAAATCACCTATTACCGAAACTGATCTGGCTGAAGGAGCCCAAACAGAAAAGTACACGCCTTTTTCATCGTCTAACGTAATTGGATGTGCCCCAAATTTTTCATAAAGACGGTAGTGCTTTCCAGACTTAAATAGATTGATATCAAAGTCTGTGAACAGACTATATGCTTTTGCTTTTGCCATAGGTTTAATGATTAATAATATTAGATATTCCTTTTAAAGGGATTAATGCCCAACGCGGACGAGAATTTAATTCGTAGCCTAATTCATATACCGCTTTTTCCAATAAACAGTATTTTAAGATAAAATTTCGCTCTTGATCATAACCAATATTTAAATTTGCTTTTAAAATAGCATCAACATAAGTTGCTAAAAAAACACTTGTGAAATATGAATACAATACTTCTGCAGCTTCAAATAAAGTCTCTTGTGACTGAATATATTTTTCACTATTATTAAAAACTGTTGCATAAATAGCATAGTGAAAAGATCTAAACATTCCAGCAACATCTTTTAAAGGTGGTTGCTTAACTTTTCTATCCCTAATAGTACTTTCAGGTTCACCTTCAAAATCTAAGATATAAAAATCATCACCTTTAACCAGTATTTGCCCTAAATGATAATCGCCATGAACTCTTACGCGTTCCCCTTTAAGTTTTGTCCAGTCAAAATTCACAAACCGCTTTCTTATATTATTTTTATTATTTAAAAAATCCTTTGCTAATTCTAAGGTTAAACCATCCAGTTTGTGCAAATTATTTTCAACAGTATTCAACCTGTTTTGAAATTGATAAAGTAATCTGTTCTTTAACCAAACCGTATAATCACCGTTAAAATGTGTTGGTGTAAAAGCTGTATCCTCGAACTCCGATCCCAATACAATATGCATTTCGGCAGTACGATTAGCTAAAACCTGAATTTTTTGGAATAAATTCAATCCTACCCAATCAATAATTTGTTTTGGAATATCTTCAATATTTAATCTTAAATATAAGTCTGTTTTTGGTAATGCATTTACATCAATATTTTTATATTCTAAATTAGAAAAAACTGTATCTAGTTCATTTAACATATATTCCCAGGCATCACCTTGATTAGGAACCATTTCTTGCATTAAGGCTATGGTAATATATACGTTATCAGCACCAATTATGTTCAAACTTCCCTGATAAGCCGGTGTGTTTTTAAATCCCTTCTTATCCGATAAAAAGCAACTCATTTCAAAATCAGGATTTTTATTTGCAAAGATCCTTCTAAAAAATTTTAGTATAAACTTTTCATTATAAACAATTGAGGTATTACTTTGTTCTATACCCAAAAATCTTGATGATTCATAAACTACATTTGTAAAAGTTTCACTTTTATGATATTGAACTCTGGCTTTATCCTTGGATTGAGCATTTAAGATAAGGTCAAATACAAGTTTTCTAAATGCTTCAAGGTTAATTGCATCAATAATAAAACCTTGCTGATTTTTTATACTAATTGGAAGGATTCTGTCTTTCTCAGCAAAACTCTCATCAGTAACAAAAGCTATTGGCAAAAAATAATGTTGATAAAACGCTTCAACAAAATTAATTTCTAAGATCAAGCCATAATATACTTCCCCGTCATTTTGAATTCTAAAATATTCTGAAAGTTCTATATACTTTAACTTACTCGCTTTCCCACCGTACCAACGTTGTTTTATAATATAATCTTCTAAAACATCTGAAAGAAAAACTTTAACAAAATCCCTATTATCCAGTAATTCTTCCCAATTTTCATCAAAATGAAAGGGAGATTGCAATACAGTTTTTGGGGATTTATTAGACATCTATTTATTTATTTTAAAAATGTGAAGAGGAAAATCGGGTTGTAACTCTATATAATTCCATTCGTCATACCAATTATAACTGTTTCCTGTAATAAAATCATAAATCTGAACCGGACGACCTGGTTCAGTTTCTTTCAAATCATTTAAAGGTAATTGCATAGATCCGTGTTGCGTATTATAAGGATCTAAATTAATAATTACTAAAATTTCACTTGATTTATCGTCATTCCATTTATAAAAAGCTATCAAATTATCATTTTCAATATGACAAAATTTTATATTATTGGTTTGCTGCAAGGCCTCTTCTTCCTGACGAATCTTATTAACTTTAGTGATAATTGTAATTAAATTATTTTTGATATTCCAGTCATAATGAGTTATTTGAAATTTTTCTGAGTTCAAATATTCTTCTCTGTTCGGAAGCGAATCATTAATCATATATTCAAAGACCGGCCCATATATACCAACATTAGAACTTAAAGTAGCTGCTAGAGCGTATCGTTGAATATATTTAGATTCATTGGCACCCTGCAAATGAAATGGATTAATATCTGGTGTATTTGGCCAAAAATTAGGGCGCATATATTCACGTTGTTCTGTTTTGGTCAACTCTTCAACATATTCAATTAACTCATGTTTTGAATTTCGCCAGGTAAAATATGTATAAGATTGTGTAAAACCTTGTTTGGCTAATTGTTGCATTATTTTTGGACCTGTAAATGCCTCAGCCAAAAACAAAACATCAGGGTGTGTTTTTTTTATTTCAGAAATAATCCAATTCCAAAAATAAAAAGGTTTAGTGTGTGGATTATCTACTCTGAATATATTTATTCCACAATCAATCCAATACATAAAAGTATCCAGAGTTTCATTCCAAAGGTTTTTATAATCTTTGGTCTCAAAATATAAAGGTAAAATATCCTGATATTTTTTTGGAGGATTCTCCGCATATTGTACCGTTCCGTCCGGACGCCATTTAAACCATTGAGGATGTTCTTTAACCCATGGATGATCAGGTGCAACCTGCAAAGCAAAATCCATTGCAATTTCTAAATCCAGTTCTTTTGCCTTTTTTACTAATGACTTAAAATCTTTAATTGTCCCCAATTCCGAATGAATATCTTTATGGCCTCCGTATTTAGAACCAATTCCCCAAGGAGAACCAACATCATCTTTAAAAGCCTCAGTTGAATTGTTCTTACCTTTTCTATTGACTTCTCCAATAGGGTGTACCGGAGGGAAATACAGGGTATCAAAACCCATTTCTACAACTCTCGGTAATAATTTAATACAATCTTTAAAAGTTCCGTGTACGCCTTCCTTTTTGGATGCAGAACGCGGAAAAAATTCATACCAGGTACTAAACCTGGCTTTTGATCTATCTACATAAATCGGAAACTCATTTGATGTATTAGCCAGTTGTTTTTCAGGATAATTATAAAATATTTGTTGTAGTTTGTCACTTGCTGCTTCTAAAATAGCTTCTTCGTAAAAATCTTTATTGCTAAATATATTTTGTAAATGCTTTAAATATCCTCTTTCTGATTTTGTTACTTTATTAACAATTGTCTTAATCAAACCAACACCTTCCAACAATTCTGAAGTCACTTGTTGATAGTCTTCAATTTTCCTGATTATACCATGTTGCCATGTTAAGGCATTATCCACCCAGCCTTCAACTTTATAGGTGTAATATCCTTGCTTTTGAACAGTAAAAGAAACACTCCATTCATTATTATAAGCAAGTTTCATTCTTACCTCATTCCAATCGCTTTCACTTTCATGTTTATATAACACCGAAGCAGCAATTTCATCATGTCCATCTGCTAATACATTTGCATCAACATTAATAATTTCATTTACTACTCTTTTAATAGGAAATTCACCATTATTTATTGTTGGTGAAATATAATCAATAACAACTCTTTTTTGATTTTGCATTGTATCTATCTAGATTTTAATATAATAACATGAGAAACATAAATCTTATTGCTGTTTTTTAAAGTAACGTTTGTATGAAAAAAAACAAAATGCAATCAAATTACAAAACCATGAGGAATTATTGCTCCTTTTTTAACTACCACTATACCATCACGTACTACATATAAATCAGTTTCAACATCTTTTAAATGTTTACCTCCATTTATTCTTACATCATTCCCTACGCAACAGTTCTTATCTAAAATTGCATTTTTAATAAAACATCGTTTCCCTATTCCCATAGGTATTTTTGAAGGATTATCAATCATTTCATCTAATGTTTGATAAAAATCACTCCCCATCATATACGTATTAATAACCGTAGATTCTTCACCTATTCTAGATCGGATTCCAATTACAGATCTTTCAATTTTTCCTGCATGAATAATACAACCTTCTGCTAAAACAGTTTTATCCAGGATAGTACCTGAAACCTTTGATGTTGGCAATATTCTTGCTCTGGTAAATACTTTTCTTTTTTCACTGAACAAGTCAAATTCTGGAACAGAATCGGTTAAACCTAAATTGGCTTCAAAAAAAGAATCAATATTCCCAATATCTGTCCAGTAACCTTCAAATTGATAGCTCATAACTTTATGTTTATCAATATTTTGAGGAATAATCTCTTTTCCAAAATCAACAGTATCAGGATCTCTCATTAATTCAATTAAAAGATCTCTGTTAAAAACATAAATGCCCATTGAAGCAAGGTATTCTCTACCCTCTGACCTCATTTGATCACTTACTTCTGATACCCAATCAGGTAATAACTCATGTGCCGGTTTTTCAATAAATGATGTAATAACATCTTCATCATTTGTTTTCAAGATCCCAAAAGAAGTTGCATCCTTTGCATTAACAGGCATTGTTGCAATAGATAATTCTGCATTACTTTCGATATGCTTCTGAATAATTTCATCATAATCCATTTGATAAAGCTGATCACCTGATAATATTAAAGCATATTCAAAATCATGTTTTAGAAAATGATGTACACTTTGGCGCACTGCATCTGCAGTTCCCTGAAACCAAGAAGCACTTTCCGGAGTTTGTTCAGCAGCCAATACATCAACAAACGCTTTACTAAAAAAACTAAAATGATAGGTATTTTTAATATGTTGATTTAATGAGGCTGAATTAAACTGGGTCAATACGTATATCTTTTTAATACCCGAATTGATACAGTTAGAAATCGGTATATCTACCAATCTATATTTACCTGCTATAGGCACAGCCGGTTTTGACCTACTTTCGGTTAGAGGATATAACCTTGATCCTTGTCCGCCCCCCAAAATAATACTCAATACCTTATCCATACTTATTGTTTTAAAGATTTATATAATTCTTTATGCTGTCTTGCTATGGCGCTCCAATCAAAAGTATCTTCAACTCTTTTTCTTCCTTTTTTTGCCATAACATCTCTTAATTCTTTGTTGTTTATTAATCTATTAACACCTTTAGCAAGATCTTTAGAAAATTTATCAGGATCGATAGGCTCAAAAGGGGCTACTTCCTGTTGATCTAAAGGAATCAAAATTCCAGTTTCGTCATCAACAACTACCTCTTTTATTCCTCCAACAGCACTTGCAACAACAGCAGTTTCACAAGCCATTGCTTCAATATTAATAATACCAAATGGTTCATATATTGATGGACAACAAAATACATCTGCATGCGAATAAAGTTGAATCACTTCTTTTTTAGGTAACATTTCATCAATCCAAATGACATTATCTCTGGTTTTTTTTACTTCGTCAACACTGCTTTCCATCTCTTTAGCAATTTCAGGCGTATCTGGTGCACCTGCGCATAAAACTATTTGTGTATCAGGATCAATATATTTTATTGCATTTACCAAATGTATGATTCCTTTCTGTCTGGTTATTCTCCCCACAAAAAGCACAAAAGGCTTAGATCTATCAATTCCATACTTATCAAGAGTAGATGTTTCTTTGGTTACTACATATTCCTCAAGATTTATTCCATTATAGATTACTTTTATTTTACTATAATCTACATTAAAATATTTTAAAACATCATCTTTTGTTTCTTTAGACACGGCAATAATTGCATCAGCCATTTCAATCGCCGTTTTTTCAACCCAAGATGAGGCATCATACCCTCTACCTAACTGCTCTCTTTTCCAAGGCCTTAATGGTTCTAGAGAGTGTGTTGTTATTACCAATGGAACACCATAGCATAATTTTGCAACAATACCGGCAAATTGAGCGTACCACGTATGACAATGTACAATATCAGCATCTATATCATCAGCATTCATTTGAATACAGGTTGTTAAACTATTTAATACAGCCTTTAATTTATCATTTGTATTTTCAAAAACCGGGTTGTCATAAGGAAATCCTTTAACCGTTAACCTATCTGATTTTTCATCCTGATCTCCAAAACATCTAATTTCTACTTCCATTAGCTTAGCTAATTCATCTGCCAGATATTCAACAACTACCCCAGCACCACCATAAACATAAGGTGGAAATTCTTTTGTATAGAAAAGTACTTTCATTATAAAACTGTTTTTTGATTATTTTATAAAACTTAATCCTCTAATTAATAATTCTCTAATTTTCATCAGGTTAAAATACCAACTCCTTTCTAATTCTTATTGCATTCAATGATGTCTTATATTGAAATATATCATTTTAAACTCTTAAATCTACTAACTCTTAAATTAAAATCAAAATTCTATTATTAATAAATATAAATCCTCTACTATAATAATAGAAAAAACATTCGGCATTAATATGCGATATTTTAATATTCTATACTAAAATATATTATATAACACTGAATAACAGTATGTTATTTAATTCGTTTTAAGTGTATTCAATATATGAAAATAATATGATAAATTACCATATGTGATTTAGTATTTCAAATTGAAATAACAATATTTATTAATTTTTCTTTAAATAAAAAAAGCTATCAAAAAATTGATAGCTTTTTTTATTAATTTACTTTATAATAATGTTTGAAACATCAAATGATTATAAAATTATTTTGAGTTTTTCCAATACTGTGGCTTTGGGTCTTCAGATTTTTGATTCCAATAATCTTGATTAACTATATGCCCGCCATCTAATGTTTTTAACCTACGTTGAAAAACATAAGTAGTTGGGTTAAAAGTCATATCAGTAACACCAATCGTATAAAGTTGAGGGTCTTCTTCAGTTTTTCTCTTTTCTTCCTGAATCAAAACTTCAAAACCATTTATAGCTAAAAGTTTTTGCAAAAAATCTTTTCTGTTTTCGTCAACTTTTTTTTCAATAAAAGTCACTCTTTGATCTCCAATACTTCCAAAAACATGTTTACCTCCAAGTACCATATTCTATTAATTTAAAAAACTATTACTAATTGAAAATATATATTCATATAACGGACTATACAAACCTGCTATTAAAATACCTAACACAGTAAGTATTAAACCCAATCTCATAAAAATAGGGCTTTTAAAGAAAGGTATTGCATCCGGATTTTTACGTAAGAACATTGCTCTAATTACTAATAAATAGTAATACAATGATATTGTAGCATTAACTACTGCAATAAAAACTAAAATATAATAACCTTGGCTCGCTGCTGCTGCATACAAAAAGAATTTACCAAAAAATCCAGCTAAAGGGGGTATCCCTGCCAAAGAGAATAATGCCAACATCATTACCAAACTCAATTTAGGATTTGTACGATAAAGTCCTTCATATTCATCCATATTTTCTTTACCCGTTGCTGTTGAAATTGCTTGAACAACTCCAAAGGCTCCAAGGTTAGAAAATATATAAACTGCTACAAAATAAATTATTGTTGTATAACCAAGTTGATCATTTGATAAAAATCCTAATAAGATAAAACCTGCTTGAGCAATTGATGAGTAAGCTAAGAATCGTTTCATATTTTTTTGCCTTAATGCAAATAGGTTACCAATAAACATAGTGGCAATAGTAACCATATAAATAATCTTAGTCCAAACCGGCATTAATGGTTTCATAACAGTAAATAAAAGAATCATTAAGATCATTACTGCAGCACCTTTTGAGATAACTGATAGGAAAGAGGCAACACTAATTGGTGCACCTTCATAAACATCTGCTGTCCAAAAATGAAATGGTACTAATGAAATTTTAAATGCCAATCCGCTAAAGAAAAATATAAAACCTAAAACTGATAAGTTTGAAATTGTTAAAACTTCAGCCATTGCATCAAAATAGATCGTTCCGGTAGTTGCGTATAAAAATGATACTCCTAATAAAGCAGTTCCTGATGCTAATGCTGAAGATAAGATAAATTTAACACCAGCTTCTGCTGAGTCAATTTTAAAAGTTTCATAAGCCACAAGAGCAGTTACAGGTAAAGTAGCTAATTCTAAACCAATATAGAACATTAAAAAGTCTCCTGAAGAAATCATATAATACATTCCTAGCAAAGACGAGAAAAGCAGTATAAAAAATTCGGTTGATTTATTTTGTTGAACAACTTTTTCTTTCAACCAATCTGCTGATTGTAACAATAAGATCAAAACACCAATATTTAAAGTACTTTTAAAGAAATGTAAAATCGCATTGGTTTTAAACATTCCTCCAAATATGCTTCCATCATTTAAAGGCAAGAATCCAACTAATGTATGTATAGCAAATAATACAATACCAATTGTTATTAAACTTCCTTTTTGTTTTTTAGGTAAAAATATTTCAAAGACAATTAACAGTAATATTACTGCTAATAATCCTAATTCGTAACGCATCAATAGTAAACTTTCCAAGTTCATTTCTTTAATTTTTTATAATAATCTTTCTAAAAATGGTTCAATACTATCTTTTATCATTTCACTAAGGCCAAAAGGCAAAACTCCAATTATTACAACCGGAATTAAAAGCATAATCAAACCTACTTTTTCAAACCATGTAGCTTTAGGTAAATTTGCATATTCAGGATTGCTCAAAGGCCCCATCATAATTTTACCAACCATTCTTAAAATATACACAGCAGTAACAACAATAGATGAAACTGCAAGAATCGTTAATATTCTATGAAAGGTGTCAGAATGTTGGAAAGAACCAACAAAAATATTCATTTCAGCAATAAATCCACTAAAACCAGGTAAACCTAAATAAGCCAAACCGGTTATAACATAAACAGCACCAATAAAAGGTAATATTTTCATCAGACCTCCAAGTTCAGAAACATTTCTTGTATGTGTTCTTCCGTAAACCATTCCTATCAAAGCAAAGAACATAGCTGTTAATAAACCGTGTGATAAGGATTGAATGATAGCACCATTCCAGGCTGTTTTATTATACATTAATAATGCAAATAAAACCAAACCTAAATGACTAACTGAAGCATAGGCATTAATATATTTCAGATCTTTTTGCATAATGGCACCAAGAGCACCGTAAACAACTCCAATTGAAGCCAGAATTAAAAAGAAATCTGACCAATTCAGAGCACCCAGAGGTAATAAATACATGGCAACTCTAAAAACACCATATCCTCCTAATTTCATCAAAACTCCTGCATGTAACATCGATACTGCTGTTGGCGCTGAAGCATGACCTGAAGGTGACCATGTATGAAAAGGAAATAGAGCTCCTAATACTGCAAAACCTATAAATACAAATGGAAAAAATAAATTTTGAATAGCTACAGGAATATTTGCTTTAGCAATTTCTAAAATATTAAATGTTAAAGCTCCCCCATCTATACCAGCATTTGAATTGAAATAAATTCCGAAAATACCTACAGATAAAACTGCAGAAGCTCCCATCAACATTAAGGTTAGTTTCATTGCAGAATTTTCTCTAGGTCCTGACCCCCAAATTCCAATCAATAAATACATTGGAATTACTGCAATTTCGTAAAACACAAACATTGTAAATAGATCTAAAGAAATAAAGAATCCAAAAACTCCGGTTGACAAAACGATCAATGAGATAAAAAATTCTTTAGGCAAATCATCAACCATCCATGAAATAAATATACCTGCTACTACAATTACTGCTGTTAATACGATCATTACAACAGAGATCGCATCTACACCAATATTATAGTGAATATTAAATTGTTCATACCAGGTAATGTCTTTGACAAATATCATTATATCATCATTAACAGCCCTTTCTTTCAGATAAGCAAAGATCAAATTTATTGACATCCCTAATTGTACCAGCATTCCTGCCAATGCAACTATTCGAGATTGTTTTAAGCCTTTGGCAAAACCTAAAGCTATAACAGTAATTATTGGTACAATTACAAAAAGTGATAAAATATCCATATCCTTAAATTAATTTATCCATAAATAAAATACTACAATGGCGATTACAACACCTCCACTAATAAATCCCATAGCATAATCCTGGAATTTTCCTGATTGCATTCCTTTGATCTTTTCAGAAAAAGATTCTGTAACATTTCCAATTCCTATCATTGATGCATCAACAACATTTTTATCAAACCAAGCCGCCGGTGTAGCAACTAATCCGAAAATTATTTTTTTGGTAACAAATAAATATATCTCATCAAAATAAAATTTGTTATAGGTCCATTTATAAAATACTCCAAAAGCATGTGAAAATCTTTCAGATAAATTGTTTTCTTTCTTATAAAAAACATAAGCTAAAATAATTCCAATAATTCCAACTGTTGAAGCAATTGCAGCCAAATAATAGTTTAAATGTGCTTCAAAAGGCATATGATCAGCAGTTACATATTTACTGAAATGAATATACCCACCTGCAATACTCATAAAGGCTAAAAATATCATTGGAATAGTCATTGACATTGGCGATTCATGTGGCGTATGTTCATACTTTTTCTCTTTTCCCCAAAATATTCCAAAATACAGTCTAAACATATAAAAAGCAGTTAATCCGGCAACAAAAACACTACTGATATAAATCAACATATTGTTTTCATAAGCTGCTGCTAAAATTTCATCTTTACTAAAGAATCCTGCAAAAAATGGTACACCTGAAATTGATAAAGCAGCAATTAAAAATGTAATATGCGTAATGGGCATATATTTTCTCAAGCCACCCATATCCTGTAAATAATTACTGTGAATTGCATGAATAACCGAACCAGCTCCTAAGAATAATAAGGCTTTAAACATTGCATGTGTAAATAAATGGAACATTGAAGCCATAAATCCTAAACCTTCATGTCCTTCATATTTTGACACTCCTAATGCCAAAATCATATAACCGATTTGTGACATTGTTGAAAATGCCAGCACTCTTTTTATATCGTGTTGTGTTAAAGCAATTATAGCAGCAAACAATGATGAAATAGCACCAACATATGCAACTATCTGTAAAGCAAATCCATCCTCTACAAAATAATACATCGGAAATAGTCTAGCTACTAAATACACCCCGGCTACAACCATAGTTGCTGCATGTATCAATGCTGAAACTGGTGTTGGACCTTCCATTGCATCGGGTAACCAAATATGAAATGGTAACATTGCCGATTTTCCTGCACCACCCATAAAAACGAGTATCAATGCCCAAGTAATTACTGATAATCCCATAAATGACGTTGAAGCCCAATTTAAAACTAACGATCCAGTTTCGTGGTCAACAGCATTTAATTCTTGAAAATCCCAGGTACCGGTATAATAACCTATGATCAATATTCCAACCAAGAAACCAAAATCGGCAAATCTTGTTACAATAAATGCTTTTTTGGCTGCGGAAACTGCAGATGGTTTTGTATAATAATAACCAATCAATAAGAATGATGAAACACCAACCAATTCCCAAAAAATATAAATTTGGAAAAGATTTGTAGCTAAAACCAGCCCAAACATTGAAAAACTAAACAAAGCTAAGTAGGCAAAAAATCGTGTATATCCATCATCGCCTTTCATATACCCTCTACTGTATAAATGCACCATAAATGAAATGGTTGAAACTACTACCAACATCATAACAGATATTGGATCGATTAAAACTCCCATATCAATATGGAGCTTATCGGTAAAATTCATCCAGTTAATCTTATAAACAAATGTTTGATAAATACCATTTACTTTTCCATTCAAATAATATTGATAGGCTGTATAATAAGACAAAACAAAAGTAACTCCCAAACCTAATGATCCCATCCATCCTGAAATTGAAGCCGGTATCTTTTTACTGAATATGCCTAAAATCACAAATAATGCTAATGGAATGAGTGGAATTAATATAGTATAACTAAAATCCATTTTTTATTTTTTTAAATTCTTATCCTTCTATTAAATTAATTCTCTTTTAATATTTCAATTTTTGAGTATCTTTTACTTCTACAGATGCTACCAATTTGTATAAATTAATAATAATTGCAATAGCCAAAGCAGTTTCAGCAGCTGCCATTGCGATTATAAAAATTGAGAAAACCGAACCTTGTAAAAAATCAGGATACAAATAAGTGTTAATGACCACAAAATTTACGGCAGAAGCATTTAAAATCAGTTCAATTGACATCAATACCGTTATTAAATTCTCTCTGGTAAAAAAACCATAAACCCCTATAAAAAACAATATACTTGAAAGGGTTAAAATTTCGTAAATACTTATACCTTCTATCATTTCTAACTAATTATTCATTTAATTTTTTTCCTTTAGCAATAACTATTGCTCCAACCATAACAGCTAATAACAAAACACTAATTACCTCAAATGGTAAAATATATCCACCTTCACCGTAACTCAATAATTTTCTACCTATATCATCAACTTCAATACTCTTATAAGTTGTTGCATTTGTAAATGGAAAAGTAAAAATTGCCCAAAGTGTAATTCCCAAACCAACCGCACTTATTAAACCTGCGATTAATTTCTTCTTTAAAGGTGTTACTTCAAGTTCTAATTCAATATGATGTACAAGTAATACTGAAAATATAATTAAAACTATAACTCCTCCTCCATAAACTGTTAATTGTATAGCTCCTAAAAAACTATAATCTACTAAAAAGTAAATACCAGAAATAGCGATCAATACAAATAATAAATAAATAACTGCTCTTAAAATCTTACGGGTTGATACTGTTGCAATAGCAAAGATTACAATCAAGGCAGCTAATATGTAAAATAAAATTGTTTCCATAATATTAATCTTCAATTCCAGCTTTTACTTTTGAACCGGGTTGGTTCAATACTTTTGTTAAATATTTTCTGTCATATACAGAATTCTCATAATTCTGAGCCCAAACTATGGCATCAGTAGGGCAAGCTTCTATACACAAACCACACATTGTACACATACCTAAATGGTAAATGTGTTTATCGATCATTTTCTTTTTCTTACCCGTTTCAGGATCTACTTGTCTATCCCAAATAATTTCAATAGAACCATTTGGACAAGCAATTTCACATGACTGACATCCTGTACAATAATGTTCATTATTTTCATCATGTGGCATAACAACTTCACCTCTAAATCGATCAAACATTTTTAATGTTTCTCTATTATCAGGATATTGTTGTGTAATACTTCCTTTACGAGCACGAATAAAATAACTACCTGTTACACTCATCCCGGTGAGCAGGGTTTTTATTCCGTTATATATATCTGAAAAGTAACTCATTGTTTTGTTAAATCATTTATTATATAGTCCAATTCAACCAAATTATAATTGCCATTAAAACTAAGTTCACTAAATTTATTGGTAATAGATATTTCCATTCTAAAGTTAACAATTGATCAACCCTTAATCTAGGAAATGTCCATCTAAACCACATCATTAAAAATATAATGATCAATACTTTTATTAAAAACCAAATTGATTCCGGAAACCAAGTAATCTCATCGGTTATTCCAAAAGGAGATAACCAACCTCCAAAAAACAATACTACTGCAATAGAAGCGATAATGAACATATTGATAAACTCAGCTAAAAAGAAATATGCGAATTTCATACCTGAATATTCAGTATGGAAACCTGCTCCTAATTCTGATTCTGCTTCTACCAAATCAAAAGGTGCTCTATTGGTTTCGGCTGTTCCTGCAATCATAAAGATCATAAATGCAATTATAGCAGGTATATGACCTTGTAAAATTAGCCATCCACCTGTACGTTGTACTTCAATAATTTCAGATAATTGTAAGGAACCCGTTAATAATACCATGGTTAATATTGACAAACCAACAGATAACTCATAACTAATGGTTTGCAAACCACTTCTCATAGCACCAATCAAAGCAAATTTATTGTTACTTGCCCATCCCCCTAATAATATTCCAATCACACCTATAGATGAAACTGCAAATAAGAAGAACACACCTATATTAATATCAAAGGCTTGAAATTGTCTTGAAAAAGGAAATACTCCAATAGCAATTAAAGCAGAAACTATAACAAAGTACGGTGCTAGATTGTATAAAAATTTATCAATTTTTTCGGTACTTGTTAGCTCTTTTGAAACTAATTTCAATGCATCTGCCATGGTTTGAAAAATACCCCATGGACCTACTCTATTCGGGCCAAGTCTCAATTGAAACCATGCGGCAACTTTACGCTCTAAAAGTACTAAATACAATCCTGCTACAGCAAATAATGCTAAATAAGCAGCTGCAATCAATACCCATTCGGTAAAAGTTGCTAACCCTTCCGGCATGATAGAAAAAATCCAATCATGTATTGTTTTTGTTATGTTTAATGGTATGTTCATTTTTAAAAAATCTTATACTATTATTAACGATCAATATCAGGGATCACAAAATCAAAAGATGCCATTGTAGCAACTAAATCAGCTATTTTTGCTCCCTTAGTTATATGGTTTAAAACTGATAAATTTGAAAATCCTGCTGAACGGAATTTTACTCTATACGGGTTTTTAGTTCCGGTACTATTAATATAAACACCCAATTCACCCCTTGCAGCTTCAACGCGTTGGTAATATTCACCTTTTGGTAATTTTATTACTGCTTTGGTTGGTGTTTTAATATCACCTTCAGGAATATTATCGATCAATTGTTCAATGATCGACATTGATTCCCACATTTCCATTATTCTTACTTTATATCTTGCTAAAGAATCTCCTTCAGTAAATAAAGCTTCTTTAAATTCAACTCTATCATAGGCACTGTAAGGATGTGTTTTTCTAACATCACACGCAAAGCCTGAACCTCTTCCAACCGGACCGGTTGCACCATATGATATCGCGTCTTCTTTGGTCAATATACCAACTCCTTTCGTTCGTTTTTGAAAGATCACATTACCTGTTAACAATCGATCATATTCAGGTAATTTAGTTTTAAAATGTGCTAAAAATTCTTTTACGCGATTTACAAAATTTGGATGAATATCAAACATCAAACCTCCCGGTACATTATAATTCATGGTTAATCTGGCACCACAGGTCTCTTCAAAAATATCATTGATCATTTCACGATCTCTAAAAGCGTAAAAATAAGTAGTTAAGGCACCTAAGTCCATACCTATTACACCCCACCACAATTGATGAGAAGCCAAACGTGTTAGTTCACTTACAATGGTTCTAATTACTTTGACTCTATCAGATACTTCAATATCAAGTCCTTTTTCAACAGCCAAACAAACTGCTTCATTATTTATATGCGACGATAAATAATCCATTCTATCAGTAAGATGAACTATCTGTTGGTAACTATCACGTTCGCACATTTTTTCAATAGAACGATGAATATATCCCAGATCAGGATCAACATTTTTAATTATCTCACCATCAATTGTTAATAATAATCGTAACACTCCATGAGCAGCCGGATGTTGAGGCCCCATATTAACGAAATATTCTTCCGTTTTCATTTTATTTATTATCTCTTTTTCAACCATGGAAATACTTATTTAACAATCATATTAGCTTCATCTACATAATCTTTCCTCAAAGGAAAACCGTCCCAATCCGGAGTTAAGAAAAGACGTTTTAAATTAGGATGATTATTGAATTTTATACCGAAAAAATCAAAGACCTCCATCTCATGGAATTCAGCAGTTCTCCAAATATCACAAACCGAATCTAAAGTTGGGTTTTCTCTATCATCAGTTTTAACTTTTACAACAATTAAATGTTTGAGTTCGGTTGATTCTAAATGATAAATAACACCAAGATCAGTTCCCCAATCCATTCCGGTTAAACAATATAGATAATCAAATTTTAAATTTGAATTTGTTTTTAACTGATTACAAACTTCATGAAGTTGTTCTTTAGGAACTATGACATTTAAAAATTCAGATTCTTCTGTAGTAAATTCTAAATTTTCACCAAAGCCATTTATAATATTTTGCAAATCTTCATTTTTCATTTTAATTGTTTTTATTTAACAAATTTCCCTTCTCCTTCATCAAATCCATCAATAGGATTTACTTTTTTACTCATATTTTCAGTTTTGATCTTTTCTTGCAACATGATCATCCCTTCTAATAATGCTTCAGGACGCGGCGGACAACCCGGAATATATACATCAACCGGTATTATATGATCTGCTCCTTTAACAACTGAATATGAGTTATAAAAAAACGGCCCTCCAGAAATAGCACATGCTCCCATGGCTATAACATATTTTGGTTCAGCCATTTGATCATACAATCTTCTTAATACAGGAGCCATTTTATTTACTATGGTTCCTGCAATTATGATAAGATCAGCCTGACGTGCTGAAGGTCGCGCTACTTCAAATCCAAATCTAGAAAAGTCATGTCTAGGCGCTCCGGTTTGCATCATTTCAATTGCGCAGCAACTCGTTCCAAAATATAAAGGCCACAATGAATTTGAACGACCCCAATTTATTACATTATCTAAAGTTGATACTACAATATTCCCTCCATTTCCACCAGGTATTACTTTACCCGGAAAATCATCAGGAACAACTTGATTTAACCCTTCCGGTTCTATCTGTTTTAAAAAACTTCTTTTATCTACTCCCATTTTAATGCTCTTTTTTTCCAGGCATATAACAACCCTAATCCTAGTATAAATAAAAATATGATTATTTCTACCAAAGCAACCGTTCCAATTTCTTTAAAAACTACTGCCCATGGTATTAAAAATGCAACCTCTACATCAAATATTAAAAATAAGATAGCAAAAAGATAATACCCAACTTTGAATTGTATCCAAGTTGGACCTATAGTTTCAATACCACATTCGTAGGGTTCTCTTTTTTGAGGATTATCTGATTTATGAGAAATTAAATTAGACAAGAAGTTTGCTAAAACAATCAAAAAAACTCCTGCTGTTAAAAATATTAAAATTGCTTCGTAGCCCATTTGAAATATATACTTAAATTTGTTGGCAAAAATATTTTGAATAAAAAAAATAAAGGATGATTATTATCATCCTTTTTAAAATTATTTTTTATTTCACTTCATAGATTTCCCCAGAATGGAAAAGATCATCAACTTTTCTAAATTTTGAGTTTGATTTAACCTCTTCAGCTAACTCAAATACTCTATCTTCAAAAGTTTTTTCTTCTACACTTCTGATAATTCCGGTAACTAATGGATAATTCAATTTGATCAACATATGATGCATAACATCATTTTCACATTTTGCATCATGAATCAAAATATCTTCTTTTGTAATCCCTTCTTCACCAATAGTAACAACTTTCAAAGATAAACCATCTAAAACTAAACCTTTATTCTTTTCTTTACCAAAAATCATTGGTTCTCCATGCTCAACATGAAGTTGTTGATCATCCTTAACTGCTTTATCAGTATATTTTGTATAACATCCATCATTAAAGATTACACAATTTTGTAAAATTTCAATCAATGATGTTCCTTTAAACTTTTCAGCTTGCACAAATAATTGAGTCATTTCCTTTGGTGTATTTCCTCCAATTCTAGCAAAAAATCTGGCTCGAGCCCCAATAGCTAATTCACCAGGTTGAAAAGGTGGTTGAATATTACCATAAGGTGATGACTTTGTTTTTTGTCCTAATAATGATGTAGGCGAAAATTGCCCCTTGGTCAAACCATATATTTCGTTATTAAACAAAACAATATTCATATCTAAATTACGTCTTAAAACATGAATAAAATGATTACCCCCAATAGCCATTGCATCACCATCACCTGTTGTTACCCAAACGCTTAGATTTGGATTAGCCAATTTTACACCACTGGCAATCGCTGCTGCTCTACCATGTATACCATGTATACCGTAAGAATCAACATAGTAAGGAAAACGTGACGAACATCCAATACCTGAAATAAATACAACATCTTCTTTTTTTACTTCCATTTCTGGAAGTGCTTTTAACATCGATCTTAAAATAACATAATCATCACAACCCGGACACCATCTAACTTCCTGATCACTTTGAAAATCTTTAAATGTATATTTTTTAATTGCTACTTCTCCCATTTTAGTTTACTTTTAATAGAGTTTTAAATTTTGCTTTTAAATCGGTAACCGAAAATGGTAAACCTTGCACCTTATTATATTGTAAGAAATCATGTTGTTTATATTTACCATTTAATATAAATGATAGTTGACCTTTGTTTAATTCACAGACAATAATCTTTTTATATTTTGAAAATATATCAGCTGTGTTTTTTGGCATTGGATTTATATAATTAAAATGTACATGACCAACTTTGAAACCTTCTTCATTCAATGCTCTTACAGCTGAATGTAAACTTCCATATGTTCCTCCCCAACCAACAACTAATAAATCACCTTCTTCAGCAAATTCTGTTGTTAAATCAGGAATATAATTTTCAACTCGTTTTACTTTTTCAGCTCTAACATCAGTCATTATTTCATGATTCAAAGGATCATGAGAAACATTACCTGTTACTTTATTTTTTTCTAAACCACCTATACGATGTTCTAAACCAGGTGTTCCTGGTATTGCCCAATTACGTGCTAAACTATCATTATCTCTATCGAAAGGTCCTAAATCATCAGAGTTTTCATCTATATATCTTGGTTTGATCTCTTCCATATTATCAATAGATTTTATTTTCCAGGGCTCAGAGCCATTGGCTATATAACCATCAGTTAATAAAATAACTGGTGTCATATGTTCTACAGCTAATTTTGAAGCTATAAATGCGTAATCAAAACAATTAGCTGGTGTGCTAGCTGCAATAACAATTGCAGGACTTTCACCATTTCTACCATACATTGCTTGTAATAGATCTGATTGTTCTGTTTTAGTTGGCAAACCTGTTGAAGGACCTCCACGTTGTACATTTACTATTACTATTGGTAACTCTGTCATAATAGCCAAACCAATCGCTTCACCTTTTAAGGCTAAACCAGGTCCTGAGGTTGTTGTAATTGCTAGATCTCCTGCAAATGCAGCACCAATAGTTGAAGTAATACCAGCAATTTCATCTTCTGCCTGAAATGCTTTAACACCAAAATGTTTGTGCTTTACCAATTCGTGTAAAATATCAGTAGCAGGAGTAATTGGATATGAACCTAAATATAATTCCATTCCTGATTTTTCAGCTGCAGCTAAAAATCCCCAAGCAGTTGCTGTATTACCATTTATAATTCTATAAGTACCTTTTGGCATTGTAGAAGGTGCAATTGAATAAGAATTTGGAATCAATTCTAAAGTCTCCGAATAATAATAACCTGCTTTAATTACTTTTGAATTTGCTTCGGCAATAATAGGTTTGAACTTAAATTTTTTAGCGAAAAAATCTAAAGTATGATTCATACTTCTGTCATACATCCAATATACCATACCCAAAGCAAACATATTTTTACTTCGCACAATACTCTTATTGTCTAAACCCAAATCTTTTAAAGCCTCTCTTGTTAAAGAAGTCATTGCTACTTCAATAACTCTGTAATTATCTAAACTCCCATCTTCTAATGGGTTAGTTTCATACTCTGCTTTTTGTAAATTTTTCTTAGTAAAAGAATCAGTATCTACTATAATTGTATGACCTGCTTTCACAGCTTTTAAATTGGTTTTTAACCCTGCCGGGTTCATAGCTACCAATAAATCTAGATCATCACCGGGTGTGCTAATTTCAATACTACCAATATGCACTTGAAAACCTGATACACCATATAAACTACCCTGTGGTGCTCTAATTTCTGAAGGATAATTTGGAAAAGTTGCAACATCATTACCAAACATGGCAGATGTATCTGTAAATTGAGTTCCTGTGAGCTGCATTCCATCTCCAGAATCGCCTACAAATCGAATAACGACAGCGTTAACTTGTTCGACCTTTTTTTCAGAAGGCTTTGATTTTTCTGATATCATATATATTAATTAATAATTAGGGTTTAAAATTATGAATTTTTTAAAAACTATAAAGAATTTCGCAACAAAATTATAATTGATTTATCAACCATTACATGATATTTATCATTAATTTTTATTATTTTTAAACTTTAATTTATAATTATTCTAAATTACTTTTTATAATTTTTTATGAATTTTATTTCTTTAACTTTGCTCTCTAATTTTTAACATTTTTAATTATGGCTATTATAATAACCGATGAATGTATAAACTGCGACGCATGTGTTGCCGAATGTCCAAATAATGCTATTTACGAACCAGATAGCGAATGGTCTTATTCAGACGAAACTGCCCTTAGTGGTATGGTTAAATTACCAAGTAATGGTGAAGAAGTTGATGCTGATGAATCAAACGAAGCATTAAGTGATGAGTTTTATTTTATAGTAACTGACAAATGCACTGAATGTAAAGGTTTCCATGACGAACCTCAATGTGCTTCTGTTTGTCCTGTTGACTGTTGTGTTCCTGATGAAGATCACGAAGAAGATGAAGCTGCTTTAATGTCTAAAAAAGCTTGGTTACACGGCGAATAATTCTTTTTTACATAAAAGTGTTTTAGCTTTTTAAAAAAGTTTTCACTAAAAAGAAAAGACTGTCCTAATACGACAGTCTTTTTTTTGTTATATATTTAAACTAAATCTTTTTTTACTAGATGATTTATATCATTTTTTAAATGTTGATTTCATCATAGTTTTGCATCGTTATTAATACGAACAAGTATTTTGTAATTAACACCATATTATTATAATACAAATTTAGGCACTGATACTTGATGATAAAAAATATATAATTATGAAAAAAAAATCTCAGAAACTAATCTGTGATGCTAATGAAGCAGTAGCACGCATTGCACATAAAACCAATGAGGTTTGTGCGATCTACCCTATTACTCCTGCATCACCAATGGGCGAACATGTTGATTTGTACAGCTCAAAAGAACAAAAGAATGTTTGGGGAAATATACCTCGAATAGTAGAATTACAAAGTGAAGCTGGAGCAGCAGGTGCTGTTCATGGTTCTTTACAAACAGGAGCTTTAACAACTACATTTACAGCATCACAAGGCTTATTATTAATGATCCCAAATATGTTTAAAATTGCAGGTGAATTATTACCATCTGTAATACATGTTGCTGCAAGAACCGTTGCAACTCATGCACTTTCAATTTTTGGAGACCACAGTGATGTAATGTCTGCCCGTCAAACAGGATTTTCTATGTTATTTGGTGGTAGTGTACAAGAGGCACATGATTTCGCTTTAATATCGCAAGTTGCAACTTTACATTCTCGAGTTCCTTTTATGAATATTTTTGATGGATTTAGAACTTCTCATGAAATTTCAAAAATTGATAGTATTCCTGATGATGTAATTAAAGCTATGATGCCTGAAAATCAGATTATGGCTCACAGAAAGCATTCATTGGATCCTGACAATCCGGTAATTAGAGGTACTTCACAAAATCCTGATGTATTCTTCCAAGCTCGTGAAGCAGCTAATGCATATTATGATAGAGTACCAAGTATCGTACAAGATGTAATGAATGAATTTTACGAACATACTGGTCGTCGCTATAGCTTAACATACTATATTGGACATCCTGAAGCAGAACGTGTAACCATTATTATGGGATCTGGTGAAGGTGCCGTAAGAGAAACCATGGAACAAATGGTTGCTGATGGTGAAAAAGTGGGTGCTTTATTTATTCGTTTATACAGACCCTTCCCAATGGAAGATATGTTAGAAAAACTACCTAAAACTGTTAAGAAAATTGCAGTATTAGACAGAACTAAAGAACCTGGAAGTATAGGTGAACCTCTATATATGGATGTTGTAAGTGCTTATGTTGAAAGTGGTGAAAATATGCCAACAATTGTAGGTGGTCGATATGGGTTGTCATCAAAAGAATTTACGCCTAAAATGGTAAAAGGTATTTATGATGAATTACTTAATGATAAACCTAAAAATCATTTTACAGTAGGTATTAATGATGATGTTACTCATACAAGTATAGCAATTGATAATGATTTTGCTGTTAAAAGATCAACCATTAACTGTATGTTCTATGGCCTTGGATCTGATGGTACTGTAGGTGGTAATAAAAACTCTATAAAAATTATTGGTGAAACAACTGATAATTTTGTTCAAGGTTATTTTGTTTATGATTCAAAAAAAGCAGGAGCACAAACTATTTCGCATCTACGTTTTGGGCCTGAACCAATCTTTTCTTCTTATTTAATTGATAAAGCAGACTTTATAGCAAGTCATCAATTCAATTTTATTGAAAAATATGATATGATCGATGATTTAAAACAAGGTGGAACCTTCCTATTAAATTCTCCTTATTCAAAAGATGAGATTTGGAATAAATTACCAAAAAAAATGCAGGAGAATATTATAGAAAAAGAAGCAAAATTCTATACTATTGATGCGAGTAAAGTTGCACACGAAGCTAAATTGGGTAAAAGAACAAATACTATTTTACAAACTTGTTTCTTTGCCATTTCAGGTATTTTACCAAAAGATGAAGCAATTCAAAAAATTAAAGATGCTATTGTAAAATCTTACTCTCATAAAGGAGATAAGATAGTGCAAATGAACTTTAATGCTGTTGATCAATCTTTGGCTAACTTACAACAAGTTGATTATCCTAAAAAAGTTACCAGCGATAAACAATTCTTATCTGCAATGACTAATGCACCAAAAGGTTTTGTAACCGATGTGCTTGAAACTATTTTAGGCGGTAAAGGTGATGAATTACCAGTAAGTGCATTCCCGGTTGATGGTACCTTCCCAACAGGAACTACTCAATACGAAAAAAGTGGAATCGCTGATTACATACCAGTTTGGGATGATGAAAACCTTTGTACTCAATGTAATAAATGTGTGGCTATTTGTCCACATGCAGCAATTAGAGCTAAAGTTGTATCTAAAGATGAAATATCTAATTCTCCATTAACTTTAAAAACGGTTGCAGCCAAAGGTCGCCCATTTGATAAAGAAGATGTATATGTATTACAGGTTTCACCTGAAGATTGTACAGGATGTGATCTTTGTGTTGAAGTTTGTCCTGCTGAAAGTAAAGAAATTCCAGACTTTAAAGCGATCAACATGCACAAAAAAATTGAAGTTGATGTGGTTGAAAACAAAAACTGGGATTACTTCATTGATCTACCTAATTATGACAGAACAGAATTAAGCACAACTAATGTTAAAGGTGCACAGTTCTTAGAACCTTTATTTGAATTTTCAGGAGCCTGTTCTGGTTGTGGTGAAACACCTTATATTAAATTAATAACTCAATTGTACGGTGATAGTATTTTAATTGCAAATGCAACAGGTTGTTCTTCGATTTACGGAGGTAATTTACCTACAACACCTTATAAAACAAATGAATTTGGTAGAGGTCCGGCATGGGCTAATTCACTTTTTGAAGATAATGCTGAATTTGGCTTAGGAATGCAATTAGCATTAACTAAAAAACAGGAAATTGCCGTTAGTTTATTAAAATCATTAGAATTATTAGTTGGTAGTGAATTGGTAAATGCTATCCTTAATAATCCTGAAGAGGATGAAAAACAAAAAGCACAAAAATTTGCTGATATTGATAAATTGAAAGAAACATTAGCAATATTAGATAATAATGAGGATGCCAAAAAATTGAATGAATTATCTGAATATCTACGTAAAAAAGCAGTTTGGATATTTGGTGGTGATGGTTGGGCTTATGACATTGGTTATGGCGGTGTAGATCACGTATTGGCTTCAGGTGAAAATATCAATATTTTGGTGATGGACACTGAGGTTTATTCAAATACAGGTGGTCAAACATCTAAAGCAACTCCACTTGGGGCAAGTGCTAAATTCTCAATTGCCGGTAAGAAAACTCCTAAAAAGAGTTTAGCAATGCAAGCTATTTCTTATGGAAGTGTTTATGTAGCACAAATTGCAATGGGTGCTAAAGATGTACAATCATTAAGAGCTATTAAAGAGGCTGCAGAGTATCCTGGACCTTCATTAATTGTTGCTTATTCTCATTGTGGGGAGCATGGTTATGATTTAAAACATGGTGCTACTCAACAGGAAAAAGCTGTTGAAACAGGTTACTGGCCACTATTTAGATTTGACCCTTCTAAAGCAAAAGGCAAGAAGTTTAAACTAGATTCTAAAGCACCTGCTGGTAAATTAGAAGATTTCATGTACAATGAAGCTCGGTTTACAAGAGTTGTTAAAGAAAATCCTGTACTGGCCGAAGAATTACTAGATCAAGCTCAGGAGCAAGTAGAATCTAAATGGGAACGTTTAGAACTGTTTAAAAATATGTAATTTTGATAATAGAAGCCTCGTAATAAAATTAAATATTACGAGGTTTTTTTTTATTATGAAAGGAAAAGAACATTTTGACAAAGCAAGAGAGCAATTAAAAATTGCTAACGAAGAACTGTTTAAACCTGAAGAAGATGTAGTTACTTATTTGGTTTGTAAAAATTCTCAATATGCTATTGAAAATTATTTAAAAGGCTACTTAACTCAAAGAGGTTTTGAAACTCATGACAATGAAACTTTAGAAGGTTTGATGAAACGTTGCATAACTATTGATGCAAAGTTTAAAAATATTGATTTTCAAGCTATAAATTGTAGAGCTCATATTATAGATTCTACCTATTGTGATGATGTAGATAAAGTTAGCTCATGCTTTAAAACTGCTGATAATTTAGATACTTTTTTAAGAAAATTGAAAGTAATCTAAGTTGTTTAGAGTTTCAGGGTATCTCAAAATTCAAAAATTCTGAATATAATTCTACCTTTAGACTTATAATTTTAACCTATTCATTCAACTTTAAAACAGCCATAAATGCTTGTTGCGGAATTTCAACATTCCCTACTTGTCGCATACGTTTTTTACCCTTTTTCTGTTTTTCCAATAATTTACGCTTACGGGTAATATCCCCACCATAACATTTAGCAGTTACATCTTTCCTAAGTGCTTTAATGGTTTCACGAGCTATTATTTTAGCACCGATCGCTGCCTGAATTGGAATATCAAATTGTTGACGTGGAATTAATTTTCGTAATTTCTCACATATTTTCTTTCCAATACCATATGCAGAACTATCATGTAATAAAGCCGATAGTGCATCTACAAGTTGTCCATTTAATAAAATATCAACCCTAACTAATTTTGATTCTCGAAATCCTATTGGATGATAATCAAAAGAGGCATATCCTTTTGAAACCGTTTTTAATCTATCGTAAAAATCAAAAACAATTTCTGATAAAGGCATATCAAAATTTAACTCAACTCTTTCTGTAGTTAAATAGGTTTGATGTGTAATTTCACCACGTTTTTCAATACATAAACTCATTACTGGTCCAACAAATTCAGCTTTGGTAATAATACTTGCTTTTATATACGGTTCTTCAACTCTATTTAAAGTAGATGGTTCAGGTAAATCAGATGGATTATTTACCAGAATTATTTCATTTGGTTTTTTATTGGTAAAAGCATGATACGAAACATTTGGCACAGTTGTGATTACTAACATATCAAATTCTCGTTCCAATCTTTCCTGAATAATTTCCAAATGCAACATTCCTAAAAAACCGCATCGGAAACCAAATCCTAAGGCTGCTGAACTTTCAGGAATAAAAACTAAAGAAGCATCATTCAGCTTTAATTTCTCCATAGATGATCTTAACTCTTCATAATCTTCTGTATCAACAGGGTAAATACCAGCAAAGACCATAGGTTTAACATCTTCAAACCCTTCAATCATATTTTGAGTAGGGTTTACAGCATCAGTTATTGTATCTCCTACTTTTACTTCACTTGCAGTTTTTATACCAGTAATTAAATATCCAACATCTCCTGCTTTAATACTTTTTTTGGGTACTTGATTTAATTTTAATGTACCAACCTCATCTGCAAAATATTCATTCCCTGTAGCTACAAATTTTATATGTTGCCCCTTTTTAATTTCACCATTAAAAACTCTAAAATAAGTTTCAACACCTCGGTAAGAATTATAAACAGAATCAAAAATCAATGCTTGCAAAGGCGCATTTACGTCACCTTTAGGTGCAGGTATTCTATTGATAATTGCATCTAAAATGTTATCAATACCAAAGCCTGTTTTTCCACTTGCGTGTATTACTTCATCGGGAGAACAACCCAAAAGATCAACAATATCATCTGTAACTTCTTCAGGGTTTGCACTTGGTAAATCTACTTTATTCAAAACCGGAATGATCTCAAGATCATTTTCTAAAGCCAAATACAAATTAGAGATGGTTTGTGCCTGAATGCTTTGTGCTGCATCAACAATTAATAATGCACCTTCACATGCGGCAATTGAACGAGAAACTTCATATGAAAAATCCACATGCCCCGGTGTATCGATCAAATTCAATACAAATTTCTCTCCATCATGCTCATAATCCATTTGAATTGCGTGACTTTTTATTGTAATACCCCGCTCTCTTTCCAAATCCATATTATCTAACAACTGATCTTGTTTTTCCCGATCAGTTATAGTATCAGTATATTCTAAAAGTCTATCAGCCAGAGTACTCTTTCCATGGTCAATATGTGCAATTATACAAAAATTTCGAATGTTCTTCATACGTCGTTTTACCTATCTACTTATTTCCGCAAATATAACTAATTTTTTGTGTGTAGAATTAATTTTGTTTTTAGTCGTGATTTGGAAAAACTATACCTGCTTCATAACGAACAGCATCTAAGATCTCTATGAGGTCTAAACTAAATGAATGTGGTAAAATTGGGCTTTCAATAAGGTTTTTATCCAGGCAATCCATTACATGTGATGCTTCCAATTCATATCCCATACCAGAAATATTATCAAAATCAATAAATTGATCTAAACCATTTTTATTCATTAAAATAGGTTCAACTGAATTCCGTTCAACTTTCATGAATCCATTTTCAAAACAAAATTCCGTTTCATTTTTACATGAACTTTCAAAGCTAGATGTTAAAACAGCTATGGCTCCATTATCATAACTAAATAACATTGCTATACTATCTTCTACTCCTGTAGATCTAATATTAGCAATTGTTTTTATTTTATTGGGTTTCCCAAAAAAATATAATGATGTAAATATTGGATAAATACCAATATCAAGTAACGATCCTGCTCCTAAATTAATATTGTAAAGTCTTTTTTCAGCATCAAATTCTGCATTAAACATAAAATCAGATTTCACAAATTTGAGATTCCCTAATTCTTTTGATTTTACAATTTCTGCTATTTTTAAAAATTGAGGCTGAAAGATTGTCCAAAAAGCTTCCATTAAAAATGTATTATTTTCTTTTGAAGCACTTATCATTTTTTTAACTTCTTTTGAGTTTATAGCAAGAGCTTTTTCACACAAAACTGCTTTTTTGTGCTTTAAACAAAGTAGTGTATGCTCTAAATGAAAAGAATGGGGTGTTGCAATATAAACAATATCAACATTTTGATCTTCTACCATCTCTTGGTATGAACCATAAGCTTTTTTATAATCAAACTCATTAGCAAAATCTTGAGCATTTTTTATGCTTCTTGATGCAGCTGCATATAAATTTGCATTAGGTAATAATTTTAAATCACTTGAAAATTTTTTTGCAATTTTACCACATCCTAAAATTGCCCAATTGTATTTCTTTGACATTTTATGTTAATTTATTCTACCCAGTCCGCAACAAACAAATTAGTATCATGTGTTCCGTTATTATTTCTATTTGAAGAAAAAACCAGCTTTGTACCATCCGGTGAAAACATTGGAAAAGCATCAAAAACTCCATCAAATGTAATTTGTTTTAATCCTGAGCCATCCAAATTTACCATAAATAAATTAAATCCGTCATGTTTTTCTTTATGATGATTTGAAGAAAAAAGAACTTTTTTACCATTAGGATGAAAAAATGGTGCCCAGTTAGCCCCACCTAAATTGGTTATTTTTATTAAATCTGAACCATCAACATTACAAACATATAATTCCATATTGGTAGGCATTACCAAACCTTGTGACAATAGATCTTTGTATTCTTTAATATCTTTTTCAGTTTTTGGACGAGAAGAACGAAAGATTAGTTTTGATCCGTCAGGAGAGAAAAAAGCACCTCCATCATAACCCAATTCATGCGTAATTTGTTTTACATCAGTACCATCAATATTCATGGTAAATAATTCTAAATCACCTGATCTGGTAGATGTAAAAACAATTTTATCTCCTTTTGGTGAAACAGTAGGTTCAGCATCATAACCAGGTGTATGTGTTAATTGTTTTAACTGATTTCCTTTAGTATCGGCAGTAAATATATCAAAGGTTTTATAAACCGGCCAAACGTATTTACCTCCATGGTCTTCTTTTTTAGGAGCAGGTGGACAAGCTTCATCACCCAAATGCGTTGAAGAATAAATGATTGTTTTATTTCCAGGCAAAAAATAGCTACAAGTTGTACGACCTAAACCGGTACTTACCATTTGTGGAATTGAACCTTTACTTAAGTCATCATTTAGATCCATAGTAAAAATTTGATCACATCCCAATCCCCATTCTTTATTAGTTGCCTGAAATACAAGTTTTGTTCCATCAAAACTCCAATAAGCTTCAGCGTTATCACCTCCAAAGGTCAATTGTTTAATATTTGCCAAATGCGTTTCTTGAGGATAATGTAAAATATTTACAATTTTTGTTGCACCGGAAGTTGCATCTTCTTTATTAGTTTTTGCTTGAGTTTTTTGATCTGTTTGAGTTTTACAGCTAAAAATGCTAAAAACCAAAATCATCAAAGTTATTTTTACTTTCATTTGCCAAATTTTTAGGTAACAAATGTAACTTTTTTTTAATAAAATAAAATATCGCTTAAAGCGAAAATAATAACTATGAAAAGTGTGAAGATTTGAAATTCAAGATTTAGTAGTAATTTTGCATTTTTTAAAGTATTAAATTTGTATCATTATAACATTAATTTGTATGGTAAAAATTGGCGATATTGAGTTGGGTGAATTTCCACTTTTACTTGCACCTATGGAAGATGTGAGCGACCCTCCATTTAGAGCACTTTGTAAAGAGCAAGGTGCTGATGTTGTTTATACTGAATTTATTTCTTCAGAAGGGCTAATTCGCGATGCATCAAAAAGTGTTCAAAAACTAGATATTTACGATAAAGAGCGCCCTGTAGGGATTCAGATTTTTGGTGCAAACCTTGATTCTATGTTGCGAACAGTTGAAATTGTGACACAATCTAATCCTGATTTTATTGATATCAATTATGGTTGTCCTGTAAAAAAAGTAGTAAGTAAAGGTGCCGGTGCCGGAATTTTAAAAGATATCCCGCTAATGGTTAAACTTACTGATGCTATGGTAAAACATACCCATTTACCTATTACTGTCAAAACACGTTTGGGTTGGGATAACGAATCAATTCAAATTTTAGAAATTGCCGAACGTCTTCAGGATGTTGGGGCGAAAGCTATTGCAATTCATGGAAGAACCCGCGCCCAAATGTACAAAGGGGAAGCCAATTGGGAGCCTATTGCCGATGTTAAAAATAATCCAAGAATGTATATTCCTGTTTTTGGAAATGGAGATGTTGACAGTCCTGAAAAAGCTATGATCATGCGTGATAAATACGGACTAGATGGAGCCATGATTGGGAGAGCAAGCATAGGTAACCCCTGGTTTTTCGCACAAGTAAAACATTATTTCAATACCGGCATTCATTTAGCACCACCTACTATTTCTCAACGAGTAGAAACTGCAAAACTACATTTACAAATGGCTATAGATTGGAATGGTGAGCATGCTGGTTTATTTGAAACCCGGCGCCATTATACCAATTATTTTAAAGGAATACCTCACTTTAAAGAGTATCGTTTACGTATGGTAACTTCAGATACTAAAGAGGAGGTTTTTAAAGTTTTTGAAGAGGTTTTAAATAAGTTTGATTAAAAAATGTTTTCTATCCGAAAACTCAACCAATGAGTTATTTAATTTAAGTTCTAAATATTTTAATTACTTTTTTAGCTCTTTGATCTTAATATGAAAAGCAGCAAAGAACAAAGTCATAAAAGGACTTAAATAATTAAAAATAGCATACACAAAATATTCACTTACACTTACACCTAATACACCTGATTGATATGCCCCACAAGTATTCCAGGGCACCAATACAGAAGTTACAGTACCTGAGTCTTCTAAGGTTCTACTCAAATTTTCTGGAGCCAGTCCTTTTTCTTCATAAGCTTTACTAAACATTTTACCGGGTACAACTATTGCCAAATATTGATCACTGGCGGTTACATTCAAAGCCAAACAACTGGTAACAGTACTTGCAAATAACCCAAAAACTGAATTTGCAAGTTTTAATAATGCACTGCTAATTCGTGATAAAGCTCCTATTGCATCCATAACACCTCCAAAAACCATAGCACAGATTATCAACCAAATTGTTCCTAACATACCACTCATACCTCCAGATGAAAATAGGTCATTAAGCTGTGGATTACTGGTTTCAATAGTTGTATCAACAGTTATTGCATTCATTACTCCCTGATATGCCGTTTGAAAATTCATGACCTCTGCATTTGCAATTTTAACAATGATATCAGGTTGAAAGATAATCGCAAATACTCCACCTAAGAGTGTCCCAATTAACAAGGCTATCATAGGTTGAGTTTTAGTTATAATAAGTACAATAACAATAATGGGTACCAAAAATAACCATGGATTAATATTAAAGGATTCTTTAATAGAATTTAAAATAACTTCTGTATCTGCACTACCTGTTGTATCAATCGTAAAACCAATAATAATAAATATGATTAGGGCGATAATGATGGTAGGTACAGTAGTATATGCCATATATCTTATATGTGTAAATAAATCTGTTCCTGCCATTGCAGGTGCAAGATTTGTAGTATCAGACATCGGTGACATTTTATCTCCAAAATATGCCCCCGATAGCACAGCACCAGCAACCATACCCAATGATATTCCTAAGGCATCACCAATTCCAATCAAGGCAATACCAACGGTTGCTGAAGTAGTCCATGAACTACCTGTTGCAATTGAAATGATTGCACAAATAATTACAGTTGCGGGTAAAAATATAGTTGGATTTAAAATTTTTAATCCGTAATAAATCATTGTAGGTATCACACCACTAACTAACCAAGTACCTGCCAAAGCTCCTACAAACAAAAGAATTAATATAGCACCGGTAGTAGATTTTAAATTATTGGCAATTTCATCGATCATCTTTTTATAAGATACTTTATTAAAAAAACCTACTACTGCTGCAACAGCACCACCAATTAACAAAATAAATTGATTTGACCCGCTTAAAGCGTCATCACCATATACCGATACATTATACGCTAATAAGACCACCAAAACTATTACAGGAGTTAGTGCTTCCCATATGTTTAATTCTTTATTCTTAATAATTTTTGTATCCATAAATTGTAAATAAGTCAGTAATTTTAAAATGTAATTTTACGTAAAATTAACGGATTTAAAAAATAATCCAAATTCTTATTATCGAAGACAATCAATTATATTAGTAAAAATTTATAAGTGTATTGATTTGCATTAAATTAACATCAATTTAGAATTTATAGATTGATTTTTTTTTACTTTAATAAATAACAATAAACACTAACTTTTAATCGTTATTATGATATTACAATTATAATAATATTTAATACGCAACCAATAAAACTTTTTTGCATCTTAAATTATAACATTCTAATACATAACGCTATGAATTTAGAACTTAAAATATTGGAATATCTCAAAAAAAACGATAAAGGCAATTTTGTTGATGTGTCTTTGATTGATGAAAATTATTACCTTATTTCAGAAGCTATTAATGATTTACAAGGTAGAAATTTAATCGTTATTGAAAATAAAAAACCTAGAGATTTTGAGGCTTTTGGAATAACTGAAAAAGTTAATAGTATCAATGTTAAAATTAATGCCAAAGGAAAGGAATATTTATACTGCTTAAATAATCCCAAAGGGAACTGTGAAGAATCCAGTAAAAAAAGATTTTGGAAAATGGCTTATTTCTTTGGATAGAAAATACAACTCAAATTTAATTTGAAAAAGGTTGCCAATAATTTGGCAGCTTTTTTTTTGATTAAAAATCCCGCTCACTTAAATGAACGGGATATAAAATTAATCTATAAGTTACAAAATTCTAAACACCCCCTTTAAGATGATCTTGCCAAATCTTTAATTCTTCCCAATTTTCTTCATCTGCTAATTTGGCTTGTGCTGCCCAAGTTCGTGGGTTGTGAACAGTATAAGCAGGTCCGGCATTATCAAGAATTTTTTGTAAATGACTTGTTTTTGACATTGCAAGTTGGTGAAAACTCCAAAGCCCATCATCATTTAATAAACCTTTAATTTTCGGACCAATACCTTCAATTTTAGTATAATCGTCTTTAACGGCATCAACTGCAACTACTGGAGCAGCTGCTACTTTTGCATCATTATCTCCACCAAAAAGTTGTTTCAATAACCATCCTAACAGTAAACCTAAAAGGAAGGCTCCTATTAACCACATTAACCATGGCCAAAAAACATCGCTACCATCACATGCTGTTGTATTTATTGCTAATTTTAACATAATTTATAATTTTTAAATTTGGTTTGTTTTTATTTTACTTCTATTTCTACTCTACGATTCTTTTGCTTACCTTCTGGCGTTGTATTAGTTGACAAAGGTTCTAGTTTACCTGCAGATTCTACTGTAATTCTTTCTTCGTCTATACCATTTTTTACAAGATAATTCTTAACACGGGTAGCTCTTTTCATACCCAATTCTTTGTTATACTCTTGGGTGCCATCAGCATCTGTATGCCCTGTTAGATTGACTTTTTCACTAGTTGCTTTAAGCTCTTCAATAAGATTGCTTAGATAAAGTACAACATTTTCAGTATCAATTTCTTTTGTTGTATCATATTTAAAATATATGTAGGCTTTATCATGAAATTCAACTACATGTTCATTTCTTATTACCGATCTAAAAAGTGTTTTGTTTAATGGATCGCTTAATGCTTCCTTACAATCACCTGCATATCTAGAATCTAATTCAATATCTTCTGCTTTTAATTTATCCAAAAAAAGTGATTCGACTTTTTCTGCTCTAGTTAACCCTAGAGATTTATCTTCTCCATCAAAATAAGGGCCAACAATTAATAATTTCTCTCCTTCCGCTATAGCGGAAATAATTTCAGATTTCTCTTTAGCCCATGCATCACTTGTAATTGGTTGATCTGATTTACAATCAAAATACAAAGGGCCATGTTCAACTTCTACTACAGTTTCTGGACAGCAGGCAACATTAGTTTTATACCAATTCCATCCAAACCAAATCAATAGTAAAAACAAAAGAAAAGTTAAAAATGCTAATAATTTTTTCATTTAATTTAAGTTTTAGGTTAAAAAAATTGATTAATTTACTATAAAAGTAAGAAAAAAATAATCAATTTAATATTCTCAGAAATGAAAAATGCTTTTAATTAAATTAAAAGCATTTTATTATTTATACTGAATCTGTTTTTAAAAACTAAAAACCAAAGTAGAAGTTATTCTATAATTACTTTCATCAAGATGAGCTGGTTGCATATCATCAATATCCAAGAATTGATATTGGTATTTGTAACTTGAGTTATCATAAGCCAGATCTAATTTAACTCTTCTCGAAAATTTAATACCTAAACCTAATGAATAACCATTTAAATTATCAGAAGAATCAGCCCCCTTATATGGACTTTCTGTAAAACGGTAACCGCCTCGAAAACTAAATATATTGGCTCTCCATTCTGTACCAATTTTATATGATGATGTTCCTTTTAATCCTTCAGAAAGATCCTGATTTTCATAGATAAATTCACCTGTAGGCTTCAATTTAGTATTTTGAAAATCTTTATAGATATAATCAAAACTCACCAAACCGTGTGTACCAAATATATAGGCCAAACTACCCGTAAATTCACCTGGTGTATTTAATTGATAATCAAAATAATTTGGATCATAATATTCTGTATAAAGTTTAGTGTTATTACTAACGCTTATTTCAATATCTTCAATAAATCTTTCTGTTAAATTAAACCAAGTTGGTGATTGGTAAGCTAAACCTAATCTAAAATTTTGTGTTGGTTTAATAATTGCCCCAATACCAAAATTAACTCCATATCCATAAGTATTTAAATTTTGTGATAAATAAGCATCTAATAAATTATTATGACCATCATTATTAAATTCTTCATAAACCGTATTTTGATTAAAATATATATGATGAGAATTTATCGAGGCACCTAAATATAATAAATCTTTATATTGAGTTGCAAAACTGAAAGCGAACCTATCATTTATACCCGACATATAATTTGAAAAGAACTGATCATCTACATTGGTGTAATAAATGTTATTTGTGTCATCATCATCGTAGTTCAAATAAGGATCATCTACAAATTCAGGTATACCACTATTACCATTTATAAAGAAAGAATTGCTAAAATCTTTAACAACAGAATAGTTAAATCCCATAGCAAACTTTTTAAAATCTGAATTACTATAATTATTAAACAAAAATAATCCACCTGCTTGCGAAAATTTAAAAAAATCATCATTATTCTTTAATTCGGTACCGTAAAAAGATGAATTGATATTTGTATTTCTGTAACCCAAAGTAGTTGAAAATTCTGCACGGTTATAAACCGCTAAACCGGCAGGATTAATATCAACAGCCGTCATATCAGCTCCTAAAGCACCAAATGCGTTACTCATTCCCATAGATCGAGCAGTTCCATAATCATCATCAGCAGAAAAAAGTACAGCAGCATCTGTATAACTCAATGATTGCGCATTTATTAAAAATGGTGCTATAAATAACGTAAAAAGTAATATTTTTTTCATAATTATATCTTTGATATTCAATGTTTTTCTTTTAAAAATTTATCGGTGAGACCTTGAACTACTCCTTGAACCTGAAGAGCTTGATCTACTACTACTGGAGGAACTTTTTGATTGAGATGAACTCGACCTACTATAAGATCTAGTATTGTTTGAAGAATTATTACTGCTTCTTGCAGAAGCTCTTTTAACAGAGCTATTATTTGATCTCGTTTTATTAGAAGAATATGTTTTTCTTGGTTTATATTGAGTTGACACCCTTGATGTTTGAGATTTATTCCCTCTATTATTACTAGCCACATAATTATTATTAACTCGTCTTGCATTGCTAGTACGTGCATAAGAAGGCTTATAATTCACATTTCCAACACGAACATATTTTGTATTTTTTGGTCTTGAAGTAGTGTTCCTAACATATGTTGATTTAGAATTAGTACGTTGATATTTTATAGGTGTATCACGAATAATTCGCGAATTATTTACATTTGATCTTGTATCAACCGAAGCTTGATGACGACCTCTACTACTACTTCTGGCGCCAGAACTACTACCACGATTATAACTTGGAGAGGAAGATCTGTTTATGGTTGAATTACTTCGATTGTAACTACGCGTATTAGTATTACTTGGTGTAGTACTTTTGTAATTACTATTTGAACTAGAACTGCGTTGATATTTGGTAACTTTCCTATTTGTTGTATTTGAAGTATTTGAATTTCTATAAATATTTGGACTAGTAGACGTTCTATTATTCGATTGAGAAGTACGACTATAACTACTTACTCCTGATCTTCTGTTATAATAGTCTGAACTATTCATACGCCCTCTTGTATTGTATGCATATCTTTTCCCATAAGTATATCTACTATCATAATAAGGCGGACGATATCCAGGATAATAAGGTGGATAATAACCACCCCAATAAGGAGGATAATATCCCCAACCATAACCAGGATAACCCCAATAACCACCACCATATCCATAGCCGTATCCATAGCCGTATCCATAGCCGTATCCATAGCCATACCAAGGATTATAATAACCGTAATATGGGTATCCCCAATAACCACCCATTCCTATATGAAAAGTTACTGAAACATTGTCGGAATAATTCCAAGGAGGCGACCCATTTCCATATTGCTCTTCAACGTAAAGAGTATCAGTCTCTGAATAACCTTCATAATCATCAACATCAGTTATGATATCTTCTTCATCAAAATCATATTTTCTTGATTCTGTTTCAAAATAGTGTTTGTAAGTATTTGAAGATTGATTATCTTTTATAATAACTACTTCATCATTATTATTATTATAATATCTATCTGTTTCATATATACCATCATCACCATAATAAGCACTTTGTGAAGAAGTTCCACAAGAAATAAAACTTAAAAAAAGTAAGGAAAATATAAAAAGGGACGCTATTTTAAACTTTTTAATTGTAATATTTTTCATAACTGTCATTTTTATTGTTGTAAGTTACAAAATTAATTAGCTTTGCAACCAAATTAATGATAATGTTAATATTATCACAATATTTATGCCAAAAATAAATTTATAGTTTTTTTATATGAGTAAGAAATTGACCAAAAGAAGTGAAGATTATTCAAAATGGTACAACGAAATAGTAATAAAAGCCGATTTAGCCGAAAATTCTGGAGTGAGAGGAATGATGGTAATAAAACCCTATGGCTATGCTATTTGGGAAAAAATGCAGGCTGAATTAGATAGAATGTTCAAAGAAACAGGACATGAAAATGCATATTTTCCTTTATTGATACCAAAATCCTATTTCAGCAAAGAAGCAAGTCATGTTGACGGGTTTGCAAAAGAATGTGCTGTTGTTACACATTATCGATTAAAAAATGGAGAAGAAGGAGAGGGTATTATTGTTGACGAGAGTGCCAAATTAGAAGAAGAGTTGATCATTCGTCCAACTTCTGAAACCATCATTTGGGATTCCTACCGGAAATGGATTCAATCTTATCGTGATTTACCTTTATTGATCAATCAATGGTCAAATGTAGTGAGATGGGAAATGCGAACACGTTTATTTTTACGTACCGCTGAATTTTTATGGCAAGAAGGACACACGGCACATGAAACTGAGAATGAAGCTATTGAAGAAGCAGAAAAAATGCAGGGAGTTTATGCTGCTTTTGCCGAAAATTTCATGGCAATGCCGGTTATTAAAGGGTTAAAAACAGAAAGTGAACGATTTGCCGGAGCATTAAATACTTATACAATTGAAGCTTTAATGCAAGATGGTAAAGCTTTACAAGCTGGAACAACTCATTTTTTAGGACAAAACTTTGCCAAAGCTTTTGATGTAAAATTTACTTCAAAAGAGGGTAAATTAGATTATGTTTGGGCAACTTCATGGGGAGTTTCTACCAGATTGATGGGAGCTTTAGTAATGACACACAGTGATGATTTTGGTTTAGTTCTACCCCCAAAATTAGCACCTATACAAGTTGTTATCGTTCCTATTTACAAAACTGATGAACAATATGAGACTATTTCTGATAAAGCCGATGAAATGACTAAAGAATTAAGGGCCAAAGGAATATCTGTTAAATATGACAACCGGAGAACTCATAAACCCGGATGGAAATTTGCAGAGTATGAATTAAAAGGAGTGCCTTTAAGAATTGCTATTGGTCCGAGAGATCTAGAAAGTGGAAATATAGAATTAGCAAGACGTGATACTTTATCCAAAGAAATTGTTAGTCAGGAAAACATTTCTAATACAATAGCAAATCTTTTAGACGAAATTCAAGATAATTTATTTAATAAAGCATTAGATTATAGAAATACGCATATTACTGAAGTTAATAGTTTTGACGAATTTAAAGAAGTTTTAGATAAAAAAGGAGGATTTATTTCAGCACATTGGGATGGTACGGTAGAAACTGAAGAAGAAATAAAAAAGCTTACCAAAGCTACGATCAGATGTATTCCTTTAGATGCTAAAGAAGAAGATGGTAAATGTATTTTGACAGGCAATAAATCTAGAAAAAGAGTACTTTTTTCTAAAGCCTATTAAAAAAGATTATAAAGTTCTTGCAGAGTAAAAAAAATGTTTTATTTTTGCACTCGCTTTTGAAACAAAAAGTAATCCTAGGCCCGTTCGTCTATCGGCTAGGACGCCAGGTTTTCATCCTGGTAAGAGGGGTTCGATTCCCCTACGGGCTACAAAATTTATCTCATTTTGAGATATTTTAATATTAAATTATTTAAAATGGCAAATCATAAGTCAGCATTAAAAAGAATTAGATCGAACGAAACGAAAAGGTTGAGAAACAGATACCAGCATACAACTACTCGTAATGCTATAAAGAATTTAAAATCTGTTGAAGAAAAGAAAGAAGCTGAAATTCAGCTAATTAAAGTTATTTCTATGGTTGATAAATTAGCAAAAAACAATATCATTCACAATAATAAAGCTGCTAATATTAAATCTAAATTGACAAAACACGTTGCAGGATTGAAATAATTTACAATATTTTAATAATAATAAAAAGACAGTCTAATGGCTGTCTTTTTTGTTTATATATGTTACCATTCATATATTCTATCAGCATCTAATCTAATCATAATAAATAAAAGTAGTGTAAAACCCCATAAAGAAGATCCTCCATAACTAAAAAATGGAAGTGGAATTCCAATAGTTGGTAATAACCCTATAACCATACCAATATTTATAGCAAAGTGAAATAAAAATATTACCACTACACTATAAGCGTAAACTTTACTGAACATTAATTTTTGTCTTTCGGCTATATAGAGTAATCTCAATAAGAACCCTACAAACATTAATACCACAAAACTTGTTCCTAAAAACCCCCATTCTTCACCTATTGTACTAAAAATATAATCGGTTTGTTGCTCAGGAACAAAATCACCTTGAGTTCTATCTCCTTGTAAATATCCTTTACCTGTTATTCCCCCTGAACCTATTGTAGTTACAGACTGTGCTGTATTGTAACCAATACCTTGTGTATCGATTTTTTTTCCTAATAGAATATCAAATCTATCTCTATGCCTTTGTTCAAAAACATTATTGAATACATAATCAACACTAAAAATAAATAATCCTGAAAAAAAATAAATTGCAATCAAACTCAACCAATTTCTTCGAAATACCAATTTATTTTTGTAATACAAATAAATAATAAATGTAGTTATCAAAATAAAAGTAATGACTAAGGTTAAAAAGTATCCAAAATAAAGTGTAATTATAAATAATAATAAAGCTATAAAACCAATTACAAGGTAGTAAAGTGGCAATCCGAATCTATATAATACAAATATTAAGGATCCGTATACCAATGCAGATCCCGGGTCAGGTTGTAAAGTTATCAATAATGCAGGCATTAAGATTATGCCAAAGGTTCTAAGTTGTATTGGCAATTTTTTTAGGTCCATACCTCTTTCACTCAAAAAATTAGCCAATGCTAAAGCTGTTGCTGCTTTAGCAAACTCTGAGGGTTGTATACTAAAATTTCCAAAATGATACCATGAAGTAGCTCCATTTATATTCTTTCCAAAAATAAATAAGCCTATCAATGACAAAAGAGAAATAACATAAAAAACACCTGAATATCTTTCATAAAACTTTCTATCAATTGCCAAAATAAAGAAAATCAGAAAAAAACTTAAAAATATAAAGAATATCTGCTTCCCGTATTTAGTTGATAAATTAAATGCAAAAGCTTGATCTTCATTAAAAGTTGCAGCATAAATGCTTAACCATCCTAAGAAAACAAAGAACAGATAAAAGACTACCAAAAGCCAATCTACACCTTTAAATATGTTATTATTCCTTTTTCGCAACGTATGATTCTAATAATTGATTAGCATATTCTTCTTCTAAACTACCTTCTAAAATTCTCTTTTCCAACCATTTTCTTTTCACTTTACCGGTTAGATATTTTTCGACCATCAAACTTGCAATAGGTGCTGCCCATCTAGATCCCCAATAACCATTCTCAACAAAAACTGCAATGGCAATTTTAGGATCATCTTTTGGTGCAAAAGCAATAAAAATGGAGTGGTCTGTAAATTGAACTTTTTTACCATTAATTCGCATAGAATTCTCGGCAGTACCTGTTTTACCACATATTTCAATACTATCTAACTTTGACATTCTCGCCGTACCTTTTTCAAAAACATCTAGCATACCCTCAATAATTGGGTCAAAATGTTGTTTATCTATTGTAGTATATTTTGGATCTGTATATTTTGGATCTGTAATATTATTCCCTCCAACCTTTTTTAAAATATGAGGTGTATAATAAAAACCTCTATTTGCTACTGCAGCAGTCATATTTGCCAATTGAATAGGAGTAGTTAAAACCTCACCTTGCCCAATAGCATTTGAAATAGTAGTAACAGCTTTCCAACCTCCATTAGGATAAAATTTATTATATAGATCTGCATTAGGTATGAGACCTTTTTGGCCTGAAGGCAGATCATAACCTAAATAATTTCCCAATCCAAAACTTTTAACATGATTACTCCATACATTCATCCCTTCTGATGGATTTTCGTATTTTTCAATAGTTTTTCGATATACATTTGAAAAATAGGAATTACATGATCTATAAACACCTGTATTTAAATTGATTGGTGAACCTACAACCCCACAATGACACGCCATAAAACCACTTATTCCATAACGATAACCATGATAACAATAAAAGGAGGTTTGTGGTGTAATCACACCTTCTTGCAAACCTATCAATCCGTTGATAATCTTAAAAGGTGAACCGGGAGGATATTGAGCTTGTAAAGCTCTATCCAGCATTGGTTTTTTTATTGTATCACTAAATAGTGCAAATGAATTTTTTGATCGTTTTCTTCCAACCAACATGTTAGGATTGTAACTTGGTGTTGAAACCAATGTTAAAATTTCACCAGTGGAAGGTTCTATCGCAACTACACCTCCTCGTTTATGATTCATTAAGGCTTCAACATATTGTTGTAATTCAATATCAATTGTTAGAGAAATATCTTTTCCGGGTATTGGCAAAGTATCGTAAATTCCATTTTTATAGGCCCCTATTTCTTTATTAAAGCGATTTTTTTGGATAAATTTGACACCTTTTTTGCCCCTTAAAATGTCTTCATATTGTTTTTCAACACCTTGATACCCTATTAGTTCTCCTAAATTATAATATGGATTTTTACTTAGTATCCTCTCGTTTACTTCACTCAAATAACCCAAAACATTTGAAGAAGTATTTAAAGGGTATTTTCGGATATTTCGCTTTTGAATATAAAACCCTTTGTACTTATACATTTTCTCTTGAAGATATGCATAATCTTCCTTTGAAACCTGAGCCAAAAAAACAGATGGTATTCTAAGAGAATAGTTTTCAGCTTTATAATACTGTTTTAAAAAAATTTGTTTTGAAATTTTAAGTAAATCACAAAATTCAAGTGTATCTAATGGTTCAACATCCTTTGGTATAACCATAACATCATACGAAGCTTGGTTTGCAACAATTAATTTACCATTTCTATCATAAACATAGCCTCTGTTAGGATAAACGAATTTTTCAGTTACAGCCGAATTATTTAATGGTGATTCTCTATATTTATCGGCAAACACCTGTATATAGGACAATCTTATCAAAAAAATTGCTCCAACAATAATTATTAAAAAATATAATAAACTTTTACGAGGCATTTTTATTAGTAAAAAGAATGAAACTTATCAAAATTAAAATAATTGTAAAAATACTTGTTAAAAATGTTTTGGTTAAAATTAATTGAATATTATTTAATTTAAAATACTCTAAACCAAAAATTATAAAATGATGTATAAATGTAAGCGTTGTAATAACTAAAAGTGTTTTATTGAATTTTAACTTTCTGAATGAAAAATTATTGAATTCAAGTTCTGTCTTTCCTAAAATACTTTTGATAACAGGAATTCTGATATAAGCTACGAACAAAGTTGCTGCAGCATTTACACCTCCAGAATTAGAAAAAAAATCTATTGTTAATCCCAATAAAAAACTTACTAAAAGAAACGCAGCATCCAATTTTTTAACAGGATAATAGAAAATAAAAACTATATAAAAAAAGGGATTGATATAACCCAGAAAATTGATATTATTCAATATCACAATTTGCAGAACCACCAAGCCTATAAACACAAATGCAATATTTAAATTCTCTCTATTCATTTGTTGATTTTTCTTCTAAATTTTTTATTTGCTCTTTATCAAAATTTTTAATAATCTCAACATATCCCAAAGCACTCATATCATTAAACAGATTAATATTTATAAATTCGTAATTATTATTAACAACATTAAAATCTTTAATTGTTCCTACAGGAATTCCTTCAGGAAAAATTGTTGACCTTCCTCCGGTAATAACAGTATCTCCAATTTTAATATTTGCCTGAACAGGTAAATCCAAAAACTGAACAGTTTGATAATCTTTTGCATTCCAGCTCAATGACCCAAAATAATTGCTTTTCAATAATTTTATATTAATTTTTGAATTGATATTTAAAACCGATAAAACAGTTGAATATTTATTTGAAACACTTTTTGTTATTCCAATGATTCCTTTACTATTAATAACTCCCATATCCGAAGCTATACCTTTATTTTCACCTGAATTTATTGTAATATAATTGTTACTTCTATTGTACTCATTATTGATGATTTTTGAAGAAATATAAAAGTACTTTTGATTGGTATTTACGGTACCAATTAATAATTTTTCATTTATTGAGTCTATAATTTTTTCTTTATCCAATAAATTTTTTAAGTATACATTTTCTTCTGCCAGACGAATATTTTCATCTTTTAAACGAATATATTCTTTAAAATTATTGATTCTTTTATAAATACCACCTGTAATAAAATTGGCAGAATTAACAAATTTACTTCTGTGATAAGAATTATTTTGAATCGTAAAAAAAACAGCAAATAATTCAAGCAACAAAAAAATTAAGAAGTGTTTATTCTTAAAAATAAAAGAAATTAATTGTTGCATACTTTTCTAAATGAATATTCTATTTCATCAAAACACTTTTGTATCTTTCAATGTCTTTTAAAGCTGTTCCTGTTCCTCTAACTACAGCCCGTAAAGGATCATCGGCCACATAAACCGGTAAATCAGTTTTTCTAGATAATCGCTTATCTAAGCCACGTAGCATTGACCCCCCACCTGCTAAATAAATACCTGTACTATAAATATCTGAAGCTAATTCGGGTGGAGTTTGAGATAAAGTTTCCATTACAGCATCTTCTATACGTAAGATTGATTTTTCTAATGCTTTAGCAATTTCGCGATATGATACTTCAATTTGTTTTGGTTTTCCGCTTAATAAATCTCTACCTTGAATTAAAATATCCTCGGGTGGATTTTCAAGATCTTCAGTAGCAGCCCCAATTTCAATTTTAATTTTTTCAGCAGATGCCTCTCCAACAAATAAATTATGTTGTGTACGCATATACATAGCAATATCATTGGTAAAAACATCGCCTGCTACTTTAACAGACTTATCACAAACAATTCCACTTAAAGCGATAACAGCAATTTCTGTAGTTCCACCTCCAATATCAATAATCATGTTTCCTCTGGGTTGCATAATATCAATACCTATACCTATTGCAGCAGCCATTGGCTCATAAATCAAATAGATTTCTTTTGCATTCATTTGTTCAGCCGAATCTCGAACTGCTCTTTTTTCTACCTCTGTAATTCCAGAAGGAATACAAATAACCATACGTAGAGAAGGCTTGAAAAATCTATTTTTTATCGTTGGTATTTGTTTGATAAACTCTCTTATCATTTGTTCAGAAGCTTCAAAATCAGCAATAACACCATCCTTTAAGGGTCGAATTGTTTTGATATTTTCATGTGTTTTCCCTTGCATGAGATTCGCCTCTTTACCTATCGCTATAATTTTTCCTGTTGCCCTGTTTTTTGCAACAATTGACGGACTATCAACAACTACTTTTCCTTTATGAATTATCAATGTATTTGCAGTACCTAAATCAATAGCTATATCTTCGGTCAAAAAATCAAAAAAACCCATATATAATTTTCTCTAATTAAATGGTTAATAATGCAGTTTGGCAAATGTAGTAAAATTACCTTATTTTAAATAAAAGGAAATCCTAATTTATCAAAAATTACTTTAAAAATCTTTATGGTTGGTTAGTTTTATCTAATTAATGCTTAAAATGTCTTGTTCCTGTAAATACCATTGACATTTCATGGTCATTACAATAATCAATACTCAAATTGTCTTTTATAGATCCTCCCGGCTGTATAACAGCAGTAATTCCTGCTTTATCTGCAATTTCTACACTATCAGGAAATGGGAAAAAAGCATCGCTTGCCATAACAGCTCCTTTTAGATCAAAATTAAAATTATTGGCTTTTAGAACTGCTTGATTTAATGCATCTATACGAGAAGTTTGTCCTGTACCACTAGCACATAATTGTTTATCTTTGACTAAAACTATGGTATTTGATTTGGTGTTTTTACAAATTTTTGAAGCAAATAATAGATCTTCAATTTCTCTTTCGTCAGGATGTAATTTTGTAGCTTGTTTTAAAATAGATATATCATCTGTAATATTGTCTTTTTCTTGAGATAAAACTCCATTTAAAGCAGTACGATATTGAGTTTTTGGTAATTCAATATCTTTTTGAATTAATATAATTCTGTTTTTCTTTCCTTTCAAAATTTCTAAAGCAACTTCATCATACTCAGGCGCAATAACTACTTCACAAAATAATTTATGTATCTCTTCTGCCGTAGCTTTGTCAATTTTTTTATTAGCAATTAAAATGCCACCAAATGCCGAAACAGGATCACCTGCTAAAGCATCTTTATAAGCTTGTAAAATAGTGTCTCTTTGTGCAATTCCACAAGCATTATTATGTTTTAAAATAGCAAATGTTGGCCCATCACCTACAAATTCATTCATCAAATTTACAGCAGCATCAACGTCTAATAAATTATTATAAGACAACTCTTTTCCATGTAATTTATCAAATAATACCTCTAAATTTCCAAAGAAAAATCCTTTTTGATGTGGATTTTCTCCATATCTTAAAGTGCTAACTTCATTATAACTCTCTCTAAAAGTAATTTCTTTTTGGTTTAAATATTTAAAGATTGCAGTATCATAATTGCTTGATACAGCAAATGCTTTAGCAGCAAATACTTTACGCTGTTCTAAAGATATTTTACCATTATCTTTTGAAAGTATCTCTAAGAACTCTTTATATTGATCCATTGAAGAAACACATATAACATCATTAAAATTTTTTGCTGCTGCACGAATTAATGAAATACCACCTATATCAATCTTTTCAATAATATCTTGTTCATTTGCCCCACTTGCAACGGTTTTTTCAAAAGGATACAAATCAACGATCACAATATCAATTTCAGGGATTTCATATTGCTGTAATTGTTCAACATCTCCTGAATTATCTCTTCTACTCAAAATTCCTCCAAATACTTTAGGATGCAAAGTTTTCACCCTTCCTCCTAAAATTGAAGGATAAGATGTTAAATCTTCAACAGGCACTACTTTTACTCCAAGATCATTGATGAATTTTTCAGTGCCACCAGTTGAATAAATAATAATTCCTAATTCATTTAATTTTTTAACAATTGGTTTTAAACCATCTTTATGAAATACAGAAATCAATGCAGATCTTACCTTTTTTGTTGTGCCCATAATGTATATTTGATATGAGATACAAAACTACTAAATCGCATTAGTTTTCACAACATAAAATAATCTAAAATGAAATATTTTTTATATTCAATTTTTCATTTTAAACTAAACAAATTAGCTTCAAATATTAATATAAAGTATATTTTATTTATATTGATGGATGTTTTTTAATATTAGTAATGAGCAATATAAAACTAGGTTTAAAAAATAACTGGAAACAGTTTGTTTTATTAATTATTGTCAATGCTTTTGTAGGAGGGATGGTTGGATTGGAAAGATCTATTTTACCACAACTCGCCGAAGAAAAATTTGGCTTAATTGCTAAAACTGCTATTTTGTCATTTATTATAGTTTTTGGTATAACAAAAGCAATAACTAATTATTTTACAGGAACTTTTGCTGATAAAATTGGCCGAAAGAACTTGCTTATTATTGGATGGATCATTGCTATACCAATTCCATTTATTCTTATTTATACAAATTCTTGGTCATGGATAATTTTTGCAAATCTGTTATTAGGAATAAATCAAGGTTTAACCTGGTCGAGCACTGTTGTCATGAAAATTGATCTGGTTGGTGAAAAAGACAGAGGATTGGCAATGGGGTTAAATGAATCTGCCGGATATTTAGCAGTGGGTGGTGTTGCTTTTTTAACCGGATGGATAGCCTCTGAATATGGACTTCTTCCCTACCCTTTTTATATTGGGATCTTAATTTCTATTTTAGGGTTGTTATTTTCGATATTTTTGATCAAAGACACCAAACACCATGTTGCCAAAGAATCTAAAAACAGTAATATTCCACTTTTAAAAAACATTTTTTGGCAAACAACCTGGAAGAATAACAATTTGGGTTCAATATCTCAGGCCGGCTTGGTAAACAACCTAAACGATGGAATGATTTGGGGATTATTTCCATTACTTTTGGCAAGTTTAAATTTTAATCTACAACAAATAGGTATTATTGTAGCTGTTTACCCAACCGTTTGGGGTTTAGGACAGTTAATCACAGGAAAGTTAGCAGATAAATTACCAAAAAAAAATATGTTATTTTGGGGTATGCTTTTACAAGGAATAGCTCTTTTACTAATGGCATATTCAAAAACCAATACACAATTTATAGTTCTTTCAATTTTTCTAGGAATAGGAACAGCTATTGTTTATCCTACTTTTTTAGCTGGAATTGCAGATTACACCAATCCAACACAACGTGCTAAGAGTATTGGAGTTTTTAGATTATGGAGAGATCTTGGCTATGCTATAGGTGCAGTCCTTACAGGAATTTTTGCAGATGCTTTTGGAATTTCTTCTTCAATAATATTAATTGCTATTCTCACCTTAATATCAGCTTCTATCATTTTGATTAGAATGGATAAAAAATAGACTTATTTTGGTATATCTAACTCTGCTACTTTACTACAAACAAACTCTAATAATTCTTCATCTTGATTTGTGAATGGTGATTTTTGATGAGAATCAATATCAATTTGCCCAATATTAAGCCCATTTTTAAATATTGGTACAACAATTTCAGATTTTACATCTACACCACAAGAAATATAATTATCTTGCTCACTAACATCCTGTACTACAAAATTTTTATTACTTAAGGCTACTTGTCCGCATATTCCTTTTCCAAACGGTATAATAGTATGTTCAGTGGGTTTTCCAGAAAATTGCGCCAACTTCAATACTTTTTTTTCGCCATTTATAAAATAAAACCCCACCCAATCAAAATAATCAATTTCATTTCTTAAAAGATCACAAATACCTTGTAACTTAACACTTAATGTAGTTTGATTAGAAATAATTCTATTTATTTTATTATTTATCGTTACTTTTTCCATTTCTTTAATTAAATTTGAAAGCAACAAAATTATTGATTCCTTGAAGAAAAATAAAGCGATAATAATATTTTTAATAAAGTTTTTTGCAACTTATTTCATTCTTTCAGGAGTATATTCAATCTATTTACACAAAACCCAAAAGAAATCAGGTATATTTTCTTGTGCTCCAATAACCCGGCAAGTAGCTGAGCATACAAATACATTTTCAAAATTTTTCGGTTTTAATAGTAGCATAGAACAAAATGAGAGTGAGCTTTCAATTAAATTCTTTTTGAATGATCATCACGTAATAAATATAGTTGAAGGATGTAGTTCTATTAGTATCATCATTTTATTCATATCTTTCATCATTGCCTTTACCGGAAGTATAAAAGATACAATATTTTTTGGAGTTTTCGGGGTGGTAGCCATATATCTGGTCAATTTACTTCGCATATTACTTTTGGCAATTTTGTATCAAAAATACCCTCAACATGAATATTTATTGCACAACCTATTTTTTCCTGCAATTGTTTATGGTTTTGTATTCTTTTTATGGGTTATTTGGGTAAAATATTTTTCACATTATAAAGAATTAAAAAATGTCAAAAACCAGTAAAATTATAATCATTATTTTTTTGTTCTTCTTACTGGTTTTGGCTAGACTTTTTGCTTTTAACTATCTATATGATCCTTTCATAGCATATTTTAAACACGATTATTTAAACCAACCTATTCCAGATTTTAATTCTTATAAATTGTTCTTTCATATGCTTATTCGTTATGCTATAAATACCATAATTTCATTAGCAATAATATGGGTAGCTTTTCAAAACAGAGGTACGATCAGATTTTCTATTAAATTTTATATTATTTCATTTTTATTTTTGAGCTTTGCTTTTTTTGTTATTTTAAATAGTGACTTAAAACAAGGGTATTTATTAGCATTCTATATAAGAAGATTTATAATACACCCACTATTTGTATTAATATTATTACCTGCCTTTTATTATAAATATTTGAAGGAATAATTTTAATTAATTACCATATATTTAGTAGAAGCTATTAAATGATAAAATATTATTGCTATTTAAGAAATTACAAATGAAATTTAGTGATACTTTAAATATTTAAACTGCTTCTATAATTTAAATTTATTCTTTTTTTAACTTTTTTTTAAAATAAAATGTTTTATAATTAGTTACATTTGTTACAATGTTACAATTTTTGCACAAAATATTAGCTTTTATTCTGGCACTTGTTGTTTTGTTTTCTACCTTTTCTTTTACTGTAGAAAAACATGTTTGTATGGGTGAGGTTACTGATGTATCTTATTTTACAAAAGTTGATTCTTGTGGTATGATTGAAGATGATTGCAAATTAAATGATGCTAAACATACTTCTTTTGAAAAAGAAAATTGCTGTGATGATATTCAGGAATTAATTCCGGGTAACCAAAACGAACAACAGGCAATTCAAAGTTTAGAGTTACCACCCTTACAATTTATTTTTATTTCTGCTTATTCTTTAATTTCAATTTTTGAAAATACAGAATTAATAACACCTATTTACGGACCTTTACCTCCTCTAATTGATAAAGATATCTTAGTACTTTATCAAACTTTCCTTATTTGATTTTTATAAACTTTAATTAGAAAATTACAGGTTAAGATTATCATTCATCTTTTCTTGTAAAGTTTTTTTGTAACTATTCAAAGTATTTGAATAAACAAATTCTAATAATTATTTATAAATCAATTACAAATGCTTAACAAAATCATTCATTATTTTCTTGAAAACAAGTTAATAACATTTATTTTACTCGCTGCCTTTATCATTGGCGGATTTGCAACTGCACCTTTTAATTGGAATCTTTCTATTTTAGAAAGAAATCCAGTACCAGTAGATGCCATTCCAGACATCGGTGAAAACCAACAAATTGTTTTTACTGAATGGATGGGACAGTCACCACAAGATGTAGAAGATCAAATCACTTACCCTTTAACTACTGCATTATTAGGAATTTCAGGTGTTAAAACTATTCGATCTAATTCAATTTTCGGACTTTCAAGTATTTATATCATTTTTGAAGATGATGTTGATTTTTACTGGAGTAGAACCCGAATTTTAGAAAAATTAAACTCTTTACCTTCAGGTACAATTCCTACAGAAGTTAAACCGGCATTAGGGCCCGATGCAACAGCTTTAGGTCAGGTTTATTGGTACACTTTAGAAGGAAGAGATCCAAAAACCGGTAAACCAACAGGAGGCTGGGATCCACAAGAATTAAGAACTATTCAGGATTTTAATGTACGTTATCATTTAAGTGCAACCAAAGGTGTTTCTGAAGTTGCATCCATTGGAGGTTTTGTTAAAGAATATCAAATTGATATTGATCCTGAAGCCATGAAAGCACATCATGTTAATATTAAAAAGATCATGAATGCGGTAAAAAACAGCAATTTAGATATAGGTGCACAAACTATTGAATTCAACAAAGCTGAGTATTTAGTAAGAGGCTTAGGATATATCAAAAACATAAGTGACTTAGAAGAAAGTGTGGTTACAATTAATGATCATACGCCTATCCGTTTAAAAGATGTAGCGAAAATTCAAATGGGTCCGGCAACTCGTCGAGGTGGTTTAGATAAAAGTGGCGTAGAAGCGGTTGGTGGTGTAGTAGTTGCGCGTAATGGTGAAAATCCATTAGAGACTATTCAAAATTTAAAAAGTAAAATTAATGAAATTTCTCTTGGTTTACCAGCAAAAACTTTGGCAGATGGTACCGTTTCAAAAGTAACTATTATTCCTTTTTATGACCGTTCCGGTTTGATTCAAGAAACTTTAGGAACTCTAGAATCAGCACTTTCTCATGAAATATTGATCAGTATTTTGGTAGTTATTGTTTTGGTTTTGAATTTAAGAGCTTCAATTTTAATTTCGAGTTTATTACCTATTGGGATTTTAATGACCTTTATTTTAATGAAATTTTTTCAGGTAGATGCCAATATAGTAGCCCTTTCCGGGATAGCAATTGCCATTGGTGTTATGGTTGATGTTGGAATTGTATTTACCGAAAACATTATCCGGCATTTAGATTTACCTGTAAATATTGGTGCAAAAGGAAAAAAATTATTGCATGTTATTTATAGTGCAACAACAGAAGTTGCATCAGCAATAATAACAGCTTTAGCTACAACCATTGTTAGTTTTCTACCGGTTTTTGCTATGCAAGCATCCGAAGGAAAATTGTTTAGGCCACTGGCATTTACCAAAACGTTTGCATTGGTATCTGCGTTGTTTATCGGAATTATGTTTATTCCTGCAATTGCACATCTACTATTTTCAATAAAAATTGATAAAAAGAAAACAGGTAGGATTTTCAATTCAATTTTGATAGGTACCGGAATTGTTTTTGTTATAGGTTATGGTAGCATTATCGCTTTAGCTTTAATTGCTTATGGTATAAACAATATTTTAACACAAACACCCAAATTTAGTATTTTAAAAGGAAAGATTAAATTTCCTTATTCAGTAAAAATTGCCAATATTATCAATATCATAATTACCATTTTAGTTGTAGTTTACTTTTTAACCATTGAATGGATGCCTTTAGGAGCATCAAATTCAACTTTTGTTAATTTCTTATTTGTAGTATTAATTATTACTACAGTTTTAGGTTTATTGATGACTATTGTCCATTATTATGCCAAAATATTGGTATGGTGTTTATATAATAAATGGAAATTTTTAGCAATTCCTATTATTACCGTTCTACTGGGAATTATGATTTGGTTAGGCTTTTCTAAAGCATTCTCATTTATGCCAAATTTTACCAAAAATAATGTAGTTTGGAATAATTTAGATAAAACTTTCCCTGGATTAGGAAATGAATTTATGCCAGCCTTAAATGAGGGTTCTTTTTTATTAATGCCTACAACCATGCCTCATTCCGGTATTACCGAAAATATCGAAATTATTGCTACGATAGATAAAAACATGAATACTATACCTGAAATAGCAACTGCTGTTGGAAAATGGGGTAGAGTAAATTCAGCATTAGATCCGGCACCAATTTCAATGTTTGAAAATGTGATCAATTATATTCCTGAATATATTTTAGATGAAAATGGAAGAAAAATGAGGTTTAAAGTTAATTCGAATGGCGATTTTGAATTGATAGATGGTTCAGCTTATAAATATAGTAATGATACATTTAGAAAAATCAAAGAAGAAGAATTGATCTTTGATAAGAATGGTGAATATTTCAGGCAATGGCGACCAAAAATTAAAGATGCTGATGATATTTGGAAAGAGGTTTTGAAAAAATCTAAATTTCCGGGTTTAACTTCCGCTCCAAAATTACAACCCATACAAACTCGTTTGATCATGCTTTCAACAGGTATGAGGGCACCTATGGGAATAAAAGTCTTTGGCCCAACTTTAGAGGCTATAGAAAAAACAGGCTTCAAATTAGAAACTATTTTAAAAGAAGTTCCAAGCATTGAACCTTCTACTGTTTTTGCCGATAGAGTTGTAGGAAAACCTTATTTAGAAATTAAACTAAATAGGCAAAATATGTCACGTTTCGGAATGACAGTAAAAGACATGCAAGAACAATTATCAGTTGCAGTAGGTGGTAAAAAACTAACTTCAACTATAGAAGGTAGAGAACGATTTCCGGTGAGGGTGAGGTATGCCCGTGAATTTAGAGATAACCCTGATGATCTTAAAAGAATATTGATTCCAACACCTTCAGGGACACAAGTTCCGTTAGGTGATTTGGCAACAATTGATTATTTAAAAGGTCCACAAATGATAAAAAGTGAAAATACTTTTTTAACTTCTTATGTAATATTCGATATGAAAGATGGAAATGCAGAATCCAATGTTGTGGAAGAAGCACAGATCTTAATTAAACAAAAATTAGATTCAGGTGAATTAAAATTACCACCCGGAGTAACCTATAAATTCACCGGTAATTATGAAAATCAAATTAGGGCATCCAAACGATTGATGATTGTTGTTCCAATTTCTTTAATTCTCATCTTTTTGATCTTGTATTTTCAATTTAAAAATATCATTCCATCTTTAATGGTTTTTACAGGAATTTTTGTTGCTTTTTCCGGTGGTTTTATTATGCTTTGGTTGTACGGTCAAGAATGGTTTTTAAACTTTAGCCTGGCAAATGTACACATGCGAGATCTATTTCAGTTACACATAATAAATTTAAGTGTTGCTGTGTGGGTTGGATTTATTGCTCTTTTTGGAATTGCAACCGATGATGGAGTAATTATGGGTACTTATTTAACACAAGTCTTTGAAAAAGAAAAACCAAAAACGATAAAAGAAATTAGAGAATCTGTTTTACATGCCGGAAGCAAAAGAGTTCGCCCTGCCATGATGACGGCAGCAACAGCTATCATTGCTTTAATTCCGGTTTTAACAGCTACTGGTAAAGGAGCTGACATTATGATACCTATGGCAATTCCGGCATTTGGCGGAATGCTATTGCAGGTTATGACCATGTTTGTTGTACCTGTTTTTTACAGTATGTGGAAGGAGAAAGGAGTGAATATTAATCAAGATTAAATATTCAATGCGAATCTTGCAAAAATCTTTGTACTCTTTGCGGTTAAAAAGAAAGAAACTAAAAATGAAAATTAAAAATTATTTCTCAGTGTTAACTCTGTGATTTCTCTGTGTAACAACAAAAAAATATATAAAATGATAAATAAAATAATAATACTAAGCCTTTTTCTCTTTATTTCTTTAACAGGAATCGCCCAAAGGGAAAAAGAAACCTTAGATAATTATCTAAAAATTGCTGCCGAAAATAATCCCGGGTTAAAAGCAAAATTCAATGATTATATGGCAGCAATGGAAAAAGTACCCCAAGTAGGTACTTTACCCGATCCGCAATTTGCATTTGGTTATTTTATACAACCCGTTGAAACTAGAGTTGGACCGCAAAAAGCAACCTTTGGCCTAAAACAAACCTTTCCATGGTTTGGATTGTTAGGTGCTAAAGAAGATACTGCCACCGAAATGGCAAATGCCAAATATGAAATTTTTGAAAATGGTAAATCTAATCTTTTCTTTGAAGTCAAAACAGCTTATTACAATTATTACTTTATGGAAAAAGCTATCCAAATTACCAAAGAAAATATGGAGATTCTTCGGATTTTTAAAAATTTATCATTGGTAAAAATTGAGAATGGAAATGCCTCTATAGTTGATGAGTTACGTGTTGAATTGGAATTGAATGATCTGGAAAATCAACTGGCATTCTTTGTAGATTCTAAAAAAGTACTTCAAATCACATTCAATAAATTATTAAACCGAAATAATTCTGCAATTATTAGTATTCCCGATCAGCTTTGGCAAGATGAATTACCTTATGAAGATCTCACATTATTGAGTTCTATTTACAACAGTAATCACGAAATAAAAAGTATAGATCACAAAATAAATGCTTTTATGAATCAGGAAATTGTAGCAAAAAAAGAAGGTTTGCCAAAATTTAATATTGGTTTGAATTATGTTATTGTTGGGAAAAATAATAATTCTACAGCTTCAAATAATGGTGATGATGCTATTATTTTTCCATCAATTGGCGTTAACATTCCAATATATCGAAAAAAGTACAATGCAATGATAAAAGAAGTGCAATATTTACAAACATCTGAAATTGCAAAAAAAGAGGATAAACTAAACACTTTAAATACTGTATTTGAGAATACATATAAAGATTTCAGCGAAAGCGAAAGGCGTATTTTTTTAAATAAAAAACAATCAGATATAGCCAAACAAGTTCTGGATGTTTTAATTACCTCCTATTCTACAAATTCAAAAGATTTTGAAGAAGTATTGCGTATTGAAAGACAATTATTAGGTTATAAATTAGAACAACAAAAAGCCATAACCGATAAAAATGCTGCAGTTGCATTTATAAATTATTTATTAGGAAATTAAGCCCGTTATTCTTCCCTCCTGAGAAAGGACGTCCGACGACAGGAGGATAGGGGTGTGTTACAAATATTAAAGAAGAAATAAGTATTAATATGAAAAAATATAGAAACTACATCATCGCAGCCGGTATCTTGATACTGGGCATTATCATTGGAAATATAAGTTCTGGAGATAAAAAAGAAGCTATACACAAGGAAGACGAACACAATTTTGTGCAAGATCCGGAAACGCAATTGTGGACTTGTTCCATGCATCCGCAAATTAAAATGGAAAAACCTGGTAGTTGTCCGATTTGTGGTATGGAATTAATTCCACTTAACGAATCAAAAGATGCTGGAAAATCTATTGCAGATAACGAAATTGTATTAACAGAAGAAGCCATCCAATTAGCAAATATTCAAACCAGTTTTGTTTCAAGATCTTATGCAAAAAAAGAAGTTAGATTAATGGGTACCGTAAAACCTGATGAAAGAAGATTGTATTCTCAAGTTTCACATATACCTGGTAGAATAGAGAGATTGCATGTAAATTTTACAGGGGAAAAAGTAAATAAAGGTCAAAAAATTGTTCGTTTGTATTCTCCTGAATTGATTTCTGCACAAAAAGAATTGTTTGAAGCCATCAAATCTAAAGATGTTTATCCTCAATTATATAAGGCAGCACGAAACAAATTAAAATTGTGGAAACTTTCTAATAATCAGATTGATGCGATAGTAGCTTCCGGAAAAGTTCAAGAACAAATAGATATCCTTTCTGATTATTCGGGTTATGTAATGAAAAGAAATGTAGAATTAGGAGATCATGTAATGGAAGGAATGAATTTATTTGATATTGCAAATATTGATGTAGTTTGGATAATGTTTGAAGCCTACGAAGTGGATATTCCATGGGTGCATAAAGGAGATAAAGTTGATTTTACCATACAAGCCATACCCGGTAAATTATTTAACGGCAAGGTTACCTATATTGATCCATTTGTCTCTTCCAGTAAGAGGATAGCAAAAGTTAGAGTTGAGGTAAAAAACTCGTCTCATAAATTATTGCCGGAAATGTATGCAAATGGAATTATCAAAGCAAAACTATTTGATGTCAAAGATGCTTTGGTTATACCAAAATCAGCTGTACTCTGGACAGGTAAAAGATCGGTTGTATATGTAAAAAAACCTCACGATAATACGATATCCTTTACTTATAGAGAAGTGATATTGGGTACAGATCTGGGTGATCTTTATATTGTTGAAAAAGGTTTGAAAGAAGGTGAAGAAGTAGCCACAAATGGCGTATTTAGAATTGATGCTTCTGCACAATTAATTGGGAAAAAAAGTATGATGAATCCGGAAGGTGGTAAAGCAAATACAGACGGAAATGAAGGAATGAATATGGGTAATGATGATAATAAGGAAGATATGAGCGGTATGATAATGATTGATAAAGACAATATTGATGCCAAATTTAAAATGCAATTGAGTAATGTGGTTGATGCTTATATAATTTTAAAAGATGCTTTAACAAAAGACGATGCAACTACTGCACTAAAACAAGCCAAAAATGTAAAATCAACGGTAAAAAAAGTAGACATGCTTTTATTGCATGGAGATGCCCATAATATTTGGATGAAATCTCTTAAACAGATCAACAAAAATATTACTACCATACAAAATAGTAATAATATTGAAGTACAAAGAAAAGCTTTTGGTTTACTAGGAAAAAATCTATCATATGTAATCGATTTTACAGGAGTAAAGTCACCGGATAATAAACCTTTATATTTAGAATTTTGCCCTATGGCTGATAATAATAAAGGAAGTTACTGGTTGAGTTATGAAAAAGAAATTAAAAATCCATTCTTTGGAAAAAAAATGTTGAGGTGTGGTGAAATAATCCGAACATTTTAGATATTTACAAAAACTAAATTGATTGCTTTCGACATGAAAAAAATTAAATATTATACTAGAAAATCACATCGTTATTTAGGACTGTTCATTGGAATTCAATTGTTATTATGGTCTGTAGGAGGGCTGTATTTCAGCTGGACAGATATTGATGAAATTCATGGAGATCATCTGGTTGATCTACCAAAAGAAGATATTATTATTCAAAAGAATTTATTATCACCTGATCAGGTTATAGAAATATCAGAAATTGATCATACTAAAATAAAATCAATTAGTTTAATATCAATTAATGGTTCAACTTTTTACAAATTTCAAAACAAAAACGGTTCATTTGTTTTGATGGATGCAAAAACAGGTGAGATTAAAGTACCAATAACTAAAGAAGAAGCACTAATTTTTGCTAAAAAAATATTTAAACCAAATAATGATATACTGAAAATAGAATATGTAACAAATGAAAATATATCAAACCATTCTCAATATCGAAATGGTACAACTCCAGCTTGGGCAGTAACTTTCGATCATAAATCAAACAGTGTAATCTATATAAGTACAGAAAAAGGAACTTTTGAAAAAATAAGGAGCAAACAATGGCGTATATTTGATTTTTTATGGATGTTGCATATCATGGATTTTGATGAAAGAGAAGATATTAATAATTATTTTTTAAGAGGATTTTCAATACTTAGTTTATTCACCATTCTATCTGGTTTTTTTCTTTTTTATCAAAGTTCTAAAACTATAAGGTCTGTAAAACAATACTTTAAATAAAAATATACAATTATTGTAAGGATTCTTCTTAATTAACGACAATATTTCTTCTTTAAAACAGTTTATACTAATTGACAAATGTAATATTAAGTTTAATTAAAAAAATTTTATGATGAAAAAAAACAAATTAGTAATCGCTTTTTTATTTGTAATTGGATTGGCTTTCACATCTTGTAATGAAACTAAAAAAGCAGAAACAGAAGCTAAAGAAACGACAGAAGTCAAAGAAACTACAGAAGTTAAAGAAACGGCAGAAGTTAAAGAAGTAGAGAAAGCCACCGAAAATCCAGAGATTGCAATGGCAGAATATCAATGCCCAATGCAATGTGAAGGAGAAAAGGCTTATCAAGAACCAGGCAAATGCCCTAAGTGCGAAATGGACTTAAAAAAAATAGAAAAAGATTCTGATAATGATGCTTCTGAACATAAAGAAGATGATGGTCATGATCATGATGAGGGATAAAATAAATAATTAAAAGATTTAAAAAGCAGCTGTTTAGCTGCTTTTTTTATTCTATATTTTCAAATAAAATAAAAATCTTCTAATTTTTTTCTTAATTTTAAAAAAGAAATCCAAATTTCACTAAATTGAAATCAACTTCTTTTAAAATTCACTTTTTAGGTGCTGCAGGTACAGTTACAGGTTCTAAGTATCTGTTAGAATTTTCTGGTAAAAAAATAATGATCGATTGTGGTTTATTTCAAGGTGAAAAAGCACTAAGATCAATGAATTGGAATTATCCTCCATTTGATCCTACTAAACTAGATCTTGTTTTACTAACTCATGGCCATTTAGACCATACAGGATACCTGCCACGATTGGTAAAACAAGGGTTTAAAGGTAAAATTTATGGTACATATCCTACACTTGATATCGCCGAAATTATATTAAATGATACCGCTAAAATTCAAGAAAAAGAAGCTGAAAGAGCTAATAAAGAAGGTTATTCAAAGCATAATCCCGCACTTGCTTTTTATAATTTAGATGATGTAGATAAAACCGTCTCCTTATTCAAAGGTGTTGCTCCATCTCAATGGTTAGCCTTATATGAAAGAATAAAAGTTAGATTTCAATACAATGGTCATATACTAGGTGCAACATATATAGAATTAGATATCAATGGTAAAAGAATAGTCTTTTCAGGAGATATTGGCCGAAAAAATGATTTGTTGTTATATCCTCCGGTGAGGCCTAAAAAAGCTGATATATTATTGATGGAATCTACCTATGGTGGCAGGTTTCATCCACAAGAAATTGAAATGATCCCCGAAATTGAAAAAATTGTAAATCAGACAGTAAAACGAGGTGGTATTTTATTTGTGCCAAGCTTTTCAGTAGAAAGAGCACAATTAATGATGTTCATTTTCTGGAAATTAAGAAAAGAAAAGAAGATTCCCGAAATTCCGATGATCATGGATAGCCCTATGGGTGCAAGTGTATTAGAATTATTCTACAGAACAAGAGATTGGCATAAATTAGAAAAATATGAATGCGAAGAAATGTGTAACAATTTTCATATTGTAAGCAGTTATACAGAAACTATAGCTTTACGAGATGATAACCGATCAAAAATTGTCATTGCAGGAAGTGGAATGCTAACAGGTGGAAGAATTTTAAATTATTTAGAAAAGCAAGCTCCTAATCCTAAAAACACACTTTTATTTGTTGGATATCAAGCCAAAGGAACAAGAGGCAGAATGTTACTAGATGGAGAAAAAGAATTAAAAGTATATGGAAAAATTGTCCCTTTTCATATGGAAGTGAAAGAAATTGAAGGTTTATCGGCTCATGCAGACCATTCAGAACTCTTGTATTGGTTACAAAATATTAAAGAAAAACCTCAAAAAGTATTTTTAGTACACGGAGAAAAAGAAGCTGCAATTGCACTTAAAAATGATATAGAAAAAACTTTATCATGGACATGTAAAATCCCAGAACTTTACAGTATTGAAGAAATTATCTAAATTATATTAATCTCAAATCTTTATTTTTTATTCTCTAAACTTGCTTTAATAAATCCAACAAACAATGGATGAGGGTTTAAAACCGTACTTTTATATTCAGGATGGTATTGTACCCCAACAAACCAAGGATGGGTAGGAATTTCAACTATTTCAACTAAGCCTGTTTCAGGATTTACACCAGTTGGTTTTAGTCCGGCATTTGTTAATTGATCTAAATAACTGTTATTATATTCAAAACGATGACGATGGCGTTCGCTAATCATTTCAGAATCATAAGCTTCAAAGACTTTTGAATCTTTATCAATTTTACAATCCCATGCACCTAAACGCATAGTACCACCTTTTTGAGTAACATTTTTTTGCTCTTCCATGATATCAATAACAGGATAAGGCGTATCAGGATCCATTTCAGTAGAATTCGCATTTTCTAAATGTAAAATATTTCTGGCATACTCAATAACCGCCATTTGCATACCCAAACAAATTCCTAAAAACGGAATATTATTTTCTCTTGCATATCTAACAGCTTCAATTTTACCTTCAATACCTCTATCTCCAAAACCAGGAGCAACAATTATTCCATTCAATCCTTTAAGTTCCGTTTTAACAGTTTTAATATCTACACTTTCAGAATGGATTGGGTGAATATTTACCTTCACTTCGTTTTGAGCCCCTGCATGGCCTAAAGACTCTAAAATTGATTTATAAGCATCTTGTAATTCTACATACTTTCCAACCAAACCAATTTCAACAATATTTTTTGGGTTTTTATATTTATTCAAAAAGTTATTCCATGCCTTTAATGTTGGTCTTCTTGTTGCTTTTAAATTAAGTTTCTTTAATACAACTTTATCCAAACCTTCTTTAAGCATTAAATTGGGTACATCATAAATTGTTTTGGCATCTATTGATTCAATAATGGCTTCCTTTTCAACATTACAAAATAGTGCTAATTTGCCTTTAATACTATCATTAATAGGGTGCTCTGTTCTGCAAACTAAAATATCCGGACTCACACCACTTTGCATCAATTCTTTTACAGAATGTTGTGTTGGTTTTGTTTTTAATTCACCTGCAGCAGCCAAATAAGGAATTAAAGTAAGGTGAATAACAATCATATTATGCACTCCTAAATCCCATTGTAATTGCCTAACAGCTTCTACGTAAGGTAAGGATTCAATATCACCAACAGTTCCTCCAATTTCAGTAATAACAATATCATATTCACCTGTTTCACCTAATATTTGAATACGATGTTTAATTTCATCTGTTATATGAGGTATTACCTGAACAGTCTTACCTAAATAATCGCCTTTGCGCTCTTTATTAATTACTGTTTGATAAATGCGACCGGTAGTTACATTATTAGCCTGAGAAGTTGGAACATTCAAAAATCGCTCGTAATGCCCTAAATCCAAATCTGTTTCGGCACCATCATTGGTTACATAACACTCTCCATGTTCATAAGGATTTAGAGTACCCGGATCAATATTGATATAAGGATCTAATTTTTGAATGGTTATACTATAACCACTATCTTGTAATAATTTTGCAAGTGAAGCTGCAATAATTCCTTTACCCAGAGATGAAGAAACACCCCCGGTTACAAAAATATACTTGGTATTTGGCATTGTGTTTAGGTTTGTACAAAATTACAAAGTCTGTTTAAGTTGACAAGAAATTTCGTTTTTATTTTTAAATACATCTTCTCTATAAGACATTATAGGCAAATATAAGCGAGAATTGATTCAAATTTGAGTTCCAATAAAAATAATCAGTTAAAGGGTCTTTATTAGTATAATATCTGCATGCAATACTATATTTATTATTGAAAGAATAACCAATACCAAAACCTAAATGCAACGGACTCTTTATTTCATCGAGATCTCGTCGTACTTTAAACTTAATTTGAGAAGATAAATAACTTTCAAAAACTACCATAGCATCAATAAAAACCTTTGAATTGTTTTTTAAGAACATATAATGTCTGAACCCAATTGGAATTTCAATTGAACTCAAATCTATATTTACAGTTTCTTCTGTTATTATTGTTATGGTTCCATTAGATACTTCAAATGATTTTTCTGTATTATAATAATGATAATTTGGTTCGACAAACAAACTCCATTTATTTTTATTAAAAGGAAATATGAGTTCTGCTTCCAATCCTAATCTGAAAGTTATTTTTGAATCAAAATCAATTTCATTATAATCTGATTTAAAATCATTTTGGAATGAAAACGAATTGATATTTATTCCAGGAGTAATTTTAAGATTGAAATCAAATTTGTTTTTTTTATAAGTTAAATTACTGTTTAAAGATGGGTCTTTACATAAATTATCATGTTCAAAATACTTAACAAGTGAATTTTCATTGTATTTTACATATTTAAGTTCACTTGTAGTTTTGTTCTCACAATTAACATTTTTAGATAATTGATCAAGATAGGTTAAGTTTTCTGCTTTATTGCCTTTTTTAGTTAAATAATATTTGTAAATCAACTGTTTAACTTGCTTGTTTTTAATTTTATAGAAATATTTAAATCCTAAATCATCATTCGAGTTTTTATATAAAATTGAATTTCCTTCAACTAGTACTCTTAAAAACAAAGTTTGTTTCTCCCAATTCGGATTTCTATTAGCGTCCATGTGTTGCAAATTTTGAGAAGAAACATCAATATTTACTGTATGCCTTTCATATTTAGAATCTTGATTTATTCCAAATTCTAAAATATTTTCAATAGGTGAATTTAATTTAGTACCTGATTCATTCAATTTATAAATTATTTCATTTGGATTGTTTTTCCAGTCAATATTTTTTATTAAACATTCTGTTCTTTTTTTAGAGTTGTCAATAAAATATCCTTTTTCATATTTGATTTGTGAAAATATTGAGGTTGTAAAAAATAAAACTAAAGCAATAGCAATTTGTTTTTTCATAGTAATTTTTAATAAGAAATATATTAGTAAAATTTTTAAATTATCAACGTCCAAATCTATTAAATAGAAAACAATTATATATGAGATATATCAGTTATAAATAGAAAATAACTAAGCATGAAGAAAAAAAATTGATTCCCATAAAAAAACCGTTTCCAATAATACTGGAAACGGTTTATATATATTTTGTTATATAATTATTATTTTAATTTATCTCTCCATCAAATAAAAAGTCTTTTGTAATAACAATATCTTGATTTTCAAATTTAATATTTTTAATTTGATATTTTTCAGAAGATACACAACTGCTACTTGACGCTCCACAAGAAATCAATGAGGTAGAAGCGAAAACAAAAACGATTAAATAAGCCAACTTTTTCATAGTCTAATTTTTAAGTTAATATAATGGCTAGGGAGATTCTTAATTTATTAACGTTTAAAAAATTAAATTATTATATAAAGTTATATTTATTTTGCAAGTTTATTTAAAGTATATGCTATCAGTTTTTCAATTGATTTATAAGGGTCTTCACTAAATGTTAAATTAGCTCTATTTGCAATTATGGCATTCATTGAAACTGCCTGATGGCCCAATAATTTAGACAAACCATATATTGCTGATGTTTCCATTTCTAAATTTGTAATTTTCACTCCATTGAAGTTAAAACTATCAATTTTATTATTTAATTCGGGGTCTTGAACTGTTAAACGTAAAACTCTTCCTTGCGGTCCGTAAAAACCTCCAGCTGTAGCTGTGATTCCTGTATAAACTTTATCAGAGATCAATTTACTTTCCAATTCACTACTATTTTTAACAATATAAGGCCTTGCTTTAAAAGATGCATAATTTGTATGTTTAATAAAAGCATCTTCCATTTCTTTTTCAAGGATATTTTCACAATCATAGGCATGTAGCAAACCGTCAAAACCTAGTCCGTACTTAGCCATAACAAAACTATCCACAGGAATATGATCTTGTAAAGAACCCGAAGTTCCTATTCTAACAATATTTAATTGAGTATGCTCTTTTTTAAGGGTACGAGTATTCAAATCAATATTTACCAATGCATCTAATTCATTAACAACAATATCAATATTATCAGGCCCTATACCGGTAGAAATTACTGTAAATCTTTTATTTTTGAAAGTTCCAATTATTGTTTTAAACTCTCTTTTTTGGGTTTCAAACTCAATAGTATCAAAATGTTTGGCAACCTTACTAACACGATCTTGATCACCTACAAAAATAATATTCTCTGCTATATGTTCTGGTTTTAAATTGATATGATATATACTTCCATCGGGATTTATTATTAACTCTGAAGGTGCTATTTTTGTCATAATTTAAAAATTAATTAATTTGATGATATTGGAATTTAAATATGTGAAGATTTGAAAATGAGTTAATTTAATAATTACGAATTTTTAATTAACCTCCTACTCTCTTTACATGATAACCTTCTTTTTTTAGGATTTGAATAACTTTATCTCGATGATTTCCTTGAATAATAATTTCTCCATCTTTTACGCTACCTCCAACTCCACATTTGGTTTTTACTATTTTTCCAAGCGTTTTTAAATCGCTTTCACTACCCTGAAAACCTTTGACGATAGTTACAACCTTTCCACCTCTTCCTTTATTAGAAAAATGAGCTTCTAAATATTGCTCATCAGGACTTAAAGTAGCTGATTCCTCATCAGCAAAAGCTGAAAAATCTTCATTTTTATCAGTAGAAAAAACAAAGCCACCTAAATCGGATAAACTGTTATATTTTTTTTTAGCCATTGTGCTGTTTTATTAATTTTACAATTCCAAAAATAAAGAATAAAAATCCAATAATAAGTAATCCTAAAAAACAAGGATAACATTTCTCTTTTATCTTTAACGATACAATTGTTAAAAATAAGGAAACTAAAATGAATTTTAACGGACTGGAATTATTCATTTTTTTTTATTTTACTCCAAGCATATATTAAAATTGCAATAGCTTCAAATACCAAACCTAATGCTAAAATTACTGTAGCTTGTTCCCATTTAAATATTTTTCCAATAGCTCCAACTATGATCAAGAAAAAACCAAAAGAAAAAAAAGATATTACTTTCTTACTCATGTTAATATAAATTTATTTTCGATAAAAAGGAATAAGATAAGAGATCGTATAATTAATGCCAAATCCAAAATCATTTACATAAACCCTATTAAATCCCGGAATAAATAAGTTTTTAAAATTATCAGGGTTTTTGGTGGTTATAATATGTTTTCCGCTAAATGCCACTCCCATATAAACATTGTGTAAAACTTCAACTTTCAATCCTAAAGAGAACTCTATCCAATGCGCATTCAAATTATTATAAACAATTGGAATATCATTGGTATGTATAGGTAAATAAGGATCTGAATTTATTGTATATTCATTAACTGTTTGATCAAAGATACTCACTCCGTATCGCATTCCAACTACAATCATATTCTCCATACCTAGAGCATTTTTATAGGCATTAAAATCTGCACCTACTTTTATATAGGATCCATTTGTAGTAAACGTGAAATGATCTTCCCGGGTAGTATTATCCATATAACCCAATTCACCAGCAATCCAAAATCGTTTTAATATACGATAATCGGCAACAATTTCTAAACCTTTTCGGTTATCATCAAAAAGTGCATATACCGGATTGAACAGATCAATTCCAACTCGTAAACCATACCTGTCTTTGTACTTTGCAGTATCTATTTCTTTTTCTTGCGAGAACAAAGAAACCGTACCCAAAAAGAACAAAAAACTAATGATATATTTTAAGATGTGCATTATTCTCATCAATTATATTTTGAGGTAATTCAATTGTTAATATATCTTTTATCCAATTATCATCATCAGGTTCAATAATAGCATTTACATCATTAAAAAAAGTTTTATAACCACAAGATCTGGAAACAAATACGTCTTCACGAATATAAGTCAGATTAATGAAGTCTGAATTATCATTGTCTAAGTTTAAATCGGAGCCATTTAAAACTAGTTCAATACTTGTTGAATCGTAATCTACTTTTATTGGAATCGCTATAGAATCAGTAGCTATTGATCCTTCTAAATAAAACTCTTCTACACCATCAACTCTAACTGCCAATTGTGAAACTTTTTTTAATGTTTCAGGTTCATCAACGTCATAAAACCTTATGATCAACCTTGGTGTGTTTTCTTCAAGACATATTTCATCTTTTTCACATGAAAAAAAAATGAAAATTATGAGAATTAAAAGGGTAAATATTTTTAATATTTTCATCTAGATCTATTTTTTCAATTCCAAAAGTACAACATTTTCAACATGATGTGTTTGTGGAAACATATCTACTGCTTGGGTTTTAATTATGCGATACTTATCATCCATCAATGCTAAATCTCTTGCTTGTGTAGCAGAATTACAACTTACATATACAATCCTTTTTGGCAAAATGTTTAATATCTGATTTACAACATTTTTATGCATACCATCACGCGGAGGATCGGTAATGATAATATCGGGTTTACCATTTGTACGAATAAATTCTTCAGTAAAAACTTTTGCTAAATCTCCAACAAAAAATTCTACATTATCAATTTTATTTAATTTTGCATTTTCAATAGCATCTGATATTGCTTCTGGTACAGATTCTACACCAACTACTTTTTTAGCTTTTTTGGCTATAAATTGAGCAATAGTTCCGGTTCCTGTATATAGATCATAAACCAATTCATCACCTGATAAATTGGCGAAATTTCTAGCAATTTTATACAATTCATAAGCTTGCGCTGAATTTGTTTGGTAAAAAGATTTGGCATTGATCTTAAATTGCAAACCTTCCATATTTTCAAAAATATGATCTCTTCCTTTAAACAAGATCACATCCTGATCATAAATTGTATCATTACCTTTATTATTAATAATATATTGTAATGAAGTAATTTCGGGAAATTTATCAGATACAAAATTTAATAAGGCCTCTCTTTTATCAACATCATCAGAAAAAAACTGAACTACAACCATTATTTCTCCAATAGAAGAAATCCTAATCATTAAAGTTCGTAACATACCTTCTTGATTTCTCGGATTATAAAAACTGATCTGTTTATCAACAGCAAAATTTCTTATAGCATTTCTTATAGCATTAGAAGGATCTTCTTGTAAATGGCATTTTTCAATATCTAAAATTTTATCCCACATTTTAGGTATGTGAAAACCGCAGGCAAATCTATTATTAATCTCTTTTTGAGTTTCAATTTCTTTTGGTGTTAACCAGCGGGAATCTGAAAAAGAAAACTCCATTTTATTACGATAGAAATAAGTTTTATCACATCCTAAGATTGGAGTAATCTCGGGTAGATCTAAATGCCCAATACGAATTAGATTATTGGTAACTTCTTTTTGTTTGAAATACAACTGTTCTTCATATTGCATATTTTGCCATTTGCAGCCACCGCAAACCCCAAAATAATCACAAACAGGTTTAGTTCTTTTATCTGAATACTTATGAAATTTTATAGCTTTTCCTTCAAAATAAGATTTACGTTTTTTAAAGGTTTGCACATCAACAACATCACCGGGCACAACATTATCTATAAAGATCACTCTTCCGTCAGGAGATTTTCCAACCGCTTTCCCTTTTGCTGCAGTATCCATGATTTCAATATTCTCAAAAACAAGAACTCTATTTTTTCTAGCCATGCTGCAAAAGTAATCTAAAAAATGAAAATTGAGAGGTGAACATATATTATTTTAAGCTTTTAAAATAATAGCTATTCAGATTTATCTTTCAAACAAAGTTTCCATTTCTTCTAAGGTTTTTCCTTT
>JBDLJB010000009.1:0-93112 GCA_039714555.1 Bacteroidota bacterium
TCATTCTCCTTTCCCATATGTTTAAACCGTTTGTGGGTCCAAAAATAAAATTCAGGTTTGTTTTTTATTTGACTTTCAAGTTCTTTTAAAAACAGATCAGTAATTTGATAATCTGTAAATTCTTTTGGGTTTTCAGCCAACACTTTGATAGTTGATTCATAATAACCGCGTTTTACTCTTTCGGTTTTTAAATAAATTACCTTATAATCAAATTTTTTAGCCAACATTTCGGCTCCTGTATGTATTGGTACATTTATGCCCATAAATTTATTCCAGTAATAAGTTTTTTCCAACCTTGGTGATTGGTCACTTATCATACCATATAAAGATAATTCTTTATTAAGAAAATTTTCTTGCATTAGATTGATAAACTTTGATGTAGGTATAAAATAAGCACCAAATTTTGTGCGAGATTTTATTACTTTTTTTTCAAAATATTTATTTCCAATTTTATTAAAAACAGCATAAGCATTATATGGAACAAGATTAGGTATATTTACTGTCCATTCCCAATTTGCATAATGTCCGGTCATCATTATTATACTCTCATTTTTATTATAATAATTTTTTAAAACTTCAATATTTTTATAGGTAAATCTTTTGGAGATCTCTTTTTGAGAAATGGTAAAAGATTTGATAATTTCCATGAAAATATCAATAAAATGATGGAAAGTTTTCTTTTCAATAATCAATAGTTCTTCTTTGGATTTTTTTGGAAAAGACAATTTTAGATTATTTCTAACTACTTTTTTTCGGTAACCAATAAGATAGTAAAGTAATAAATAAATTATATCTGAAATGAAATATAATACTTTCATCGGTAATATAGATAAGACCCATATGAAAGGATATACAAGTATGAAAATTAAAAATTGCATATTATTATTTTTGTTCAAGGCAAATATCGGATATAATTTTATCTTTGAAAATAAAATAATAAATAATGAATAAAGCAGTACTTTTAATAATTATAGCCAATGTTTTGGTTTCATTCAAAGGATTTAAAGATCGATTCTTTTTTGAAAAGTATAAATTTCAGGTTGGGCCAATTGTGAAAGGAGAAAAATTAAGGATGCTAAGTTCCGGATTTTTGCATGTTGATCAAGGTCATTTATTTTTCAACATGTTAACCTTGTATTTTTTTGCTGATCCTGTTATAAATTTTGTAGGTATTCCTAAATTTTTAGCAATTTATTTTGGAAGTTTATTGGCTGGGAGCCTCTTTGCTATTAGTTTTCATAAAAAAGAGCCTTATTATACTGCTGTTGGAGCATCAGGTGCTGTGATGGGTGTAGTATATGCGGCAATCATGCTCAATCCCGGTATGAATTTGTACTTATTTTTTATTCCAATTCCAATTCCGGCATATATTTTTGGTGTTGGTTATTTATTATACTCCATGTTTGGTATGAAAAATCAATGGGGAAATATTGGTCATAGTGCTCATATTGGTGGTGCAATTGGCGGATTTATATTTACAATACTCTTATACCCTGAAGTATTGGCCGATAACAAAATAATGGTTCTTATTTTAGCGATTCCAATTGTATTAATGTTTATTTTTAAAGACAAATTAGAAAGAAAAAGTTGATGTAAATTATATTCATCAAATAATAACTAACAGTTATATATTTTATAAATGTCATATTACCCATTCCGCTGCAAAAGTTATTTACGTATAAAATAACAAAAGCCGAAGCCGATTTTTTACAAATAGGAATACGGGTAGCTGTACCATTTGGAAAGTCAAAAATATTTACAGCTTTGGTTTTAGAAATTCATAATACTGAACCTACCGCATATCAGGCAAAAGAAATTCATCAAATTTTAGATGAAAAACCAATTATAACACAGCAACAATTAGAACATTGGCAGTGGATATCCGATTATTATATGTGTTCTCTAGGAGATGTGCTACGTGCAGGAATACCTTCATTGTTTTTGTTAGAAAGTGAAACTTTAGTTATAAAAAATGAAGAATTTGAAAATGAAGCAATATTAAATGATGATGAATATATAGTTTATGAAGCCTTACAAAAAGAATCTATTTTAAAAATTAAAGAATTAAGCAAAATACTAAATAAAAAAAATGTACTTCCATTAGTACAAAATTTAATTAAAAAAGATGTAGTTTCTGTTAAAGAAGAGATATTTCAACAATACAAGCCAAAATTGTTAAAATATATTCGTCTCAATAACAAGTATTCCGGTGATAAAATATTACATCAATTATTGGATGAATTAAAAAATGCACACCAACAACGTGCAGTACTTTTAAAATATTTTCACTTACAATCATCTAAAAATAAGCAAATTAAAGTTAAAACACTTCAAAAACAATCAAATGTTTCTCCAGGTGTAATAAAAGCTTTGGTGGATAAGAATATATTTGAAATTTATACAATTCAAACAGATAGAGTTTCATTTGACATTGATACAATTCCTATAAAAGAGCTAAATGAATACCAGCAAGAAGCTTGTAAAAAGATTAAAAAATCTTTTGAAAAACATAATGTTACACTGTTGCATGGAATCACATCGAGTGGTAAAACCGAAATTTATAGTAAGCTGATTGATGAAGTATTGCAAAGTGGAAAACAAGTTTTATATCTATTACCCGAAATTGCATTAACAACACAAATTATAAGTAGGTTACAAAAATATTTTGGAGATAAGATTTCTGTTTTTCACTCAAAATATACATTAAATGAAAGGGTTGAAGTTTGGAATAATTTACTTTCTAATCAAAAGAAAACTCAAATTATATTAGGTGCACGTTCAGCAGTATTATTACCTTTTAGTAATTTGGGTTTGATTATTGTTGATGAAGAACATGAGACTTCTTTTAAACAGTTTGATCCTGCTCCCAGATATCACGCACGTGATGCTGCCATAGTTTTGGGAAATTTACACAATACTAAAGTGTTGTTGGGAAGTGCTACTCCTTCAATTGAAAGCTATTTTAATGCAAAAAATAGAAAATACGGATTGGTTGAATTGAACCGTCGTTATGGTGATGTGTTATTACCTGAAATTGAATTGACTGATATTAAAGAGAAACATCGTAAAAAACTGATGACAGCTCATTTTTCTGATCGGTTGATCACTTTAATTCAAGAAGCTTTGGCTGAAAAAGAGCAAATAATTTTATTTCAAAACAGACGTGGTTTTTCACCTGTTGTTGAATGTACAACCTGTGGAATAGCTCCTCAATGTCCCAATTGTGATGTAAGTTTAACTTATCATAAATTTAAGGAAGAATTGCGATGTCATTATTGTGGATATTCTAAACCGATGCCCAAAACCTGTCCGGCTTGTGAAAATCCAACACTAAGTACCAAGGGGTTTGGAACAGAACAAATTGAAATTGAATTAAAAGAGATCTTTCCTCAGGCAAAAGTGGGTAGAATGGATTTAGACACAACACGTGGAAAATACGGTTATCATAAAATTATATCAGCTTTTCAGGATCATGAAATTGACATTTTGGTGGGTACTCAAATGTTGAGTAAAGGATTAGATTTTAATAATGTTACTTTGGTAGGAATATTAAATGCTGATAACATGTTGAACTTCCCTGATTTTAGAGCTCATGAGCGTAGTTATCAATTAATGGCTCAAGTATCGGGTAGGGCAGGACGTGCAAACAAAAGAGGTAAAGTGATTATTCAAACATTTAATCCTTTTCATCAAATACTGCAACAGGTTTCTACTAATGATTATGATAATATGTATAAAGATCAGATCAATGAACGTTATGAATATCATTACCCTCCAATTGTAAGGTTAGTAAAAATAACTTTAAAGCATAAAGATTTTAATAAGGTGAATATAGCTAGTGAATGGTTGGGGAAATCTTTTAAAAATGTATTTTATGATAATGTTTTAGGTCCTGCAAGCCCGTCAATTTCTAGAATTAGAAATCTATATTTAAAAAATATTTTGATAAAACTTCCTAATGATAGACCAATAATTCAATCAAAGAAAATAATTCAGAAAATTAAAAATAGCTTTCAATCAATACCTGAATTCAGATCAGTGAGATTTATAATTGATGTGGATAATTATTAGTTTTTAAAGTTGAAAAAACCAATTCTATTAAAATATAATAACGGTTAAAATTTATTATAAGGATTTATTAAAGTTAGCAATTAGTTCATTGTTAAATGGAAAGAATATTGTATATTTGCACGCTTAAAAATTAACATTAAATAATTAAATATGAATCATTACGAATCTGTTTTCATTTTGAATCCCGTTCTATCTGATACCCAGGTAGAGGAAACAGTAAAAAAGTTTGAAGATTACTTGGTTTCTAAAGGTGCCGAAATGATTTGGAAAGAAGATTGGGGCTTAAAAAAATTAGCTTACCCAATTCAAAAGAAAAAAACCGGTTTTTATCATTTATTTGAATTCAAAGCCGATGGTGAATTAATTTCACCTTATGAATTAGAATTTAGAAGAGATGATAGCATTATGCGTTACCTAACAGTGAGGTTAGATAAACATGCTGCTGCCTGGGCCGAAAAAAGAAAAGAAAGAAATAAATCTGCAAAACCTAAAAAATAATGGCTTCATTAGAACAACAAGCAAAAGGTGGTAGTAAAGGAGATATCAGATATCTTACACCTTTAGAAATTGACACTAAAGTTAAAGTAAAGTACTGTCGTTTTAAAAAGAATGGTATTAAATATATTGATTATAAAGATGCCGATTTTTTAATGTACTTGGTTAATGAACAAGGAAAGATCTTACCTCGTCGTTTAACAGGAACTTCTTTAAAATACCAACGTAAAGTAGCACAAGCAATTAAAAGAGCACGTCATTTGGCATTAATGCCATATGTAGGTGATATGTTAAAATAATTTAAACTGAAATTTAATTATGGAACTTATATTAAAACAAGACGTTGCTAACTTAGGCTTTAAAGATGATGTTGTAACTGTAAAAAATGGTTATGGACGCAATTATTTAATTCCTCAGGGATTTGCTGTTTTAGCAACTACGTCAGCTAAGAAAGTTTTGGCTGAAACACTTAAACAAAGAGCTTTTAAAGAAGCGAATATTATAAAAGAAGCCAATAAAGTTGCAGAAGCTTTAAAAGCTTTAGAAATGAAAATTACTGCAAAAACAGGAGAAGGTGATAAACTTTTTGGCTCGGTTGGTAATGCTAATTTAGCAGAAGCTTTGGCTGAAGGTGGTAATGAAATTGACAAAAAATTTATTACAATTGCAGGTGGTTTGGTTAAAAGAACCGGAAAATACAATGCAAAAGTAAGATTGCACAGAGATGTAATTGTTGACTTACCTTTTGAAGTTGTTGCTGAAAATAAATAGTTTACAATTTATTATAAAAATGTTAAGCCTATCTTTAAAAAGATAGGCTTTTTTTTATATTTTCGCTTCATAAAAATTTAAAAATAAAATTATGAATAAAAATTCCTTTTTAATTGTAATTTTTGCAATTTTAGTATCATTTACTGGTTTTGCTCAAGTTACTACTTCATCAATGCACGGTAACGTTGTTGATGAAACAAATCAACCATTACCTGGCGCAAGTGTGATTGCAATTCACACCCCAACAGGTACAAAATATGGTACAGCAACAAATTTTGATGGTGCTGCTAACTTACGAAATATGCGTGTTGGTGGTCCTTATGCCATTACTGTGAGTTTTGTAGGTTTTAAAACCCAAGAAATTAATGATGTTTATTTAACATTAGGTAACACATTTGATTTTAATATAATTTTAGTTGGTGATAACCAATTAGAAGAAGTTGTTGTTAAAGCAATAACCGGAAATAATCTTTTTAGCGCTGATAGAACAGGTGCTCAAACAAATGTAGGTAGAGAAGCATTAACAACTTTACCAACTATTTCAAGAGGTGCCAGTGACTTTACCAGAATGGAGCCATCTTCAACTGGGAATTCATTTGGAGGAAGAAATGACCAATACAATAACTTTTCATTGGATGGATCTATTTTTAATAACCCTTTTGGTTTAGATTCTCCAACTCCGGGTGGACAAACCGGTGCACAGCCTATTTCTTTAGATGCAATCGATCAGATTTCAGTTTCAATTGCACCTTATGATGTAACGCAATCAGGTTTTACAGGAGCTTCAGTAAATGCTGTAACAAAAAGTGGTACGAATGAGTTTCATGGTACCGTTTATGGGTATTATAGAAATGATGCTATGACAGGAAATAAAATAAGAGGTGATGAACTTGGAAAATCTGATCTTGAACAAAAACAATACGGATTTAGTATAGGTGGACCGATCATCAAAGATAAATTGTTCTTTTTTGCCAATTTTGAAAAAGATGATAGAGATGATTTAGGATCTTCTTGGGCACCCAATACAGGTTCAGGAGCAGTGAATGAATCTCGTGTTTCTCAATCTGATATGATTGCTGTAAGTCAACGATTATCTGACCTAGGGTATGATACAGGAGCTTATGAAGGATTTCTATACAAAACAGAATCTATTAAAGGTATCGTTAAGTTAGACTGGAATATTAATGATAACAACCGTTTGGCAGTTATTTATAATTTCTTGGATGCCTCAAGAGAACAACCTGCACACCCAACAGCATTAGCTTTTAGAGGGCCTAGTGCAAATACTTTACAGTTTGAAAATGCAGGGTATCAAATTAATAATGAATTACAGTCAATTTTATTCGAATTAAATTCAAATATTAGTGATAATGTAACCAATAAGTTACAAGTTGGATATACTGATTTTAATGATTTCAGAAATCCTATGTCGACTCCGGCACCAAGTTTTACTATTTTAGAGAATGGATCACCTTATATTATTGCTGGTCATGAACCATTTTCAATAAACAATAAATTAAAGCAATCAGTTTTTCAAATCACAAATAATCTGACTTATTTTTATAAAAATCACGTATTTACCGGAGGTTTTTCATTTGAAAAATTCAAGTTTGGTAACTCATTTAATTTAGGTTATTATGGAGCGCGGGGTGTTTTCTTCCCAACATCAGGTTCTGTGGATGAATTTTTAAATGATCCTTCAATTGCTGATGACCTGGCTGGTGCTACGGCTGCACATGAAAGTTTGACAGCTGCCGGTGAAGGAAATCTTGGTGGATTTAACTGGTATAAATTGGATGTTGGTCAAATGTCTTTTTATGTACAGGATGAATGGAGTATTAGCGATGATTTTAATTTAACATACGGCATTCGTTTTGATAAACCTTTGTATTTTAATTCTTCAAGATATGCAGAAGAATTTATTGAAACACAATGTTGTTATATACCAACAATTGAATATTTTGATCCTAGCACAGATGAAACTGTTAATTTTGACAGTACACAAATGCCAAGCAATGATATTTTAATATCACCTAGAGTAGGGTTTAACTGGGATGTTAAAGGTGATAAGACTTTTCAACTAAGAGGTGGTTCAGGTGTATTTACAGGAAGATTACCTTTTGTATGGGTAGGAAACCAAATAGGTTCTCCAAATTTCTGGTTCTATCAAGTAGTTGACCCTGATTTTAAATGGCCTCAAGTTTGGCGTACAAATTTAGGTGCAGATTATCAATTTGATAATGGTATTATTGTAACAACTGATCTTAGTTATACCAAAGATCTTAATGGTGCACATGTACAAAACTGGGGATTAAATAACCCTTCAGGTACTTTAGCAGGTGTTGATAATCGCCCAATTTACGATGGTGATAGAAATTCAATGGGTAATGATGCTTATGTTTTTACTAATTCTGATAAAGGAAGGATCTGGAACTGGAGTGCTAAAGTTGAAAAACGATGGGCAAAAGATCTTTATGCTAGTGTAGCTTATAATTACTTAAATGCAAAAGATGTAAACTCAATTGAAGCTGAAATTACAGGTGATGCATTTGTTGGTAATCCTGCTTTAGGAAATGTAAATAACGATGTTTTAGCATATTCAAAATATGGTGATGATCATAGATTTATTGCTGTTGTAAGCAAAAAATGGACTTATGGAAGTAAAGATAGATGGGCATCTACCATCTCTTCTTTTATGGAATATGCACAAGGTGGTAGATTTTCTTATACTTATGGAGGAGATATCAATGGTGATGGTTCAGGATTAAATGATTTGATCTATGTACCTACAAGTAGTGAAGTTTCACAAATGAATTTTGTTTCTGCTAGTATGGCACAAGAATATGATGCATTTATCCAACAAGATGATTATTTAAGTGGTATAAGAGGTGATTATGCTGAAAGATATGGTGCTCTATCACCTTGGAGAAGTAGAATTGATGTGAAATTCTTACAAGACTATAATTTCTTTATTAAGGATAAAAAACAAACAGTTCAATTTAGTATTGATATTCTTAATTTTGGAAATATGTTGAGTTCAAATTGGGGTGTTATCCAACAACCTAATTCAATTCAACCTATTGGAGTTTCTGTTGATGGGGTTACAAAAGTGCCAACTTATTCATTTGACGGTAACTTACAAAAAACATTTGGTTATGATTCTAGCTTAAATTCAAGATGGCAAATGCAATTTGGATTGAGATATATTTTTTAAAAGATCTTTCCCATGAAAGTGGGGATCTTTTGTAGCTTACAATAAATTTTTAAAAACCGTTTCAATTTTAATTGAAACGGTTTTTATATTTTTGCAAACCAAAACCAGAAATTAAAAACTCGAAACAATTTTCACCATGAAATACAAACAATTTACTAAAGAACAATTAGAAGGATTACATGAAGAATTTGCAGTTTTTTTGGCTTCCCAACAAATTGAAAAAAAAGAATGGGAAGATATTAAAAAGAATAAGCCAGAAGTAGCCGAAGAAGAATTAAATATTTTTAGTGATTTAGTTTGGGGAAAGGTTTTAGATAATACCAATTATATTGAACATTTTTCAGATACTTCTTTAAATTTGTTTAAATGTGGTGATTATCAAATGCAACGTATTGTAGTAAAAGTAAATAAAGAAGGAGTCGATCTTTTGAAACAAGAAGGTTTTAATTGGTTTTTGGATCACTCAAATGATGAAACAATAGAATATTTAAAGGGTCAAAAAAAATATGATAAAGAAAGAAATATAGAAATATTTGATCTTATTCAAAAAGGAGGTATAATTTCAAAAGGTGAGTTGTTTGAAGGGATTTTAAAAATTATACAATAAAATTGAAATAAGAAAAGCTGTTAAGAATTTAATACAAAAAAAGGTTGCAGATTTAAAATTTGCTACCTTTTTTTAATAAATAAACTATTAGAATTTTATTACCAACGAATTACAGCACTTCCCCAGGTAAAACCACTGCCAAAAGCTGCCAATACGATCAAATCATTATCTTTAATTTTACCTTTTTCCCAAGCTTCTGCTAAGGCAATAATTATTGAAGCAGCAGTAGTATTACCATACTTCATAATATTGTTATAAATTTGATCATCGGTCAATTTGAATTTATGCTGTACAAATTGAGAAATCCGTAAATTTGCTTGATGTGGAATAAACAAGTCTAGATCATTTACCGTAAGATTATTTGCAGTTAAACCTTCCATAATAGATTCACTAAATCTTACTATTGCATGTTTAAAAACAAAAGTACCATCCATGTATGGAAAGTAGGAGATATCCTTACCTTTTGATTCAATAATTTTTGGCACCCAGTTTCTGATACTTGGAGAGGGGACAGTTAATTTATCAGCATATTTTCCCTGACTATGTAAGTGTGAAGACAATATTCCTTTTGAATTGTCTTCTGTTCTTGATAATACACAAGCACCTGCACCATCACCAAAAATTACAGAAACACCTCTGCCACGTGTTGTTTTATCTAGCCCGTTTGAATGATATTCAGAACCAATAACTAAAACATTTTTATACATACCGGTTTTAATAAATTGATCGGCAGTTGACAATGCATAAACAAAACCTGAACATTGATTTCTAATATCAATAGCTCCAACAGTTTGCATATCTAACATATCCTGAATTTGAACACCACTTCCTGGAAAATAATAATCCGGACTCAAAGTAGCAAAAACAATAAAATCGATATCATCTTTTGTTAAACCAGATCTCTCAATAGCAATTCTAGCTGCTTTAGCACCCATTACTGAAGTTGTATCATCACTTCCTTCAGGTATCCATCTTCGTTCTTCTATTCCGGTTCTTTCTTTTATCCATTCATCATTGGTGTCCATCATTTTAGAAAGATCATCATTTGTAACTATATTATCAGGAACATAAAATCCCAGTCCGGTTATTTTTGAATTATACATGCTCTTTAAAAATTTAATTAGATTAAGAAAGTTGTTATTATTACAATTTTAATGAATTTATTCTATATATACTAATATCTTAAAAATAAACATTTAAATGAAATTATCAAATTCTATTGAATAAAATGTTTATGTAATAATTGTTATTTAAAATCAGTCTAAATAATAATAAGATTCATTATCTTTGTAGTAGTTTTTAAATAATATTAAAATGATAACAAAAAATGACATTATTAATGCAATATCAGGAGTGCAACATCCTGCCATTGCAAATACTTTAATAAACCTTGGTTTAGTTAGAGAAGTAGAATTTAATAATAATTTAGCTACTGTGATATTTGCTTTTCCATTTCCGAATATCCCAATTGCTGAGCAATTAATTTACTCGGTTTATGAACCAATTAAAGAACTTGGAGTTGATTTTGATTACTCAACAGATGATATGACCGAAGATGAAAAAGCAAAATTTATGCAATTGGAAGCTGAGGGTTGGAAAGGATTATAAATTAAATTTGGTGAATAAAATTTAAAAAATTATGAACGGAAGAAATTCAAATAAAGGACATGGTAGAGGCTCAGGTAATGGGAGCGGACAAGGATTTGGACATGGAGGTGGTCAAGGAAGAAATAATGGTAAGGGATCAGGTCCGGGAGGTTTTTGTGAATGTGCTAAATGTGGAGAAAAGATACCACACCAACGAGGAGTTAAATGTACAACATTAAAATGTCCATCATGTGGGAATACCATGGTGAATGAATTGTTGTTAGAGAAGTAAAACTATTTTAGTATGCTTAGTAATAAAACTATACTGTTAACAGGATCAACAGATGGTATAGGAAAAAAGGCAGCATTTATGTTAGCTAAAAGTGATGCTATTTTGCTAATGCATGGAAAAAATATTGAAAAAGGAAGAAAAATCAGAAATGAGATAATTGAGAAAACAAAAAATACAAATGTGTTCTATTTCAACTCTGATTTTTCTTCTTTTGATGAAATAGATAAGCTCTCTGATGATATTCATAAACAATTTTCGCATATAGACATTTTAGTTAATAATGCTGGTATATACGAAAGTGAAAAAATAATTCTTAATAATGGAGTTGAGAAAAATTTCATGGTAAATCATCTGGCCGGTTTTACGCTTACCATCAAGTTATTGGATTTACTAAATAAATCTCAAAATGCAAGAATTATTAATGTTAGTTCGATGATCCATGCCAATAATATTGATTTTGAAAATTTAAATGCTGAAAAGTTTTATTCGGGCGATAATGCTTACTCTTTTTCAAAATTATGTAATATTCTTTTCACATATGAATTAAGTGATATTTTAAAAGATGAAAATATTACAGTAAATACGTTGCATCCCGGAGTTATTGATACAAAATTATTAAGAGCCGGTTGGGGAGTAATAGGATCTTCTGTGAATGAAGGAGCGAATCGTATATTATATTTGGCTCGTTCAAAAGGTCTAAAAAATGTAAGTGGTAGATATTTTATAAACGATAAGGCTGTAAAATCTGCAGATATATCTTATGATTTAGCTATAAGGAAAAAACTTTGGGATATTAGTTTAAAATATGCAAACCTAAAACAGTAAATAAGTTATAGTAGCTGAAGAAATACAAGAAGTGTTTAGTTAAAATATTTGTTTTTAGTTTTATATAAAGTATTTGATTTTTCTATCTCATTATTCTAAAATTTTATAAGATTAGTTTTGACTTTAAAATTATATTCACAAACTTTGTATTAAGATATAAAATATTAACTTAATACATAAATTTAATTCCATGAAAATTAATAGATATCAAGACCTATCGGAAGTTGAAAAAGAAGCGAAAAAAGATTATATAGACAGACATTCTGCCTTTGTACATTGTGATGGTTCTGCCAAAAAAGGCGAAAAATTTAAAGTAAAAGTTCAGGTTGGTGATGCATATTTACATCCTGATGATTTTGACCATTATATTGCTTGGGTGCAACTTTGGGATGGTGAAAATATGTTGTCTGAATCAACTTTTACAGCTGGAGCTTTAGGTGGAGCACCTAATAATGTAGAAGTAGATTACCATATAGTACCAACAAAAAAAATGAAACTTACAGCTATGGCTTTTTGTACCAAACACGGTTTATGGCAAAGTGATGAGGTTGTTGTAGAAATTGTAAAGTAAAACATAATTTTTAGTATTAAATATTAAACAGAGATTACGAAAAGTAAGTCTCTGTTTTTTTTTTACTTAAAAAATCTTCAAATTAACGAATCTTCACATTATTTAATTTTCAAATAATTTATACCTGTCATCTTGTCATTTAATTCGTTTTGGTATTTATTTTGATTAATATGATCTAGTAAAAATTTAAAAAAATAAAAATATAATTATGGCAAAAGGTAAAATTAATGTAGCGGTAGAAAATATATTTCCGTTAATTAAAAAGTTTTTATATTCAGATCATGAAATATTCTTGCGTGAATTGATCTCAAACGCAACAGATGCAACTCTAAAATTAAAGCATTTGGCTTCGATTGATGAATTTAAAGGTGATTCTGACAATGTGAGTATTGAAGTAAAAGTTGATAAGGAAGAAAAAAAGATCCATATTATCGACCAAGGTGTGGGTATGACCAAGGAAGAAGTTAAAAAGTACATCAATGATGTTGCTTTTTCGGGTGCAGAAGAGTTCTTAGACAAATACAAAGATGAAAAAAATGATTCAGGTATTATAGGTCATTTTGGTCTAGGTTTTTATTCGGCTTTTATGGTAGCTGATCAGGTTGAAATTCATACAAGATCTTTTAATGAAGATGAAGATGCTGCACATTGGACATGTGATGGTTCACCAGAATACACCTTAAAAAAATCAGATAAAAAAGAGAGGGGAACTGAAATTATTTTACATATAGCAGAAGATTCTACAGAGTTCTTGGAAGAAAGTCGCATTAGTGAATTATTGAACAAATACAATAAATTTATGCCAATTCCGATTAAATTCGGAACAAAAGAAATTGCAGATCCTAATCATACACCAAAAACCACAAAAGATAAAGATGGTAAGGAAACTACTGAGGATCAAAAAATGATCACAGTTGATAATATCATCAATAATCCAAATCCGGCATGGACAAAAAAACCAAGTGACCTAAAAGGTGAAGACTATTCATCTTTTTATCGTGAGTTGTATCCAATGCAATTTGAAGAACCACTTTTTCATATTCATTTAAATGTTGATTATCCTTTTAATTTAACAGGAATTTTATATTTCCCTAAATTAACAACCAATATTGATGTTCAAAAAGATAAAATACAATTATATCAAAATCAGGTTTTTGTAACAGATAATGTTGAAGGAATTGTACCTGATTTTTTACAGATGTTACGTGGTGTTATTGATTCACCCGATATTCCTTTAAATGTTTCTCGTAGCTATTTACAGGCAGATGGAGCAGTAAAAAAGATATCTTCTTATATTTCTAAGAAAGTAGCCGATAAATTAAATTCAATTTTCAAAAATAATCGTGAAGATTTTGAAAAGAAATGGAATGATATTAAGATCGTTATTGAATATGGTATGTTATCTGAACCAAAATTCTTTGAAAAAGCTCAAAATTTTGCATTGTACCCAACGGTAAATGACAAGTATTTTACCTTTGAAGAGTTTAAAGAAAAAACCAAAGCTGCCCAAACTGATAAGGATGGAAATTTGGTAATTCTATATGCATCTAATCTTGATGAACAGCACAGTTTTATAGAAGAAGCAGAGGCTAAAGGATATGAAGTATTGCTATTGGATTCTCCAATTGTTTCTCACCTGATACAAAAATTAGAAAGTGAAAATTCTGAATTATCAGATAAAAATCAACCAATTAAATTTGCACGCGTTGATGCAGATTCTATTGAAAAATTGATTCCTAAACAAGACGATCAAATTTCAAAATTGAGTGATGAAGATCAGGGAAAATTAAAAACAATTGTAGAAGAAATAGTTCCTAAAGAAAAATATACTGTTCAGTTAGAGGCTTTAGATTCTAATTCTAATCCGTTTATCATCACTCAACCTGAGTTTATGCGTAGAATGAAAGAAATGCAACAAACCGGTGGTGGTGGAATGATGGGAATGGGTAATTTTCCTGAAATGTACAATTTAGTTGTAAACACCAATAGTGATTTGATGCAAAAAATATTAAAAGCAAAAGCTAAACGTACTGAGTATGTGAATCAAGCATTGGATTTGGCTAGATTATCACAAAATCTTTTACAAGGAAAAGAAATGACTGATTTTATTAAACGTAGTTATGATTTGATGAAGAGTTAATAAAAAATTAAATATTTAAAATCTAAAATCCTCGGCTAAAGTCGGGGATTTTTTTATTAAATTTCACAAATTAAAATATTGATAATCTTAGTTAAGATAAACAATAAATATTTAAAAACATCAATAATTAGTAACAAATGTCACTTATAAATACAACAAAACTTAATACATTAATTTATTAATTATTGTATGTTTGATTTATTATAAAAATTAATAAATCAATTAAAATAGTATCTATGAAAAAGGTTATTTTCTTATCAATTATTGTATTAAATGTATTGTTAACAAGTTGTGCATCAGCTTATAAAGAAATATCACCAAATACTCAAAATTATCTTTCCTCTAATGAAGATGATGGTGTGTTACTTCAATATAAATATGATGTTTTAAAGAAAAAGAAGTACTATAAAAAAGAAGCCAAAAAAGGGATTAAAGTAGTATCACTAAAAATAACAAATAAAACTAATGATGAATTGATTTTCGGCAAGGATATCAAATTAGTCAATTCACAGGGTATAGATCTTTTATTAGCTAGTAATAGTGAAACATATGATATTCTAAAGCAAAAATCAGGATTGTACTTTTTATATCTTTTATTGGGTTTTGTAAGTGTTAATACATTTGATGAATATGGTAATATTGATAATTCAATACCTGTTGGTTTGGTTATAGGACCCGGAGTTGCTTTAGGTAACTTTTTTGTTGCAAATACTGCAAATAAAAAATTAAAAGGTGAATTGACAAGCTATGATTTGTATGGGAAAACCATTAAAAGTGGCGAAACTGTTTATGGTATGATCGGTATTAAGGCTGAAAGCGCTGAAACTATTAATATAAAGGTTATTAATTAGTTTAGGATTTGTATAAAAAACTGGGGGTCTGACTTCATCCGTTACTGGTATCAGTCAAACCCCCACTTTTTTTATTGTTATTTGAGTTTTTATTCTATAGGAAAATCAAAATAGGTATCAGGGTATGGTTCATTATTTAAAGTAAAATGCCACCATTCTTTCTCGTAACTTTTAAACCCTTCTTTTTCCATTCTTCGTTTTAAAAGCAATCTTAATGCCCGTTGATTTTTAGTAATATATTGATAATCGGTATGTGACTTTTCATCGAAGAGATCATATTCACCACCCATATTTAAAATTCTTCCCGTGGTAAGTGAAACTATGGTAAGATCAAGTGTGCTTCCTCTACTGTGTCCCGATTTCTCAGAGATATATCCTAATTCAAAAAGGTCTTTTTTGTCAACATTTGGATAAAATTTCTCTTTCATTAAAGTATCCTCTTCATCTTTTGCCCAATCAATAAATTGATCAACGGCTCTTTGCGGACGATAAGCATCGTAAACTAACAATCCAAAACCTAATCTTTCTAAACCGTCTTGAACTTTTTTTAAGGCTGCTGCAGCTTCTTTGGTAAGTAATAATTTTGCATCGTTGTAACCATCAATAGGTTTTCCAATAAAATTATTTGATCCGAAATAACGCATATCAGAACGTAAATTTGGCATGAGTTCCTTTAAATACACAAAATTCTTGTTTGCAGGAGGATCTTTTTCAACGGTTTGTGATTCAGTTGTAAAACTAAAAAAAACGAGGACTAAAATTATTTTTAATATCTTATTCATTTTCATAGAAATTGTTAAAGTAAATCTATAAACGTTTAATTTGTTAATTTATTTTAAAAACTTAAATGATTATGATGAATTATTAATATTTAAATAGATAATGATAAGAATTAACCTAATAAACAAAATTAACAATGGCTACTAACTAAACATTACAAAATGGGCAAAATGTAAATATTTTTTTAAATAAAATAGATAATGAATAAAAACGTATTGATGCTTTTGAAATTATATAATTATTGAAAAAAATTATCAATGAAATGCCTAAAATGTGGAGAACAAGTATAGTTGGTTTTGGTAAATATCACTATAAATATAAAAGCGGGAGGGAAGGAGATATGTTTTTAACTGGTTTTTCTCCGTGAAAGCAAAACATCACCTTATATATAATGAATGGATTAGAAATGTATGATAGTATAAAAAAATAGATAAATCTTGTTTTTATATTAAAAATTAGATGATATTGATAGAGATCAATTAATTGAAATGATTACAGAATCAGTTAAAAAAAACTAGAAAATGAAATCATTAACCATAAATATCATTTAAAATCTTGGCCAAACGAATACCCGCAATATACAATTGCATTTGTACCGTATCAAAGTTGTCATAAGAATATCGATAGCCTAACTTATCACCAATCTTAGCTGATTGATAAACTTTTTCAGCAATTAAATGTACTTCGTCAACCCACTGGCTTACAGATCCGTTTTGTTTTGACTTTATCCATTCTTTAGGGTATTCTACCAAATTATCAGCCAATTCTGTATAGCTCATTTTATTTGACTCAATCATATCACTATCCCAAACTCTATGCAAATTTGTGCCTCTATTGAACCATCTTACCTGAAAATCATTACCGCCTTTATCATCAGCTAAGCCTGCATGTAGGGGTTGATGTAGATCACCAACTAAATGAACTAATAATTTTAAATAAAATACTTGATCTTCATTGCTTGAATTTTTATCTTTTAAAATTGCAATACATTTTTCTATGCCTATTACGACGTCTCCATTTGAACTTTTTTGAGAATCTTTATAAGAAGTTCCAAATGGATAATTTACATAGTGCCAAGGTCTGAATTGGTCATATTTTTTATCAGATTTAATATCATCACCAAAAGTTGATACTAATGCTAAACTTTGACCATGTAAAATTTTTTCAATTTTTCGTTTTGTTTTATTGGTTAGGTGCTTTTGAGCAATATCTCCAATGGTTCTATGGCCTGTAGCTCCCCAGTTTGGGCTATTTTTAGCATTTGTATATAAAAAGAATAAGCTAAATAGTAATATTAAAAAATATTTAATTTTCATAGTGATATTATTAGCTGGCTAAATTAATTAAAAATGAAGGTTTTTAATAATAAAATCTTCTTTTAATATTAGATATGAATATAAATTAATTAGTGCTCATCAGTTCTATAATCAGAATAAGCACTCATGCCATGTTCACTAATATCTAAACCTTCAATTTTTTCAATTTAGGATACGTGTAAACCTATTGTTTTTTAAGAATTTATTAAATATTATAAGTATAAATAATAAGGTAGGAATTTTTGTATTATATAATTTTTGTAAATTTGTTTTCATATAAAAGTTAATTTTTGAGTTAAATAATTAGCGTTTTTAAAATCAAAAGTATATTAAATAGGTATTTCTCAAAATCCAAACAATTTTCAATAATTAAAAAAATGAAAGAATATAAAATTATCAAGCAAACAGGTACAGCAATGAAATCTCAACAAGATTTTGAAGATCTGATTAATAGTTATGCAATAATGAGATGGGATGTAATTAATGTTTTCGCTCATAGAGGTTTAATAAAAGCTGTATTAGTAAGGGAAAAAATTGAGAAATAGTTTTCAGTAATTTATTTAATAAATTGCATAATACCTTGAAATTCAGTATAATGAAAAAAGTGATTTATTTTTTTCTTTTAGTGTCTTTTGCAGGATGTGATAATGATCAGCCTGATTGTTCTAATATAGCTTGTACTGAAATTTTTAAAACTATTATGGTTTCTATTAAAGATGCCGATGAAAATCCTGTTGCATTAGATAAGTTTATAGTTTTTGACATGAATACCGGGAGAGATATTACTAGAGAAGTAAGTCCTGCTGAATATGAATTAATGATACAAAATGGGACTTACCCTTTATTTGGTGATGAGCAGTTATCAAACTATATAAACTCAAAAACAACTGTAAATTTTAAAGGATTTGATGACGATAAGGTAATTGTAAATTCTGTTTTCACAGTTGGTGCAGATTGTTGTCATGTTTTACTTTATGAAGGGGAAACAGAGATAATAATTAATTAATCAAAATTTTGATTTTTCTTTCATATTCAGAATTTACCATTCCTTTCTGATAAATAAAAAATTTCTTTTTTTACTTCAACTACTTGTATTATAGCTATATACAATATTAATATTTTATTCATAATGATAATTTTAAATAAAAAATTGAAATAAACTCTTGTTTATAATAATTTAAAATGATATATTTGTGATATCATAATAATATCATAAAATTTAATCCCATGAAAGAAGAGAAAATAATTAAAGTATCCAGTGGTTATGTATTTTTAGCACTTACAATATTGTTGATATTAGGGGGTGTTTACTCTGTAATTAACATTAATAAATGGTTTATTATTTCTATAGTTATAGGTGTTTTTTTTATACCGGGTTTCTTTTTGGTAAATCCTAACACTTCAAAAGTATTGTTGTTATTTGGTAAATATATAGGAACAGTTAAAGAAAATGGTTTCTTTTGGGCAAATCCTTTTTATACTAAAAAAGGAATTTCGTTAAGAGCCAGTAATTTTGACAGTGAGCGTGTTAAAGTAAACGATAAACTTGGTAATCCAATTATGATAAGTACTATTTTGGTATGGAAAGTAGAAGATACCTTTAAAGCTGCATTTGATGTAGATAATTATGAAAATTTTGTCAGGGTACAATCTGATGCAGCCGTTAGAAAACTCGCAAGTTTATATCCATACGATAATTTTGAGGATGATGATAAGGACGAAGAAATTACTTTACGTGCAAGTGTTAATGAAGTAAGTTTAGCTTTGGAAAAAGAACTAGCTGAAAGATTAGAAATGGCTGGTATTGAAGTATTAGAAGCCCGGATAGGTTATTTAGCTTATGCACAGGAAATTGCGAGTGCTATGTTAAAACGGCAGCAAGCAACAGCCATTATAGCAGCGCGTCATAAAATTGTTGAAGGAGCTGTGAGTATGGTTGAAATGGCCTTAGATAAATTAAGCAAAAAAGAAATTGTTGAGCTGGATGAAGAAAGAAAAGCTGCAATGGTTAGTAATTTGATGGTAATTTTATGTTCAGATAAAGATGCAACACCGGTTGTAAATGCAGGTACATTGAGTCATTAATAAATAAACTTTATAAAATGAAGGAATATAAAATAATCCAAAAAGGGTTTTGGAAAAAAGATGCAGATCTGGAAGATTCAATCAATCAATTTTCCAGAGAAGGTTGGGTTGTTAAGAGTGCTGTAGGTGACAGTACTGGTAATTTTACTAAAATTATTCTAGAACGTGATAAAAACAGGATGTATTAGTAAGGGAAAAAATTAAAATGAAAGTATTTACTGAAACACAGCGTTTTAACCAATGGTGGTTAATAGTTTTATTTACAATTATTGTTGTAAAAATCACCTATGATCTTTTTACTGAATTTTTTCAGATTGAAATGGGAACTAATACAAAATCCCTAATATCATTGATTATAAGTTTAATAATTTTGGGAATGGTTCTTATTTTGATATTTTCGATGAAGTTAAAATCCAGAATTGATGAAAAAGGTATTTATTATCAATTCTTCCCTTTTCATTTTAAATTAAAAAAAGTAGCATGGGAAGAACTTAAGAGATGTTATGTGCGTAAATATAATCCTCTACTTGAATATGGTGGTTGGGGAATAAGAAGAATTTATAGAAAAGGCGGATTAAGAGGAAATGGCATAGCATATAATATTAAAGGTAATATGGGGATTCAAATGGAATTTAATGATGGTGGTAAAATATTATTAGGCACTCAATTACCTGAAAAAGTAGAATTAATTTTACGAAATTATCAATACAAATTGGAAGATAATTCTTAATAAAAGGAATAAAAAATTTGAGATGGCAAAGAAGAAAGCTTTCGCATTGCGAATTAATGAGGATATACTCAAAGCTATTGAAAAATGGGCAGCTGATGAGTTTAGATCTACAAATGGACAATTGGAATGGATGCTGCAAAAAGCTCTAAAAGATGCTAAAAGATTGCCTAAAAAACTTGATTAAAAGCATAACAAAATTGCAGAAATAAAAAACTCCAAATATTTATTTGGAGTTTTTTGATTTATAACTTGTTATTTCTTCTTAGGATGTACCAATGTCATTTCTTCAATTAAATGGGTAGCTCCAGCATATTTATCTATAATAAATAGAACATATCGTATATCAACACTGATACTTCTTACGATATCTGCATCATAATAAAGATCACCCATAACACCTTCCCAGGTACCATCAAATAATAAACCAGTTAAATTACCATTGGCATCCAAAACAGGGCTTCCTGAATTTCCACCTGTTGAATGGTTGGTTGTTAAAATATTTACAGGCATTTTACCATTTTCCCCATATTGTCCGTAATCTTTTGTATTGTAAAGATCTCGTAATTTTTGAGGTACATCAAACTCATAATCTCCGGGTTTATATTTTTCCATTACACCGTTTAAATAGGTATTAGTTGTATAGATAACACCGTCTTTTGGTTCAAAACCCTGTACACGTCCGTAGTTGGCTCTTAAAGTGAAATTTGCATCAGGATAAAAACGATCTTCGGGGAAAACTTCCATCAGGGCTTTCATATACTTTTTTTGAATAGCAGCCAACTGTAAATTTATTTGTTGGAATTCAGGGCTGATTTTAGTATAATAAATTTCGTGAATTTCTTTGGCAAATACATAAGCAGGATCATTATTCAGCTTTTCAATGACCTTTTCCGGTGTACCGGATAATAATTCATTTGCTCCTTTCAAGCTGGTTAGTTTTGTATTTTGATAAATATCATTTGTCAATGCTGTATAATCAATTCCTATCATATTTTCCGGTAAATATTCTTTAGGGATCTTTTCAGCATATAAATTTGTCAGCTTTTCAAAAACAGGCTGATCAACTTTGGCACTGTAGTTTTTATATTTTCTTTCATAACCAGATAAAACCCTTTGCTTAGCTTTTTCATAGGCTTCTTCTCCGCCTTTTTTATAGGCTTGCTCTAATTGATATGCACTAAAGGTAATATTTAACAATTCTACATTTCTATAAGCTACTTCATTCCAATAATCTCTTGCCAAAGCAACCTCTTCAATTTCTTTATAGAGCTTTTCAAAATCAGATAAGATTGATTGGTATTCAACCAGATCTTTTTCTTCAACTATTTTACTGAACTCTCTTTCTTTAGCTTTTTTCTTTTCAATTACATTTTTTTGATGAATTCCCTGGTTTTCACCAATGAAGAATTTCCAATAATTAGCAATTCCTGCAAATTTAGATGCATACTGAATTCTTATTGCATCATCAGCACGCATATATTTATCCATTATATTTAATGCATTTTCTCTTACTTCAATTTTGGCAGGATTTAATACATTCACTTTTTGAGCAATACCAACAGCGGGTAAATATTCATCAGTTCTTCCGGGAAAACCGAAAATCAAAGCAAAATCATTTTCTTCCACTCCGTCTAATGAAATTGGTAAGTAGCGTTTTGGCTTGTATGGAACATTGTCTTTGGAATATTCTGCCGGACGATTATTAACATCTGCATAAATTCTGAACATAGAAAAATCTCCTGTATGGCGTGGCCACATCCAGTTATCGGTATCCTTACCAAATTTACCTATTGATGATGGTGGAGCACCTACCATTCTAACGTCTTTATAAACTTCTTTAATAATCAAAAAGTATTGATTCCCTTTGTAAAAAGATTTTACATTGGCAGTTTGCCATTCTTCTTTTACAGCTGATTTTGTAACCTTTGTAATATTTTGATCTGTCAATTTCTTTTTTGCTGTTTCATCCATATCATCATTGATACCGGCTAAAACCTGAGAAGTTACATCATCAATTCTTATGATAAAAATTGCTGTAAGATTTGGAGTTGGCAATTCCTGATCATAATTTTTTGCCCAAAAACCATCTTTTAAATAATCGTGTTCAACCGTAGAATGTGACTGAATCGCTTCATACCCACAGTGATGATTTGTTAACAGCAATCCGTTAGGAGAAATAACTTCAGATGTACACCCTCTTCCAAAAATTGCGATGGCATCTTTTAAACTTGAATTGTTTACATCGTAAATATCCTTGGCAGTTAAATTACTCCCTAATAATTGCATTTCCTCTTCATTCATTCCTTCCAAAAGAGAAGGTATCCACATACCTCCCTGGATCTCTTTAGCTTCTTCGTTGCTTAGCGTTTTTGGTGCTTCAGGGGCAACAATACTGGTTGTTTCCTGGGTCGTTTTACAGGAAATAATGCTTAAAAAAGCAAATAATAAATAGATTCTTAAATGTTTCATCTGTTTAAATTTTTTTGATTTCTGAATGTTGAAAAAAATTGAATACATTCAGGAACTCACATAAATTTTAATCATTCTTCTGTAGGAATTTTGAATGATGAAAATTCATGTTCGTTTCATTTTTATAATTAATTTAATTTATCAATATGTTTTCTTGATTATTTTTTAGGATGTACTAATTTCATTTCATCTATCAATCTTTTATCGCCGGCATATTTATCGATAATAAATAAGATATAACGAACATCAACCATTATATTTCTGCAAATATCAGGGTCGTAATTATAATCACTCATGGTACCTTCCCAAACTCTGTCAAAATTTAAACCGATTAGATTACCTTTTGCATCTAAAGCCGGACTGCCTGAGTTGCCACCTGTTGTATGGTTTGTTCCAATAAAATTGACAGGCATTTTGCCATTTATGCCATAATTCCCAAAATCTTTATTCTCATACAGATCGATCAATTCTTGTGGAAGATCAAACTCATAATCACCGGGTTTATATTTCTCTATAACACCACCTAAATAAGATACCGGTTCGTAATATACTGCATCGCGAGGATTGTAACCTTTTACTTTACCATAGGTTACACGTAAAGTACTGTTAGCATCCGGAAAAAATCTTTCATCAGGAAAAGTTTCCATCAATGCTTTCATATACTCTTTTTGAACTGCTTGTATTTGAAGGTTTATTTCATTGAATTTGGGGTTGATCTTTGTATAGTAATCTTTTGATAAATTCTTTCCTAGGCTATAGGCAGGATCAGCATTTATTTTTTCAATTACTTGTTGTTGAGTTCCCTCCATAAGGGATTTAAAACCTTCAGGAGTTGTTAATTTTGTAGTACTGTAAATAGTATTGGTCAAATCAGTATAATTTACATTTTTAAGTTTATCTGAAAGGTATGCTGCTGGGATTTTTTTACTGTAAATTTCAATTAGTTTTTCAAAAACATCTTTGTCAACTTTTGGACTGTAATTTTTGTAATCACCTTTAGATGAATTAATTAATTTAGACCTCTCTGATTCAAAACTTGTAGGATTTGCGGTTACTTTTTCTTCAAATTGATAAAGTTTAATAGTAGCTCTTAGCAATTCTACATTTCGATAAGCAACTTCTTGCCAATAGGCTCTTGCTAAAGCAACTTCATCAATTTCTTTATAAAGTTTGTCAAATTCATTGAGCAAATTTTTGTATTCTGAATTGTTTTGATTTTTATTTAAAAATTCTTGTTCTAAATTTTGTTTTTTAGCAATTGCTTTTGATTTTTCAATTCCTTGATTTTCACCGATCCACTTTTTCCAATAATTGGCAATTCTGGCGTATTTTGAAGCATATTGAATTTTAATTTTATTATCAGCACGCATATAAACATCAACTATTTTAAGTGCTTCATCTCTTACCTCAATTTTTGCAGGATTGATTTTATGAACTATTTGATCTATAGCGATTGCTGGTAAATATTCATTTGTTCTTCCCGGAAAACCAAAAACAAGTGTAAAATCATCTTCGGCAACACCATCTAATGAAACAGGTAAAAAATGCTTAGGTTTGTAAGGAACATTATCTTTACTGTATTCAGCAGGTTTGTTATTTTTATCAGCGTAAATTCTAAACATTGAAAAATCACCGGTATGACGAGGCCACATCCAATTATCGGTATCCGAACCAAATTTACCAATAGAAGTAGGAGGTGCACCTACTAATCGAATATCTTTAAAGTTCTCAGTAACAAATAAAAGGTATTGATTTCCTTTATAAAAAGCTTTAACCTGTACGTCTTGCCAATCTTCTTTACTTACATTTTTTTTAACTAAATTAATATTTTGATCGATCTTTGATTGTTTTTCTTTAACGGTCATCTCTTCATTAACACCATTAAACACTCGTGTTGTAACATCGTCAATTCTATTAATAAAAGTAACATACATACCCGGATTTGGTAATTCTTCAGTATCATTCATAGCCCAAAAACCATTTTTAATATAGTTATGTTCTACTGATGAATGTGATTGAATAGCTCCATAACCACAGTGATGATTGGTTAAGATCAAACCTTTGTTTGAAATTATTTCACCGGTACAACCTCCATTGAAATGAATAATTGCATCTTTTAAACTTGAGTTGTTTGCATTGTAAATATCTTTGGCAGTCATTTTGCTGCCTAATTTTTGCATTTCAGTTTCGTTCATTCCTTCCAGTAAAGAAGGAATCCACATGCCACCTTGTTGAGCAGTTATTTGAAATGCAATTAAGAAAAATAGTATTCTAATATATTTCATTTGATATGAATTTAATTGATAAAAAATTTCAAACAAATATACATAACCTTATTGTATTTCAATTAAGAAAATTGGTAACAAATCTACTAAGTAACTATACAAATTTCTAGGTTGAAAATTCAACAATGAAGTTAAGGATGCTTTTTTTTGAAGCTATAAATGATTTCCTTAATATATTATTTAAAGGTAATCACTGAAATGGTATTTATTTTGTACGTAATAACCGAAAAGACAGACTTATGGTAGATTTCAAAAATATTTAATTATTTTTGAAGTCAACAGAATAAACAAGATATGACAGGATTTTTTGCGATTTTAGATGATATTGCTACATTAATGGATGATGTAGCTGTAATGTCAAAGATAGCTGCTAAGAAAACAGCTGGAGTATTGGGCGACGATTTGGCCGTAGGAGCTGATCAGGCATCAAGTTTTAGAGCTTCGAGAGAATTACCGGTACTTTGGGCTATTACTAAAGGGTCATTTTTAAACAAGTTGATTATTTTACCATTTGCTTTTTTGTTAAGTGCTTTTTTACCACAATTAATTGTACCCATTTTACTTATTGGTGGAGTATATCTTAGTTATGAAGGAGTTGAAAAAATTATTCACACATTTTTTCATAAAGAAAACCATAACATAGATGAAATAATTGAAAGTAAAAGTTCAAAAGAGCTGCTTGAAGTTGAAAAATCAAAGATTAAAACAACTATTCTAACAGATTTTATACTATCTATTGAGATTATTATGATTGCTTTAGGAACTGTTTCAGATCAACCACTTATGAAACAAATTTTAGTTGTATCAATTATTGCTATTGTTGCAACTGTTGGTGTATATGGAATTGTAGCTTTGATGGTTCGTATGGATGATACCGGGTATAAATTGGTAAAGAATGCAAGAGGAAAATCTAAGTTTGTCAAATCAGCTTTTGTAGCAACAGGTAAAGGTTTGGTTTGGACCTTGCCAAAACTTATTAAATTACTTGGTATTGTTGGTACCATTGCGATGTTATTGGTAGGAGGAGGAATGTTTGTTCATAATATTCACCAGATTCATGAATTTTTTCATGCAATACCTATTATTGTTACAGAACTTGTTATGGGATTGATTGTAGGGCTTATTGCTTTTATTATTGTGGAAACCTTTAAGAAGGTTAAAACAAAATTATCTAATAAGTAGGTTTTGTGTAAAATGTGTATCAACAAAATATATCTATTTTAGTTTTAATATGAGTATTGGTAGATAAATCGGCTTTTTTTTTAACAGAGACCAATTAAATTAAAAAGTAAATTAAGTTTATTATTTTTTATTTTTGTGTACCATATAATTTTTTTTTAGTTTTATATTTTAACAAATTATTTAGTGTGCTGAAATCATTCAAGTATAATTATAATTGACCATGTTTAAAAATTCAAAATTCTATACAACATTCCTGATCATTTTTTTATTTTTATTTTTTTATACTGTGTATGATTATTACCAATATAATGAAAAAAGAGATAAACAAGCTATTCAAAAAGGTGAAAGTAAAAGAAATGAAACTAAAAACATTCTAAATGGTGCTTTAGATACAATTGAAAGTGTGACTTTGAATTTGGCTGAAAAATTATCAAAAAAACATTATTCAAAAAGTCAAATTGAAGAATTAATAAGACGAACTACTATTGAAAATGAATTTTGTCTTGGAATTACAGCTGCTTTTGAACCATTATATATTAATGATTCTTCTAAACAGTTATATGCCCCTTTTTATACTCGAAAGTATGATAAAATAGAATATATTGAAAATTCTTATGACTACACAAATGATACGATTAGCACTGCCCAATGGTACACCAAAGTTATTCAACAAAAAAAAGGTGTTTGGAGTGATCCATATATTGGACAAGTAGCGCAAGAATTGGTTGTAGATTACGGAATTCCTTTTTATCAAACTGATAGGTCCGGCAACAATAATATTGCCGGAGTAATATCTTTTACTATATCTACATCTCATATTACTAATTATCTTCATGATATTACTTTAGGGAAAGCGGGTTTTGCATTTATTGCTAATAAAGATTTATATTTAATTTCTCACCCATCAACAGAATTAATGACTAAACCTGAAAGGTCAAGAGAATTATTAAAAAGTCAACCTATATATAAATCATTAAATGAAAGAAAAGAAGGATATTTTACAGGGTATAGTATCATTGCTCAAGAAGATGCTGAGTTTTTCTTTACAGAACTTAATAATCAGTGGATATTAGCTGTTGTTATACCAAAACATGATTTACAGGAATATACAAGTAAAATTTCAAGAAAATTAATTCATATATCTATATTTCTAACATTAACCTTAATTGCTTTTATAATTTTATTCTTAAAAATATGGGAAGGCAATACCAGAAATTTATGGTTGTTTTCATTTTCAATTGGCACCTTATTATTTCTAAATATAGTTTTTCTTTGGTATCTTAATAAAAGTGATGAGTTTTATAATGATAAAGCTGAACAAACAAAAATACTGAGTATTACCACTGTTGATAATTATCTTAATACCCGAAATAAAAAGCTTAAACAGATTGACTCTTCATTAGAGTTAGTTGAAATTCCAACAGGTGTTTTTTTATATGACATTGATTTTAAGAATGCTTATGATGTTGCAATAATTGGGAAGATATGGCAAAAAATACCAGATAACTTTGAGTTAAAAAATGAGACAACCTTTGTTTTTCCTCAAGCTTCTGCTACTGGAATTTCAGTTCGAACAAGGCCAATGTCGAAAGAACATATTGATGATTATTGGCTATATAGTTATGATTTTAATGCAACAATTCAGTTTGATTTTAATTATTTAAAATACCCACTAAATTATAAAAAACTAGATCTACAAATTACTTATCCGCATATAGACGATAATGTAGTATTAACTCCAGATATACAATCCTATGAATTTGTAGATCCTTCATTAAACCCTGGAGTTAGTAGTGATATATATATGCCAAATTCAAAAGTTTTAGAATCCTATTTTTCATTTCATGAACATAATTTTTACACTAATTTAGGAAATAATTATTATAAAGGGTTAAAAGAAACCGCAGTATTAACCTTTAATGTTTTGATTAAAAATGTTATTATTAGTTCAATTATTTCAAACATCATTCCAGCTTTTATTATTGCTGTAATGTTATTCTTATTGCCTTTTACAATTGATAAAAGGGATGGTGAAATAAAAGAAGGTGGTGCTTTAAATATTATTCAGGCTGCAGGTGGTTTCTTTTTTGTTTTATTGCTTGCACATATACAATTAAGAAATGATATTGAAACACCGGGATTGATCTATCTTGAAACTTTATATTTTGTAATGTATTTTATGTTGGCAATTATGTCAACTGCAGTACTGCTATTTTTAAAAACCAATGATTATAAAATTTTAGAATATAAACATAACCTAATTTTTAAATTGAGTTATTGGCCAATTTTATTTTTAAGTATTTATATAATTTCATTATATATATTTTATTAACATCTTATTTTTATGAAATTAATTTTTATATCACTTGTCATATTTATTTTTGGGATAAGTTTTTTACATGCACAGGAAGAAATTAACACTTCAAGTCAAGATACTTTAATAGTTGGCTATAATATCAATGCACCTTTTATTTATAAAGATAATGATAAATTAGAAGGATTAAGTTATAGATTATGGCAAAAGATAACTGCAAATGACAATAATTTTTATAAATTAGAATATTACCCATTGGATAGTTTACTGTTGGGTTTGTCAAATGGTTCTATTGACATAGGATTATCACCATTAACTATAACAAGCGATAGAAGTGAAAAGATAGATTTTTCAGTACCGTATTATATTTCAAATTCAACGGTAATAGTTAAAAAATTAAATTTTAAGCAGAAAGTTTCTAGATTTTATTCTTCCATTTCCATAATAAATTTCCTAAAGATTTTGGGTTTTTTATTTATTTTATTAGCAGTCTTTGGCCTTTTTGTCTGGATATTTGAAGGTGGTAAAAATGAAGAATTCGGCAAGGGTATTCATGGCTTTTGGAATGGAATCTGGTGGTCAGCAGTAACAATGACCACAGTAGGGTATGGAGATAAATCCCCAAAAACATTTGGTGGAAGAGTTGTTGGTTTGATCTGGATGTTTGCGGCAATTATTTTAATCTCAAGTATTACTGCAGGAATTACTTCATCGCTTACCGTTAAAAAATTAAGCTGGTCCAATGATGATTTATCTACATTTAAAGAAGTTACAATAGGTACTGTAAAAGGTTCGGCAACCGAACGGAGATTACTTGATAATTATTACAATAATTTAAAAAGCTATCATACTTTTGATGAATTATTATATGGCTTAAAAAAAGATGAAGTTCAAGTTGTTGCTTATGATGAACCTCTTTTACGATTTGTTCTTAAAAATGAAAAGGATTTTAAAGATTTTGAATTTTTAAATATTTCATTTAATCAATCTTTATATGCCATGGGCTTTTCTAAAAAGTTAAGTGCCAAGAAAAAAGCTGAAATGTCACAAAAAATATTAGAATTTTCTGAAAGTAATGATTGGAAGATCTTGTTATCAAAATACGATCTGATTAACAATCAACGTCTTATTTTAGAAACAAAGTAAATTATTCCACAACATTAGGATTTTTCATCAAACCAAATTTATCTATTGGCATTTCTACAAAATGCTCTAACATTTCTTGAATATCACCTTCTACAACTGATAGATCTTCTCTGATCAATTGTACAAGATTATCTAAGGACACAAAATATTCTTTAAAAGAATCTTCTTCTAATGGAATTTCCAAACTTTTATAAATTGAAGCAAGAAAATCTGGATGCTTATTAAAATATTTTACGAAGTGTTTAATTTGTTTTTTTGACATATTTCGGGGATATAAGCAGCCATATACCTTTAATTGCACTATGAATTGTGAAAAGGTTGAAACTAAATCAGAACTTGCAACCATAGCTGATTCACCTATTTTATTTTCTACCACTTCAATTTCATCTTTATCGATGAAACCATCATCATCCATTTTAAAAATTATTTCTAAAATATTTTGATACATATCAATTTTTTTATCAAATAATTTTTTTTCAAATTCACCTTCTCTTTCATGCCTGGATTGTATTTTCATAACTACCATCATTGCAGCAACAGTAAACGATGCCCCTAAGGTTGCAGCTAAAATTTCAATGGTAAAATCACTAACTCCCTGTTTAAAAAAAAGATGTAAAAATAAGAATGCAAAAATTGCAAAGATTGCCGCATAGAGTACAATTAATGAATCCCTTTGCTTTGAAGTTTTATTTTTTTTCATCATGTTTCATTTGTGGTTTAAATATATACAATTATACTTTGAGATAAAATATATTTGTAATAAACTTGATAAAAGGACTAGTCTATGATTAGTTTATTAAATTTATATGTTTACTCCATGTTTTATCAAAATCAATTCTCAAACCAATAACAAAAACGTTAGATCTTTCTGCCCCTGATTCGTCAAAACTTTTGTTATTATATCTATACTCAGAATAAACAGAAGCATATTTAAGGAAATGATATTGTGCGCCTAACAAATAAAAACGTTTGCTAAAATCTTTAGGTAATAATCTGTTATCTGATTCGGGTTTTTCATAATTAATTCCTGCCAATACCTTTAAATGATTATTCATAAATGAATAAGTAGCTACAATTTCATAACCTTTTCCCGGATATACTATAGATTCAAGTTCTTCTGTTTCAGGATTAATAATATTGACAAAATCACCATTTTTCTGACTTGCATAAATAGCAGATATTAATAACGGTCCATTTTTATAATCAATTCCTGCGGTAAAATATATAGGGTCACCTTCTAATCCTTGAAGATTTGGAAGTTCTAAAAACTTTGGCCCTAATAATGCTTTATTGTAAGCTGTACCTAAGGTTAAATGATCTGTTAAATGAAGCCTTAAAGAAGCACCATAATTATCAAAAATATTTGAACCGCCCCTGGCTCTCATTTGTGTTTGTAAACCCACATCAAATTTCCAAAACGAATTTCTATAAATAATGGCACTTTCAGCTCTACCGGTTCCTGTTTCCCCACCATCGCCACCAGTTGGAGAATATACATAACTCGCCTGTGCACTTATAACATTAAAAATATCTGTTTTTCCGGCTACATCTTTATAAACACTATTCAATTTACCAATTGTTAAATTACCGTATTCAGCAAAATCAACCCCTAAAAAACCCAATCGAGTTGAAAAAGTACTTTTTTTATCACTAAATTCTAAAATAGTAAAGCCATCATTACTTGTGTTTGGGTCAGCTTGAAAGCTAAATTGATTGTCAATTAAATTAACCGCAAACTCACCACCAAAATAAACTTTAAACTTTTCATTTTCTCCAAAATAATAGTCAAATTCAAAACCTACTCTGGGGCTAGCATCCTGTATTTCGGTTTCACCATTAAATGCAGCTAAATGTGCTCTAAAAATTCCATAAGTATTAAACTCTAAATTTTTTGTTAATGTATCTTCTTGACTGATTATTGATCCAGTAAAAAATAGGAAGACGAAAAAAGAAAATATTTGTTTCATTAAAGTTTGGTTTTACTTTTTTTTAAAGATTAAATTTACAATTTTATTATTATATAAAAGAAATTGAGTAAAAATTTCTAAATATATAATTAATGATTCGAGTTTTTTGAATTTTTTTCTAAATCACTTGAACATAATAACAAATTAATATTATCATAACCTTTATTTAATTAAATCAAATTTAATAATTATTTAATAAGACAGAATTGTTAATTAAAAAGTAAATTCATTTTTAAAAACAGTTAAAACCTCTAATAATGTTCTGGTTGGGATATTGGTCAATGCATTGATTTGCATATTGGGTTTCACTTTTAATTCTCTCAATTTTAATTGCTGATTGATAAACAAAGTTTCCAAATTTGGATAAAGCTTTTTGAGATTATCCACTATGTAATTAATAGATAAATTATCTTCAACCAAATTATAATTTCCTTTTGGTAAATTACTGAATATCAATTCTTTTAAAACATTTGTAGTTTTATCAATATGAATAAATGAACGATGTTGTTCACCGGTACCTTGAATTGCAATTCGATTTTTATAATTGGCTTCAAACATAAATTTATTGATCACCGAATCAAAACGCATACTTTTACTATAACCGTAGATATTACCACAACGAATTATATAGGTTTCCATGTCTTTATTTAAAAGTCTATTTACATGCTCTTCACCTCTTAACTTAGAAATACCGTAAAAGGTCTTTGGATTTGGATTGGTATTTTTATTTACTTCTTTTGAAGATGCACCATAAACTGAAGCACTACTGGTGTAAATAAATTTTTTAACATTGCTTTCTTCAACTGCATAAATAACTTCGGCAGTTCCCCAATGGTTTATTTGCTCAAAAAGATGTGGGTTTTGATCTGCAAAAGGCGTTGTAACATTAGCTGCCAAATGATATACCACATCTACACCCTTTAAGGTTTTTTTTAGCAAACGCGAGTCGAGAATATCTCCTTGAATAAATTTTATTTTATTACTGAGTTTTTGTGTGCCTATAAATAAATTGATATTTCCCCTACTCAAATTGTCATAAATAATAATTTGTTCTACTTCAGGATTTTTATCCAATTCATAAGTTAATTCTGTTCCTATATATCCGGCTCCACCGGTGATGAGTATTTTCATTTGAAAGTTTTACTTTTTAACAAGATCCGTATGCAATCCACATTCAGTTTTATTTAAACCTGCCCACCTACCTGAACGGTCATTAGTGAAATCAATTTTTTGAGTGCAAGGTTCACAACCAATGCTTATGTAACCTTTTTCCTCAAGCGGATGTTTTGGTAAATTATATTTTTTAATATAATCATAGATCATTTTATTGTTCCAATCTAAAATAGGGTGGAAGCGTTTGCAATTAAAAGCACCATCTTCTTCAACTTCCATTTTTTCTCTGTTCTCATTTTGATCTGCTCTAATACCGTTGATCCAAATGTCATAATCCGCTAAAACCGTTTCCATAGGTTGGGTTTTATTAAGATAACAGCAGTGATCCGGGTCAGAAGTAAAAAGTAAATTACCATTGCAATCTTTTTGATTGATCTTAGATACTTTTGGATTTATATTTACAAGGTTTAAATCTAACAATTTTACTACATTATCTCTAAATTGTAAAGTTTTTGGGAAGAGGTATCCGGTATTGATAAACATTATCGGAATAGATTTATCGATTTCACTTATAATGTGTAACAAAGGAATGCTATGAGTTTGAAAAGAAGAAGTAATAAATATTTTTAATCCTTCTTTTTTATAATTTTCAATGTATTTTTTAATGTTACCAACAGTCATTAAAGAAAGTTTTAAAGTGAAGCAAATGTAACATTTTCATATTCTGATAGCAATCTTTTTTATTGATTTATTACATTTGTTTCCCTAAATACACCTATAATGAAAATTGTTTTTGCTACTAATAATAAAAATAAGGCAGAAGAGATAAAAGCTTTATTACCTGATCATATTGAAATTTTAAGTTTAAAAGATATTGGTTGTACCGAAGAGATAGAAGAAACAGAAGATACAATTGAAGGAAATGCCAAATTAAAAGCCAATTATATTACAAAAAATTACGGTTATGATTGTTTTGCAGATGATACCGGATTAGAAGTTGATGCATTAGATGGCGCACCAGGAGTTTATGCCGCCAGATATGCAGGCGAAAACGTTACTTATGAAGATAATTTACAAAAATTATTGTATGAAATGCAAAATAAAACTGATAGAAAAGCTCGGTTTAGAACAGTTATTGCCTTGAATTTAAAGGATAAGCAATATTTGTATGAAGGAATATGTAAGGGAAAGATATTATATCAAAAACAAGGAGGTAAGGGATTTGGATATGACCCCATTTTTCAACCTGATGGATTTGACAGATCCTTCGCCGAAATGAGTTTAGAGGAAAAAGGAAAAATATCACATAGAGGTATCGCAACGAGAGCGTTAATAAAATTTTTAAAGGCTAAAGTTGAAAGTGAAAAGTAAAAAGGAAAAATGTTAAAAATTTGATATACTTCTTATTAAAAATATTAATAACCTCCAATGATGTGTAATTATGAGTAGTTTTTTAATAATCTTCAAATTAGTATTTATATCTTCAAATTAAATCATTTACCACCAATCATTTTAGAAACAATTCCTTTTTTTGAAGTCAATTCAGCTAAAATGATACCCGTAAAATGTAGAATTAAAAACGGAATTATATAATAAAGGGTTAGTTTATGTATATCTTCAGTTATTTTATGTATCGAATCGGGGCCAAATTTAATTAATAATCCACTAATTAAGGTTATACCCAGCAAGAAGTAGAAAACTCTGTAAACCCAGGCTTGAAATTTTTCTTTAGCACTTATCGGGTTGAATGTCTTTTTATTGTAAGAATGAAAAATCATTCTCAAAATATAAATACCGGTTGCTACATAACCTATTGTGATATGCCATTCAAACATAGGTTGGCGAATTTGTTTGGCAATTTTAATAGCTTGATCTTTAGTGATCTCAATATCTAAATTTGATAAATTATCCATTAAAATAGCTGCAACATGATTTTTTTCCATCCAGTTTAAACGTAAAAACACGGTTAACAAAATAAACAGGATGGCAAATGCCAATGCCCAGTGTAAAAGTCTATCGAATAATGTATATGAAGTTTTCATGAATTAAGCATTAAAAAGGTTTCTAAATATTTAATGATTGTTGTACAATATCAATTAATTTTAAAATAAAGTTGTTTGGCCATCATCTTCAATAGGAGGATCAATTTTATCATTTTCTATTTTATTTTGATCAAGATTCTCTTTACTTTTATTGTCAATTATTTCTTCTTCCACTAAATCCACTTCATTGATTTCAGGTTCTTCATAGGGTAGTGGGTCTAATAAATTAATATATTTAATTTTTTCAGCAGTAAGCTGATTACCAAGCGATTTAATACCCTTTATTGCGATAAACTCTTCAAGGTTGATTATAAGGTTGTCTAAGCTCTTTTTTGAAAATATTATTTCTGCTACTGGTCTGTAGTCAACAGCTACAATTTGTAATTGAGTATTTTGATGATTGCTAATAAATTTTTCTTCTTTATTAGGATTTTCAATCATAAATCTTTTAACATAATAACGTTCTTTTTCGCCATCAAAATATATAGCTGAAATAGGCTTGTTTGGATTCCATTTCTCTAAAATGATCATATTACTTTCAAAATGAATTGTAAGTTTTGGTATGATCGTTTTTACAATACCTTTTTGATTGATGATAAGCAGTCTGTCCTCAGCAGTAAATTCGCCCAATAGATCACCTCTATTATCAACATTTAACCTTTGCACAGTATTGTCAAACCATATTTTTCGAGGTTTTAATGTAGAAATACCTTTTTCTTTCAATTCAATCTTTCTTACAGTATTCTTTGTAACTATATTACCACGAGTACTTCTTCCTTTGATAGCCAGATCTGCAAAATCCAGATCCCATTTCAATTTTTTAATTTTCACTGATGAGCGTAATAAGACTGTTACTACTTCGGCTTCACCATTAGGATTTGCAGTAAAATATAAAACCTTTGAGTTAACATTTCCATTGGTAAGATCATATTCTTTATCCCTGGTAATAGCCGTTACTGCAAATCGTTTCATATAAGTTGTACCACCTTTTCCATCTCGATAGATTAGATTGTAAATGGTACGTTTATCTCTCTTTTTAAAGACAGCTATATGAATGATATTTTTACCAACAAAAGTCTTAGTATCAACTTTAGTTATGATCATCTTGCCATCTTCTCTAAAAACGATAATATCATCAATATCAGCACAATCAGTTACATATTCATCTTTTTTAAGTGATGTACCAATAAAACCTTCTTTGCGATTCACATAAAGCTTTGTATTACGCATTACCACTTTGGTTGCAACTATATCTTCAAAAAGCCTTATTTCTGTTTTTCTTTTTTTTCCTTTACCGTATTTGGTTTTTAAATTTTTAAAATAATTAATTGCAAAATCAATCAGGTGTTCTAAATTGTGTTTTACCTCCTTGATTCTATCTTCTAAACTTTCAATATTTTGCTTGGCTTTATCAATATCAAATTTTGATATTTTTTTAATTCTTATTTCCGTCAAGCGGATGATATCCTCTTCAGTTACAGCTCTTTTCAGGTGTTTTATATGGGGTTTTAAACCTTTGTCAATCGCTTTGATAACACCTTTCCAGGTATCTTCTTCTTCAATATCGCGATAGATCCTATTTTCTATAAAAATACGTTCTAATGAAGCAAAATGCCACTGTTCTTCAAGTTCGTTTAACTGAATTTCTAACTCACTTTTTAATAGATTGACCGTATGATCTGTAGAGTATTTTAAAGCATCGGAAACACCTATAAAAACAGGTTTGTTATCTTGAATGATACAGCACAAAGGTGAGATTGACATTTCACAATTTGTAAAGGCAAAAAGTGCATCAATTGTTTTATCAGGTGAAACACCACTGGGTAAATAAACTAGGATCTCAACGTTTTTAGCTGTATTATCTTCAATACGCTTTATCTTGATCTTACTTTTTTCATTTGCTTTTAAAACAGAATCAATTAATGATGATGTAGTTGTTCCAAAAGGAATCTCGGTAATGGCTAAAGTGTTTTTATCAAATTGGGTAATTTTAGCCCTAACTCTTATTTTTCCGCCCTTTTTTCCATCATTATAATTGGAAACATCAGCAATACCACCTGTTAAAAAATCAGGATAGATATTAAAGCCTCTTCCTTTTAATATTTTGATGGAGGCATCTATAAGTTCATTAAAATTATGAGGTAATATTTTTGTTGATAAACCAACAGCTATACCTTCACCTCCTTGTGCTAAAAGCAAAGGAAATTTAACAGGAAGATCAACAGGTTCTTTTCTTCTTCCATCATAGGATGATTGCCATTCGGTAGTTTTTGGGTTAAAAACTACTTCTAAAGCAAATTTTGATAATCTGGCTTCAATATATCTTGAGGCAGCAGCTCTGTCACCGGTTAAAATGTTCCCCCAGTTACCCTGCATATCTATCAATAATTCTTTTTGTCCCAATTGTACCATGGCATCGGCAATACTAGCATCTCCATGTGGATGATATTGCATGGTATGGCCCACAATATTGGCAACTTTATTATACCTGCCGTCATCCAAATCTTTCATTGACTGCATGATACGACGTTGTACCGGTTTGAAACCATCATCAATTGCAGGTACGGCTCTTTCGAGAATTACATAAGAAGCATAATCTAAAAACCAATCCTGATACATACCAGACACCTTAGTAATGGCATCATTGGTAGATTCATCTGAAATATTTTCTATTTCCTGATTATTATCTTCTTTATTTATGTTTTCCTCCATATATTTAAATCATATAGAATTAATTAACTACATTATTTTGTAGTTAAAAGATGATTATCTTGTTTAATTTCTTGTTGTTAAGACGCATCATCTTCAATTAAATCCATTTCTACTTTAAGATTATTGATAATAAATTTTTGTCTGTCAGGAGTATTTTTACCCATATAGAAAGTCAATAAATTTTCTATAGATGTTTCTTTGTCTAACATCACAGGGTCTAACCTGATATCTTTACCAATAAAATGAGTAAATTCATTGGGTGAAATTTCTCCTAAACCCTTAAAACGAGTTATTTCGGGTTTTCCTTTTAATTTAATTATAGCATTTTTTCTTTCATTTTCACTATAGCAATAAAATGTTTCTTTTTTATCTCTAACTCTAAAGAGTGGCGTATCTAAAATATACAAATGACCTTCTTTAATTACTTCCGGGAAAAATTGTAAAAAGAAAGTGATTAAAAGTAAACGAATATGCATTCCGTCAACATCAGCATCGGTTGCAATTACAATATTGTTATAGCGCAAATTTTCAATACCATCTTCAATATTCAAAGCGGCCTGAAGTAAATTGAATTCCTCATTCTCATAAACAATTTTCTTACTCAATCCAAATGAATTCAATGGTTTACCTTTAAGGCTAAATACAGCTTGGGTATTGACATTTCTTGATTTTGTTATAGAACCACTTGCAGAATCACCCTCAGTGATAAACAAGGTACTGTCAAGTCGATTGTCTTTTTTCATATCACCTAAATGGATACGGCAATCACGTAATTTTTTATTGTGTAAACTTGCTTTTTTAGCTCTTTCCCGAGCTAATTTTCTAATTCCGGAAAGTTCTTTTCGCTCTTTTTCGGCTTGTATGATCTTTCTTTGAATCTTTTCTGCAGTTTCAGGATTTCTGTGAAGATAATTATCTAATTTTCGTTTTACAAAGTCATTTATAAATGTTCTCACAGTTGGTAAATCACCACCCATATCAGTAGAACCTAATTTGGTTTTTGTTTGACTCTCAAAAACCGGTTCCATTACTTTAATGCTAATGGCGGCAACAATTGATTTTCGTATGTCAGAAGATTCGAAATTCTTACCAAAAAATTCACGGATTGTTTTTACAATCGATTCTCTAAAAGCATTTTGATGAGTACCACCTTGAGTAGTGTGCTGACCATTGACAAACGAATGGTATTCTTCACTATACTGAGCTTTACTATAAGTTATTGCAACTTCAATATCTTCTCCATTTAAATGAATGATCGGAAATAATGTATCCTTCTCATTGATATTTTCTGAGAGAAGGTCTTTTAAACCATTTTCAGAAAAATATTTATCACCGTTAAAAAGAATATTTAAACCCGTATTGAGATATACGTAATTCTTGATCATTTTAACAATGTACTCATTTCGGTATTTGTAATGAAGAAAAATACTGGTATCAGGAACAAAAGTTACTTTTGTTCCTCGTCTTAAACTTGAATTTTGTGCTGGTTCTTCATTTATTAATTCACCTCTTTCAAATTCGGCAATAACAGTTTTATCATCTCTAATTGACTGTACTTTAAAAGAATTTGATAATGCATTTACTGCTTTGGTACCAACACCATTCAAACCAACCGATTTTTTAAAAGCTTTAGAGTCATATTTACCACCGGTATTCATTTTAGAAACAACATCAACAACTTTTCCCAAAGGAATACCTCTACCATAATCTCTAATGTTAACAGTATTATTTTTTACCTGTACATCAATAGATTTACCTGCACCCATTACATATTCATCAATAGAGTTGTCCATTACTTCTTTGATCAATATATAAATACCATCATCTGGCGAAGATCCGTCACCTAATTTACCAATATACATACCCGGTCTCATTCTTATGTGTTCTTTCCAGTCGAGAGAGCGAATGTTATCTTCGGTATATGTAGTTTGTTTTGCCATTAAAAATATTGGATTAAGAATGGTTGCTAAAGTAGTAATTAAGCGGAAAATATAAAAAAGTAAATAGACTTTTTATTAACATTTGTATTAAAAACTATTTTAGTATTTTTACATAAACTTAATGAAATGATTAAAAAGCAAATACCCAATATTTTTACATTACTAAATTTACTATCTGGACTTGTAGCTATTATAATGGCTTTATCTGATAGACTGGTAGAAGCTGCATTTTTTGTGATGCTGGGAATATTCTTTGATTTTTTTGATGGTTTTTTTGCAAGAATGTTAAATGTACAAGGTGAATTTGGTAAACAATTAGATTCGTTGGCTGATGTGGTAACTTCGGGTGTTGTACCAGGTATTGTAATGTTTCAACTATTGCTTTATTCAACAAAACAACAGTGGTTTATGCAAATGAGTAACGAATTAGGTCAATGGACAACTTTTGAACAGATCAATATACAAATTTTACCTTTTTTTGGATTGATTATTCCTTTGGCATCTGCTTATAGATTGGCAAAATTTAATATAGATGAAAGACAAACAGATTCTTTTATTGGTATGCCTACACCTGCATTTGCACTATTTGTTGTATCATTACCTTTGATATTAAGCTATTCAGATAAACAATTTTTTATTGATTTGATCCATAATAAATATGTTCTTATTGCAATAACAATTATTGGAAGTTTTTTATTAAACGCTGAATTACCTTTGTTTTCATTAAAATTTAAAAATTATTCTTGGACAGATAATAAAATCAAATATATTTTTATTTTTCTAACAATAATATTATTAATTTCTTTGCAAACTGTGGCAATACCTTTAGTAATTATAATTTATGTTTTCATTTCGATAATTGAAAATCTAAAGCAAAAAAATAAGGTTATTTAAATTTTAAATAACCTCATCTTCAATATATTAAACTATATTATTTGCTATTTTGCTTCATATTTAAAATGTTGTCCACCTATTGAGGCTTCATACATTAATCCACCTTTTGTTCTTGTAAAAACAGCAACTCCGTTAGAATAGGCTACATCAATGGATACACCCTTCTTTATAGCTACAGCTGAAGCCTGGGCATCAAATTTTAATTTTCCATTCGTAAAATGTTCAAAAGATTCTTTGTTTTCAAAGAATATTACTTCACTGTATTGTTGACCACCTGCTTGCAATCCAAATGATGCTTGTATTAATTTCGATTCGCCAACAGCCTTATCTCCTTGAAAAACTATACCTTTACCTACAGCTCCACCTACACCTAAGCCAGCTTTGGTTATTTTTGGAAAAACTGCATACCCATAAGCATTAGATTTGAATGTAACTAGTTTTGGAGTTTCTTCTAACATTTTATTTAGTTCAGTTTTAGAATCATTCATCAATTCAGGATTCCACCCACCAACTTGAGCATTCATTGTAAATGATAGAGCTAAGCTGATAAAGAATAAAAATACATGTGATTTTAATATATTAATTTTTTTCATAAATAATTATTTAGGGATTCATAATAAACCAAAGTTAAGCAATTTTTAAATTGGTTATGTAATTAATGTTCTAAAAATATTTTAGCATTTATACAATTTTTTTAACATTTTAAGGTTATCACTTTATATAATTATAAATTATGTAATAAAATTCCTCCCTGTTTTATATATAGTATTATTTTTTTTCGAACTAATTAATTTATTAAGAGTTTATTATGAAAACTATAAACCTAACAGCTCTGTTAAAATATCTCTTCCTGTTTACTGTTTTGGGCACAGTATATTCTTATGCGCAAACAACAACTCCTTTTGCTAAAAGGTATGAAACTTCGGGAATCAATGGAGATTTGACCATAATTGGTAATTCAATTTTGGGAGAGAGCAGTGACACTCCATATGATGGAACTACACAAAATAACTATATTGATATGGTTTTTATTGACATTGATGGAGATGCTACAACATTTAGTTCCAGTAGTGCTACTTTTACAACAGGAAGTTGTAATAGAGTGGTGTATGCCGGATTATATTGGGGGGCTGTTTCTTCACCGTCAACTCCAGCTCCAAATCAAATCAAATTTAAAATACCTGGAGGTACATATCAAGATATTACTGCCGAAGCTACTCTTGATTTGATATATTATAAAGATGTTACAAGTATTTTAAACACTAATACTAATCCTTCAGGAGAATATTTTGTAGCTAATGTAAATGCTACTGAAGCCAGAGGTAATTCAGCAGGATGGTCATTGGTTATTGTTTTTGAAGATGCTACAGAATCTCGAAAATATATTTCTACTTTTGATGGTTTTTCTGCAGTTAGAGATGCTCCATATGAAAGTGTGGAATTTAATTATTCTGGGTTTGTAACTCCACCATCAGGTGCTGTTGAAGGTAGAGTTGGAGTTGCTGCATTAGAAGGAGATCTAGGTTGGTATGGAGACCAAATGTTGTTTAAAGCAGATAACAATGCAAATTTCACAGCATTACATGATGCTGAAAACGAAGAAAATAATTTCTTTAATAGTAAGATCACAAATAATGGTGCACAAGTAACAGATAGGAATCTTAATAGTACAAATACTTTAGGATGGGATCAAAAACTACTTGATCTAACAGCTTTAAATTCGGGTAATAGTTTAATTGGTAATGGTGAAACAGGAGCTACTGTTAGAGTCACCAATGATATTGGAGGTGACTGGATCTATACATTTTTAAACACTTTTGCGATTAACATAATTGAACCTAATTTACAGGTTGTTACCAGTGTTGAGGATACTTCTGGAAATAATATTACACTTAATTCGCCAGTTCCATTAGGGGCAACAGTTTGGTATAATATTAATTTTCAAAATGTTGGGACTGATAATGCACAAAATACTTATATTTTAAACACTATTCCTAGTAATGTAACTTTAGATGAAAGTTCTATGCAACTTCCGGCTGGTGTAACTTATACATTTAGTCCGGTAACTAGAGAATTACGTTTTGATATTCCGAATTCTTTGGTAGAAAGAGAATTACTTTCTACATCGCATGATATTCGTTACCAAGTTATAGCATCTGATGATTGTTTTGATTATACTGATGCTTGTACGAATTTATTGATCAACAGTATCACTTCCTATTATGATGGAGAAACTTCAGGTGATAATATAACTGGCCAACCCGGTTTAAACGGAATTAACGGATGTGGTTTGGGTAGTGTTGGTTCAATGGATTTATTTGTTGATACAAGTACTTGTTCGTTTGATAGTGAATTATTTATGTGTAATAATTCACTTACTTTTGAAGGTGATGATGGTTATGATACTTATATCTGGACTGATTCAAGTGGTACTGTAATTGGAAATACAAAAGAAATTACTGTAAGCGGGCCAGGTGTTTATACTGCAACACAAAGAAGAACCGGTTGTACAGAAACTATAAGAGTAGTTACTGTATTTGGTTTAGACGTTACAGTTACTCCTTCTGATGCTCTTTGTAAGGATAGTGAAAACGGTAAAGTTAATATAACTGTTAATGAAGCTTCAAATTCATATTCTTATGAATTGTACCAAGGTAGCACTTTATTGGATTCTGAAAATTCAATAACTTCCAGTTCTTATACTTTTGAAGGTTTGGATATTGGAAACTATCAGGTAAAAGCAATTAAAGAAGATGGTTGTTTTGCTATAACTCCTTTTAGTATTGCTGAGCCAACTCTATTAGAATCTTCAGCAACGAAGATTAATAATGTAACTACTTGTAACGGAGCCGTTTTAAATGGTAAAGTTCAAGTTTCGGCTACAGGAGGTATACCACCTTATTCTTATAGTATTGATAATGGAGTAACTTATCAAACAGAAGATATTTTTTCTGTACCAACCGAAAAAACATATAGTATAACAGCAAAAGATGCTAACGGTTGTACTGCAATTGCAACGGTTGATGTTGGTTTTGATCCGGAATTGATCTATGAGATCACTAAAGAAGATGTGATTTGTGTTGGAAATACTGATGGTTCAATAAGAATTGACATGACCAATAATCAAGGTTATGGAGTTACTTATAGTATTGATGGTGGGAATTCTTATCAAAATTCACCTCAATTTAATAATTTATCAAAAGGATCGTATGAAATAATCATTCGTAAAGAAAAAGAATTGAATAGTTGTGAAACGCCAATAGCTATAGAAATTGAACAATTAGTGTATTTAAAATTGGAGGCTACAACCGATTTCTCATGTGAAAACGCAGGTACAACAATTATTGCACAAGTTGATCCTCTCTATGATAATCAGGTTACTTATACATTAGATGGTAATTTAAGCCAAGCCTCAGGAATATTTGAAAATGTTCCTTACGGAGAGCATACGGTTACTGTAAAACACAATGATTATGGTTGTTCTGATGAACCGGTTATAGTAAATGTTGAAAATTATTCACCAATTACTTTTACTATTGAAAATACTTTTATAAATGAATATACAGTTATTGCTTCCGGTGGATTACCTGGTTACGAATACAGTTTTGATTCACCAGATGATTTTAGTGATAATAATGTATTGCATATAAGAAACAGTCGAGATTATACTTTTTATGTAAGAGATGAAAAAGGTTGTGTTGTTGAACAAACTGTATTTTTAGAATTTTTAGATATTGAAATACCTGATTTCTTCACTCCGGAAGGAGATGGTATTAATGATACCTGGTATCCGATAAATATTCAGGCTTATCCAAATATTACTGTTAAAGTTTTTGATAGATACCAACGATTGATTGGAAGTTATAAAGGTATTCATAGTTCATGGGATGGGAATTATGATGGTAAACCGCTGCCAAGTGGAGATTATTGGTATGTTATTAAATTGAATTATCAAGCTGATAATAGAGAGTATAAAGGTAATTTCTCACTAATTAGATAAAAAAGAAATGAAAAAGTTTATAATAATATTGATTTTTGTTTTTGCTTTAACTGGAAATGCACAAGAATTTAAAATGTCGCCTTACACGCAATATTTGGTTGAAAATCCATTTTCAATATCTCCAGCCTATGCCGGGATTGATGAAAATATTCATCGATTGCGATTATCAGGAGTGTTTCAATGGGTTGGATTGAAAGATGCGCCAAACACTCAAATCGTTACATATGATACTAAGATTTTAGACAGATCGGGTGTTGGAGGTATATTGTATTTAGATAAAAATGGAAATACTTCTCAAACTGGTGGTCAAATAAGTTTTGCACATCATTTAACGATCAATGACGAGAATAATCAATACATCTCATTTGGTATTTCTTATAAGTTTGTTCAATTTAAAATAGATGTTTCTGATTTTGAAAATGCTGATAGTGATCCAAATATTGGAGCTGACATATCTTCGTTCAATTCAAATTTTGAAGTAGCTGCATTATACAAACTGCAAGGTTTCTTCTTTAGTTTGAATGCATCCAATATATTGAATAAGAGTGTAAAGGTTTTTGATGACTCAGAACCAAAAAAACTACGAAATTATTATGTTTATACAGGCTATATTTTTAAACTTAAAAATGAGGAATATGAATTAGAACCTTCATTGTATTTTAAATATTATGAAAGTGATAATCGTTCTATATCTGACATTAACTTCAAAGCTAGAAAATATACAAAAGATGGTTATATGTGGGCTGGTTTAACTGCTCGTTTTATCAACGATCAAAGTTTTGAGCCTTTGTATTTTTCTCCTTTGTTAGGACTTAAAAAACAAAAATTTTATGTAGGTTATGGGTTTCAGTACAATATAAATGAATCTCAAGAGTTAAATAATGGTGGAACCCACTTGTTAACTATTGGTTATGATTTTGATCGTACTCAAAATACAAGATGGTAATTTTGGAAAAGTAAAAAAAAATTGTATCATGAGAAATATTAAAATAATATTATTTGTTTTGTTAGCAATTATTTTGAGCATGTCAACCTTTGGTTAGACAATCAATAATAAATTGAGATCCTCTGAATAATTAATAATAATTTAAAATAATTTAAAATGAAAAAAATACATTTTATTGCAGTAATTATTGGTTTTGTTTTTTTTAACATGAATAGTGTTAATGCACAAAAAGTTGAAAAAAGCAATGAAATTGTTTATAAGACCACTGTAAAGGAAACACCTCAGAAAGTAAAAGAGGCACTTAAGGATTACTCTGGTTATAAAATTTCTCAAAAAGCTACTTATACTAAAAATAGTAAAGGGAAAATGTATAAATTTAAAGTTGAGAAAGGCAACTGGTCACATTACCTGTTAATTGATGAAAGTGGTAAAATTGTTGCTATTGAAACCGGTGAACATAAAAGTAGTTAAGTTAATTGTATTAAAGTTTTAATTTTTCTTTTCGTTCTTGTAACTTAAAATTAGAACCTAAATAAACTTTTCTAACCATTTCATCATCAGCAAGTTCTTTTGGTGTACCTTCTTTTAAGATCCCACCTTCAAACATAAGGTAGGTTTTATCAGTAATCGCCAAAGTAGCTTGTACATCATGATCTGTAATTAATATACCAATATTTCTATCTTTTAGATGTGCAACTATGCTTTGAATATCTTCAACGGCAATAGGATCAACTCCTGCAAAAGGTTCGTCTAATAAAATAAATTTTGGATCAGAAGCCAAAGCTCTGGCGATTTCAGTACGTCTCCTTTCACCTCCCGAAAGTAGATCTCCCCTGTTTTTACGTACAAGATTTAATCCAAACTCTTCAATCAAAGCTTCTAATTTATTTTTTTGCTCTTGTTTGCTAAGATCAGTAAATTGTAAGATTGACATGATATTATCTTCAACGGATAGTTTTCTAAATACTGATGCTTCCTGTGCAAGATATCCTACACCTTTCTGGGCTCTTTTGTACATAGAATCATGGGTAATATTTTCATCATTTAAAAAGATTTCACCAGCATTTGGTTTTATCATTCCAACTATCATATAAAACGAAGTAGTTTTTCCTGCACCATTTGGTCCTAATAATCCTATTATTTCACCTTGTTCAACTTGTAGAGAGATACTATTTACAACTTTTCTGTTACCATATATTTTTGTTATATTTTCAGCCCTTAATATCATAATTCTTTAATATTTTTTAATATAAGATGTAATTCTATCATTGTGATCTATACAATTTATTTAACCGATACTTTAGTGTTCTTTTTCTGTTCTTCTTTTTCTTTCTGTTCTTCTTTTTTTAAAACATACTTGGATATTTTAATACTAATTTCATAAAGTATTAACATAGGTATTGCAACAATTACTTGGCTTATTACATCGGGAGGTGTAATTAATGCAGCTAAAATTAATACCAAAACCAATGCATATTTTCTATATTTTCTTAAAAATTCAGGTGTAACTAAACCTAATTTGGTTAAAAAATATATTACAATAGGCATTTCAAAAATCAAACCTGAAGCTAAACAAGAGGCTTTAAGTAAACCAATGTATGAACTGAGATCAATATTATTTTTTACTTCTTCTGCAACTCGGTAACTTCCCAAAAAATTTATTGATATGGGTGTAATAACAAAATATCCGAATAAAACACCTATAAAAAATAGAATTGAAGATATAAATATAAAACTACTTGTATTTTTTTTCTCCTTTTGATACAGACCAGGTTTAATAAATTTCCAAAATTCCCAGGCTATAAACGGAAATGCCATAATAAAACCTACCGCTATTGATGTCCATAAATGAGCAGAAAACTGCCCGGCCATAGTCCTGCTTTGAACAATAAACGGAATTTCATCAATACATAAACCATCAGTACCTAATTTTTGAGAAACAGAGCACAAAAACTCATAGGTAAAAAATGTAGGATCTTTGGGTTTTAAGATAATACTATTAAAAATAAAATCTTTAAAAATAAAAGCTATTACAGCAAAGGCTAAAATAAATAAAGATGATCTAACCAAGGTCCACCTTAAAACTTCAAGGTGGTTTAAAAACGACATTTCATTATGTTTTTCACTCATTAGTCATAACAATTAAATTATACCCTCATTTAAAAGATCGTGAAAATGTAAAACTCCTAAATATTTATTGTTATCAACTACTAAGATCTGTGAGATACCATTATTTTGCATCACTTTAATAGCATTTACGGCCATTTCACTAACATCAATAATTTTAGGTTTTTTACTCATGATATCACTTGCTTTTAAGTTATGGATATCTTGATTTTTTTCAAGCATTCTTCTTATATCTCCGTCAGTAATTACACCAACAATACGTTCATCATCAATAACTGCCGTAGTACCTAATCTTTTGTCAGAGATTTCATAAATAACGTCTTTTATTGAAGTATTGGCATATACTTGTGGTTTTTCATTTTTTTCAATTAAATCACCAACACGCAAATATAGTTTTTTTCCTAAAGTTCCTCCCGGATGATATTTTGCAAAATCTTTACTTGAAAAATCTCTTTGTTCTAATAGGCAAACTGCCAAAGCATCACCTAAAACCAGTTGTGCAGTTGTACTACTTGTTGGTGCAAGATTATTAGGGCAGGCTTCTTTTTCTACATAAGCATTTAAAACATAATCGGCTTTTTTTGCCAAAAAAGAATTGGGATTTCCGGTAATGGCAATTATTTTATTTCCAGAATTATGTATTAGAGGTGTTAAGACTTTAATTTCAGGGGTATTGCCACTTTTAGAAATACAAATTACTACATCATCTACTTGAATATTTCCAAGGTCTCCATGAATAGCATCAGCAGCATGCATAAATATTGCCGGTGTTCCTGTTGAATTGAAAGTAGCTACAATTTTTGTTGCAATATTGGCACTTTTCCCAATACCTGTAACAATTACCCTGCCTTTTGATCTTAAAATAGTATTTATTGTATTTTCAAAATCTTCATTTAAAAAATTAATCAAGTTTCTAATTACATCAGCTTCTATTAAGATTGTTTTTTTAGCTGTATCTAAAATTTTACTAGTTTTTTTCAATTTTTTTAATTTTTTAAATCAAAATTATTATAGTATATTTATTGGTCGTTTTTTAACAACTTTCGTTAAAAATATCAATATTAAATAAATTAATAATGAATTTTAGAAATATTTCTGCAAAAATATTTAAAAAATAGGTAAAAGAAACATGAAAGAGACAAAAATAAGTTTGCAAGAGAATTTAAAAAAATATTTTGGTTTTACAAAATTCAAGGGTTTACAAAAAGATGCCATACAAAGTGTAATTGATGGTAACAATACATTTGTTGTTATGCCTACAGGTGGTGGAAAATCTTTGATCTATCAGTTACCGGCATTGATACAAGATGGAACAGCAATAGTTGTTTCACCATTGATCGCATTAATGAAAAATCAGGTTGATGCTTTACGCGGGATTTCTACAAATCACGGAATAGCTCATGTTTTAAATTCATCTTTGAATAAAACTGAAATTGCTCGTGTAAAAAAAGATATTGAAGATGGCATTACTAAATTATTGTATGTAGCGCCAGAATCATTGACCAAAGAAGAATATATAGATTTTCTAAAAAGGCAAACCATTTCATTTATAGCTATTGATGAAGCACATTGTATTTCGGAATGGGGGCATGATTTCAGACCGGAATACAGAAATTTAAAAGATATCATCAAACAAATTGGTAACTTAAATATTGTTGGTTTAACCGCTACCGCTACAGAAAAAGTTCAAGATGATATTCTAAAGAATTTAGGTATTACTGATGCCAAAACTTTTAAAGCGTCATTTAACCGGCCTAATTTATTTTATGAAGTTAAACCTAAAAATGCTGATGTTGATAAAGATATCATTCGATTTGTTAGAAATTACAAAGGTAAGTCAGGAATTATATATTGTTTGAGTAGAAAAAAGGTCGAAGAAATTGCACAGGTATTACAAGTTAATGGTATAAAAGCAGTGCCTTATCACGCTGGTTTTGATGCCAAAACGCGTTCTAAACACCAAGATATGTTTTTAATGGAAGATACTGATGTAGTAGTAGCAACTATTGCTTTTGGTATGGGAATTGACAAACCCGATGTTCGCTTTGTTATTCATTATGATATGCCTAAAAGTTTAGAAAGTTATTATCAGGAAACCGGTAGAGCAGGTAGAGATGATGGCGAAGGATATTGTTTGGCATATTATGCATATAAAGATATTGAAAAATTAGAAAAGTTCTTATCAGGTAAACCCATAGCCGAACAGGAAATTGGTAATGCTTTATTGCAAGAAGTGGTGGCTTATGCCGAAACTTCAATGTCCAGGCGCAAATTTTTATTACACTATTTTGGCGAAGAGTTTGATGAGATAAATGGTAGAGGAGCTGATATGGATGATAATGTTAGGAATCCTAAAAAGAAAAATGAAGCAAAAGAAAATGTAAAAAAAATATTAGAGGTTGTTAAAAAAACTAAAGAAGAATATAAATCAAAAGAGGTCATCAATACACTAATTGGTAAAGAAAATGCACTTTTAATATCACATAAGACCAATAAACAAGATTTCTTTGGAATTGGAAAAGAAAAAGAAGATAAGTATTGGATGGCTTTGATACGGCAGGTTTTGGTAGCCGGTTATTTGCATAAAGAAATTGAACAATATGGTGTTTTAAAAATGACTCCAAAGGGTAATGAGTTTATCAATAAACCCGTTTCATTTATGATGACCGAAGATCATATTTATGATATAAATGATGATGCTAGTATTATTACCAAAGGAAAAAGTAAAGGTGTAGCAACTGATGAAAAGTTAATGTTGATGCTTAAAGATCTTAGAAAATCAATAGGGAAAAGAAAAGGAGTACCTCCTTATGCTGTTTTTCAGGATCCTTCACTTGAAGATATGACCTTAAAATATCCTATTACATTAGAAGAACTGGCAAGTGTATATGGAGTAGGTGATGGGAAAGCAAAAAAATATGGTAAAGATTTTATTTCATTAATTGCTAGTTATGTTGAAGAAAACGATATTATTCGTCCGGATGATCTTATTGTAAAAAGTACCGGTGTAAATTCAGCATTAAAATTATATATCATTCAAAATACTGACAAAAAAATTCCATTGAATGATATTGCAAAGTCAAAAGGTATTACAATGGATGAGTTGCTTAAAATAATGGAGCAGATCATTTATTCGGGTACCAAGATCAATATTGGTTATTGTATTAATGAAATGTTAGATGAAGAACAGCAAGAAGAAATCTATGATTACTTTATGGAATCGGAAAATGATAAGATTCAAGAGGCCTTAGATGAATTTGATGGAGATTTTGACGTAGAAGAATTGCGAATGATGCGAATTAAGTTTATAAGTGAGGTAGCCAATTAGCTTTAATATGAACTATATATTATTCGGTAAATATTCTTAATAAGAACTTTAATATTGATTAGAATTACAAACTAATAAACGCTACTAAAAATCCAATAATAATTGCAATAAATTTTCTTGAATTAAACTTGTGATTTTCTGAACTTTCAAAAAGAATTGCAGTAGAAATATGTAGGAAGATACCTATGATTGTTGCAGTTATCTCAGTTTGATATTGATTTATAATTGTAAATTTATTGGCTAATAAACTGCCTAATGGACTCATCATAGCAAATAAGAAAACAAATAAATAAATGGTTGTTTTGGGTAAGTTTGAATTTTGTAAGAAAACAACTAATATTATGGTTACAGGTATTTTATGAATGATTATTGCCCAAAGAAGATTATTGTTTTCTTCTAAACCCAAAGGCATTCCTTCTACAAAAGCATGAATAATTAAGCTTAAAAATAGTAGCCAGGGTACGCTGTATGTAAATTCATGGCCATGCATATGACCGTGTTCAGCTCCTTTTGAAAAATATTCAAGTACAGTTTGTAAAACAATACCAAATAAAATAAATAACCCGATGTTTTTTTGTTGTGTTTCAAATACTTCAGGCAATAAATGTAAAACGGTTATTGATAATAAATAAGCGCCGCTAAATGATAAAAACAAACGTAAAGCTTTGGTTTTAGGTTTAAAAAAACTCGCTATAAAAACTCCTAAGAGTACAGAAAGTATAAGGGCTATATAGATCATTGAAATATTAATATTAATCGATCAGATTCTTTTTCATCAAATGGCATTAATTTATAATCGCCAAAAATATGCTTTATTTTTAAATTGGCTTTTTTTGACATGCTTTTAAATTTTGGCAATGTTAAGCATTGTACCTTTTCTTCAAATTCAAACAGCTTATCATCAGTATTGAATTCTATTACTTTTTTTAAATAGTTGTTTTCAACTTTTCTTTTGATATAAAAATCAATGTTATTTTTTGTAATAATTTCTTTTGGGATTAGATTAGTTTTTGCTTTGCTGATATTTAAAAAATCAAGTACAATAATACCATTGTCTTTTAATCCTGATTTAAAATTTTGAAGTACTTTAACATTTTCATCTTCATCATCAAAATATCCAAAACTTGTAAATAGATTAAAAATAGCATCATATTTTTCTTTTAAATGATTTCTCATATCATGTGTATGAAAATGCAAAGTATTGTTTTCAAATTTTTTAGCATAATTTATATTGTTAATGGATAAATCAGCACCAGTTATACGATAACCTAAATTATTTAGGTAGATAGCGTGTCTTCCTCTTCCGCAAGGCAAGTCTAATATTTTGCCTTTTTCAGGTAGTTTTAGAAAACCAATCAATTTATTCATAAAGATCTCAGCCTCTTCATCATTTCTATGATCATAAAGCTTATGATAATATGGTGTATTGAACCATTGCTGATACCATGAATTTTGGTTTTTCATCTGATAAATTCTGATAAAATATTTTAAAAAAGCACAAAATAAAGAATATTTCAATTTATATAACAGTATTTTTGCTAAATGAATGAAAATTTTAAAATGACTGCAAAAACTTTGTATGGTTTTGAGTCAATATTAGCTAGAGAATTAAGAAATTTAGGAGCCATTGGTGTAAAAGAAGGTGTTAGGAGTGTAACATTTTTTGGAGATACCGGTTTTATGTACAAGGCAAACCTAGCTTTACGTACAGCAATCAGGATTTTAAAACCAATTGATAGATTTAAAGTTTATAATGAAAATGAGTTGTATAAAAACCTGCAAAAAATTAAATGGGAAAAATATTTGCAAGTGAACAACACTTTAGCTATTGATGCCGCTGTGCACTCTACTATATTTACACATTCTCAATATATAGCTTTAAAAAGTAAGGATGCAATTGTTGATTATTTTAGAAATAAGTATGATAAAAGACCAAATATTGATTTAAAACACCCTGATTTACAGCTAAACATTCATATTCAAGAAGATACTTGTACAGTTTCATTGGATAGTTCGGGAATGTCATTACATAAAAGAGGTTACAGAACTTCTACTAATATTGCACCAATTAATGAGGTTTTTGCTGCCGGCTTAATATTGATGACAGGCTATGACGGTTCACAACATTTTGTTGACCCTATGTGTGGAAGTGGTACCCTGTTAATTGAAGCAGCTATGATTGCAAATAATATTCCGGCAAATATCAATCGTATTGAGTTTGGTTTTGAAAAGTGGATAGATTATGATAAGGATCTTTTTGAAACTATACATGATTCACTTCTTAAAAAAATAACCCATTCATCACAAAAAATTATAGGTTTTGACAAAGCTCCATCGGCAATAAGAAAAGCACAGGAAAATATAAAAAATGCCAATTTAGTAGAATTTATAACTGTTGACAAACAAGATTTTTTTAATTCTGAAAAACCGGTAGAAGGAAAGACGATTGTATGTTTTAATCCACCTTATGGTGAACGTTTACCTATAAATGTTCCAATATTCTATAAAGAAATTGGTAATACTTTAAAACAAAATTATACTGATACCGATGTTTGGTTTATAACATCAGATTTTAATATTGGATTAAAAAGTGTTGGGCTTCGAACTTCACGAAAAATTAAAGTTTTTAATGGGAGTTTAGAATGCAGATTTGTTAAATATGAAATGTACAGAGGGAGCAGGAAATCAAGTAAGCAGTAATCAGTTGTATAAATATGTTATAAGTTATAATTAATAAGATTATAATATAAAGATTTAAAAATAGATAAATGATATCTATCCGTGAAATAAAACCAGAAAACACTTTTTTTATACGAGAAAAAGAACTCCGTAAAAACATGAATTTACCTGCACAATTTACAGGAGATCTTGAAAAGAATACTTTTCATTTAGGACTTTTTGTTGATGATATTTTGGTGAGTATTGTGAGTCTTATGAAGAATAAACATATAAATTTAGCAGGTGAGCAATTTCAACTTCGGGGTATGGCAACCTTAGAAGCTTATCAAAAAAATGGATATGGTAAAAAATTAGTTGCTAAAGCCGAACAAATATTAAAAAATAAGAGTGTTGAAATAATTTGGTGTAATGCTCGGGTTGTAGCGCTTGATTTTTATCTTAAACAAGGTTATAAAAAGATAGGATCAGAGTTTGATATTCCTCAAATTGGAGGACATTTTGTAATGTATAAAAACATTTAATAAAAAAATATTACATTTAATAATTTGATTATGAGATTATAAAAAATAAATTATTAATAATTGCGTTATATTTATTATACGATAATTATAAAGATTTATTAAACATGATTGTAAATGATAAAGACAGAGAAATATTTGTTAAAATTGTTTTTGTTATTGCTTTGATTCTATTATTTTTAATGACAATTTATTTTAATGTTTAAATATACCTCACTTAAAAAAAAACTAAGACGAGATAACTACAATATTAAAAGTGTTTGATATTATTTTAATCTTAAAAAGATTGTTTTTAAATTCATTTTTAATCTTACTTCAAAATATTTTAAATTATCTTCTTTTCTTAAAACAAGCATTAATACTGCAAAAAATTGATTTGTTAAGTAACTTATATTGCAATACATATAGTATATTACAGTAAAATTAATAAAATATCCAAAATATATCACTAATTATATATAATTCTATAACCTTTTCGTAAATATAAAAAGCAGATACACAGCATTTAAACACAGTATTTAACTTTTTATTAAAATAAATGCAAAAAAATGCAAAAAAATGCAATTTAACACGATATTTTCAATATATTAGCGCAAATTATAACTTATAAACAATTTTAAATTAATTATTATGGGAAAAAATTTAGTATTTTCTTTTCTTGTGATTATCTTTAGTGTTACTTTTTCATTTGCGCAGCAAGTTGCAGTTAATGGTAATGTTAAAGATGTTTCCGGGCAAGGTTTGCCGGGTGTAAACATTCAAGTTAAAGGGACAAGTCAAGGAACAGCAACCGATTTTGATGGAAATTATGAGATTTCTGCAGCAACCGGTTATGTATTAGTATTTTCATTTGTAGGTTTTACTACAAAAGAGGTAACTGTAAGTAGTTCAACTACAATAAATGTTACTTTAGAAGAAGATTCTGAAAGTTTAGATGAAGTTGTGGTTACAGCTTTGGGAATTAAAAGAGAGGCAAAAGCCTTGGGTTATTCATTGACCGAAGTTGATGGTGATGAAATGAATCAGGTAAAAACCTCCAGTGCAATGAATGCCTTACAGGGTAGAGTTGCCGGTGTCAACGTTTCAACTAACAGTTCAGGAGCTTCTGGTTCCAGTAGGGTTATTATTCGTGGTGCCAGCTCATTAACAGGAAATAACCAACCACTTTATGTAGTTGATGGTATTCCTATTATTAATCAAACTAAAGGATCTGCTGTGGGACCATTTGGTGGTGAACATGGTGATGGTGGAGATGATATTTCTTCTATTAACCCTGATGATATTGAATCAGTATCAGTTTTAAAAGGTAGTTCAGCAGCAGCACTTTATGGCTCTCTGGCTTCTAATGGTGTTATTATGATCACAACTAAATCTGGTAAGTATCAACAAAATTTGGGTATTGATTTTTCAAGTTCCTTTACTTTTGATAAAGTGAATACCAGTTTACAAAATTTTCAAACTACATACGGACAAGGTAATAATAGATTAAAACCTGGTTTTGAATATGATGAAGGTGGTAATCCAGTTGAAATATTTGATGTAGCAGCAGCTATTGATGATTCATATACAAGTTCTTTACAGTCTTGGGGAGCACCATTTGACGGTTCACTTGTTTATAATTGGGATGGCGTTAAAAGACCATATTCCTACACAGGTAATAATTTGGAGAAATTTTATAATACAGGAACAACTTCAGTAAATTCAATTGCATTGACAAAAGGAGGAGAGGATTATAATTATCGTTTTTCTTTTTCAAATTTTGATAATGATGATATTTTTCCAAATACTACTTTGAATAGAAAATCATTTTCTTTGAATGCAATGGCTAACATTAACCCTAAATTAACTTCTACGGTTAATGCAAAGTATATCATTGAGCAAGTACATAATCGTATTACAATTGGTGATACACCAGGTAATGCAAATACTGTTGCTTTTGTTTTACCTAGTAGTTTGGATATTAATGATTTAAAACCTGGTTCTAATGAAGATGGAACAGAACTTAGATTTCAACCAAGTCAGTTTATTTCAAATCCTTATTGGGCAGTAAATGATTTTAATAATGATGATAAAAAAAATAGGATAATAGCATCAACAACTTTAAGATATGATTTTAATGATTGGTTGTATCTAACAGGTAGAGCCGGTATAGATTCTTATGATTTGGGTAGAAGAAGAGTAACACCTTTTGGAACTGCTTATCGCCCTGCAGGAGAATTATATCAAGAGAAATCAACTAGTTCATTATTTGATGCTGATATCATGTTAGGAGTTAATAAAGAAATAACGGATAGATTATCTACAAATTCTATTATTGGTGCAAATACCAGGAAAGCTACTTTTGAATCATTAAGAGCTTCGGGAAGAGGCTTTATAGTTATTGGATTAGAAGATTTAAATAATACAACATTGCCAGAACCTACAAATATTTTTTCTGAATTTAAAACCAACTCTGTTTATGGGTCATTTGAGGTAGATTACGGTAAGTTTGCCTATTTAACATTTACAGGAAGAAATGATTGGTTTACAACTCTTTCTTACCCGGGCAAGGAAACTCCAAACAATGATTTTTATTGGTCATTAAGTGGTAGTTTATTGTTAAATGAAACATTTGATATGGGTACTGAAATTAATTATCTTAAAATTAGGTCAAGTTATGCACAAGTTGCCGGTGGAGCTAGAAAACCTTATGCATTAAATTTAGACTATGCCATTACAGGTTCATTTCAAGGTCAATCATTCGGTCAATTAAATGGTAATTCAATACCTAATCCAAATTTAGTGCCATTTGAAAAAAATGAATTTGAAATTGGATTAGAAGGTAGATTTTTTACAAATCGTCTTAGATTTGATTTTGCATATTATACAAATCAAACTACTAACGATATAGTTGAAGCTGCTGCATCTCAGTCATCAGGTTATACTTCATCTATTCTTAATATTGGTGAATTAGAGAATAAAGGGGTTGAATTTTTAATTGGTGGTTCTCCAATAAGAACCGATAATTTTTCATGGAACACTTCATTTAATGTAGGATATAATGATAGTAAAATTGTTCATACTGATGATGAAGATACTCCTATTAATGTTGATGGTAGTTTATCTCGTTCTAAAAATGCTCTTATTTCACACATAGTAGGTGAACATTATGGAGTGATTTACGGTTCATCTTATAAAAGAGATGAAAGTGGAAATATAGTGTATGACAATAGTGGTTCAATTCCTAAAGCTGTACAAGGTGAAAATAAAATATTAGGTGAAGGAGTTGCTCCTTTAACTCTAGGATTCTTTAATTCATTTATATTCAGAAATGTTTCATTAAATTTCTTAATTGATGCCAAATTTGGAGGAAGCGTACATTCAGGTACTAACAGGGAATTAATGTTGAGAGGATTGCATAAAAAGACTCTAAGAGGTCGAGAAGGTGGTTTAGAAGTATCAGGAATTGATGATGCAACTGGACAACCATTTACTACAACTGTTGCTCCAGAAAATTTAAGAACTTATTACGGTTTAATTGCAGCAGAGAATTCAGGTATAGCAGAAGAATTTGTTTACAGTACAGATTTTGTTAAATTTAGAGAATTAAGTATAGGATACAACTTACCTGAGAATTTTTTAGATAATACTTTTATTAGTGAATTTAGAGTCTCATTAATAGGTAGAAACCTTTTCTATCTTATGAAAGATATTGACAATGTTGATCCTGAAGCATCTTTAAATAATCTTAATTCACAAGGAATAGAAAGATTTGGAATCCCAGCAACAAAAAGCTATGGTTTCTCTTTAAACGTTAAATTTTAAAAATTAAAAAAATGAAAAAATATATTTATATACTTCTATTAGTTTTAGCATTTGGTTCTTGCGATGATGGGTTTGAGGAAATGAATGTAAATCCTACAAAGCCAACAGCACTTGATCCAGCTAATAAATTGACATATATTCAGTTATACACTGGAGGAAGTAGTTATGTAGCATATTTATTTTGGAATATGATTCACTTAATGCCAAATGTACAACATCTTAATATTACACATTATGGGCCAATTTTTAATTATAAAGAAGGACATACACATTGGTTATTTGAAGAGCAGTATAAATCAACAGTTAAAAATGTTGTTGATCTGGAGGCTCAATTAGAAAATAGTGAAGAACCGTCAGCTGCTGCTAATTTAGCAATAGCAAGAATTCAAAAGGTTTTAATTTTTAGTAGATTAACTGATGCTTATGGTGATATTCCTTATAGTGAAGCCGGTAAAGGTTTCTTAGAAGGAATTCGTTTCCCAAAATATGACAAGCAAAGTGATATTTATGCTGATATGTTAGCAACATTAGAAAGTTCTGCTTCAACTTTAAGTTCAAGTGGGGATAATTCTTATGGTTCTAATGATTTATATTTTGCTGGAGATAATGCAAAATGGCAAAAGTTTGCCAATTCTTTAATGCTTAGATTAGCCATGCGTATGGTAAATGTTGACCCGGCAGGTGCACAATCATGGGCAGCCAAAGCTATTAATGGTGGGGTAATGGAAAGTAATGACGATATTGCTTATACACAATACGAAGATAATCCTAATGATGGAGGACCTAATGTGAATCCACTTACTAAATGTTTTACTTCAAGAGCTACAAATCAAGTTAAAATTTCTAAAACTTTTATGGATTGGATGAAAGATAGAACTGATCCTCGTGTTTCTGTATTGTGTTCAACAATAGATGGAAATACAGATTATGATTTACAAGAAGGTCAAGATATTAATGACCCTACTAGAGGAGATGCTAATTCTAAGCCAAATATTAATATTTTTGGAGGATCTGGTGTAATTGTTTATGATGCTCCTTTTTTCTTTCAAACATATGCTGAAGTTGAATTTATGCTGGCTGAAGCTGCACATCGTTGGGGATTAGGTAGCGGAAATGCTGAAGAACATTACAATGCTGGTGTTACTGCTGCAATGGAATATTTATCATTATATGGTCATGGAGTAAATATTACAACAGATCAGATTAATGATTATTTAGCAGCAAATCCATTTGTTGAAGATGATGCATTAAAAATGATCAATGAGCAATATTGGGCTGCAACCTTTGGAAATGGTTTAGAAACTTATTCAAATTGGAAAAGATCAGGGTATCCTGAATTAGTACCTTTTGATATTGCAGAAACCCTAACTGGAGGTGAAATACCAAGAAGATTTGTATATCCTGGTTCTGAAAAATTAAATAATCCAGATAATGTTGCTGCTGCAATAGCTGAACAAGGTGGGGATGATTTATTGACCAGAATGTGGTGGGACGTGAATTAATGAATAATTGTTTTTAAGTGAAAAACTGTCTTATTTATAAGGCAGTTTTTTTTTAAATCTATTATCATAAATTTGTTATTAATGTTAAAATTAAATTGTTTTTAGATTTTTTCTTAACACAAAATTAAAAATATTGTAAAAAAAATAGATTAAATTTGCAAGCTTAATTTTGCATAATTATGCATATTTTAAATTCATACTTTAACAAGCTATACAATAAACCATTCTTATGAAATTTAATTTAAAACACACAGAAGCTGGAAAATTTGAAGAAACCAGATTTGAGAAAATTCATAATGTTATTTTTAATAACTCAAATGAAGCTTCAATAAAAGTTGCTCATGAAATTGCCAATTTGATTAAAGATAAAGCAAAACAAAATAAAAAATGTGTTTTGGGATTAGCAACGGGATCATCACCGATCAATGTTTACGAAGAATTGGTAAGAATGCACAAAGAGGAAGGGTTGAGCTTTAAAAATGTGATTTCGTTCAATTTGGATGAATATTATCCAATGGAAAAAGAAAATACGCAAAGTTATTGGTATTTTATGCATGAACATTTATTTAGCCATGTTGATATACTTTCCGAGAATATAAATATACCTGATGGATCTATAGCTCAAAATGAAGTTCACCAATATTGTATTGATTATGAATTAAAAATTCAAGAAGCCGGTGGTTTAGATTTTCAATTGTTAGGAATAGGTAGAACCGGTCATATTGGTTTTAACGAACCGGGTTCTCACTATAATTCAGGTACCAGAAATATAACTTTAGATCATATTACGAGAGTAGATGCCTCAAATGCTTTTTTGGGTATTGAAAATGTGCCCAGAGTAGCAATAACAATGGGTATTGGTACAATACGAAAATCAAAACGAATCGTATTATTGGCTTGGGGTATCAATAAGGCATCTGTAATTAAAAAAACAATCGAGGGTGAAATATCATCAGAAGTTCCTGCTTCGTATTTACAAAGACATGAAAATGTAACATTTGTTTTAGATGAGGGTGCTTCTGAAGAATTGACAAGAATTAAAACACCTTGGTTGGTAAAATCGTGTAAATGGTCTGAAGACCTTACCTTAAAAGCTTCTGTATGGCTGAGTAGTTTGGTTGATAAATCTATACTAAAACTAACCGATTCCGATTATAACAATAACGGAATGTCAAATTTATTGATTGATCATGGATCAGCTTATAATTTGAACATCAAAATGTTTAATAAATTACAACACACCATTACGGGTTGGCCAGGAGGTAAACCGAATGCTGATGATACAAATCGTCCTGAGCGTAAAACACCCGCAAAAAAACGTATAATTATTTTTAGTCCACACCCTGATGATGATGTTATTTCAATGGGTGGTACTTTCGATCGTTTGGTTGAGCAAGGACATGATGTTCATATTGCTTATCAAACATCAGGAAATATTGCTGTTTCAGATACTGAAGCATTGAAATTTATTGAGGTTGCGCTGGAATTGAATAGTGATAATTCAAAATTTAAAAAAATTATCAATGACCTGAATAATAAAAAAGAATATGAGATTGATTCACTTGAAGTAAGGAAACTTAAATCATTGATTAGACGTAAAGAATCAATTGCTGCAACACGTTATTTAGGTGTACCTGATAAAAATGTTCACTTTTTAGATTTACCTTTTTATGAAACAGGAAGGATTAAAAAGGATAAATTAGGAGAAGAGGATATTAAAATAATGACTGGTTTAATTTCGGGAATCAAACCACATCAAATATATGCTGCTGGTGATCTTGCAGATCCACATGGTACGCATAAAGTTAGTTTAGATGCTTTATTCACAGCTTTAGAACGATTAAAATCTAATACATATATGGATGATTGTTGGGTTTGGTTGTATAGAGGAGCATGGCATGAATGGGATACACATGAAATTGAAATGGCAGTTCCTATGAGTCCGGATCAGGTATTGAAAAAACGACAAGCAATTTTTTATCACCAATCACAAAAAGATGGCGTACTATTTCAGGGAGATGATTCAAGAGAGTTTTGGATGAGAGCAGAAGATAGAAATGCAACAACTGCTAAAAAATATAACGATTTAGGTTTAGCAGATTATGCTGCTCTTGAAGCTTTTAGACGCTATCATTTTTAAATTTCTTTAGTTAACTGAAAATAAATTAAAATTGATAAAGATCTATATTTTTTTATTGATGATAGTTGATATTTAGTTTATTATTGTTAGCTAAAACTCTTTTTTTAAATCGATTTTTATCAAATTGTTAATTCCGCAAACGTTTAAGTATAATTATGCTTTTAAATATTAAAATTAGCATTTTTATTGTTATTTTTGTGTGAATTTAAAAAAAAAATATGAAGAAATTCATAAAAAAGATTGCTGTACTAACATCAGGTGGTGATGCACCGGGAATGAATGCAGCAATTAGAGCAGTAGTTAGAGCTGCCTCGTATTATAAATTAGAATCTGTTGGTGTTTATAGAGGATACCAAGGTTTGATTGAAGGTGATTTTGAAAGAATGACAGCCCGAGATGCACATCATATAATCGGAAAAGGAGGAACTGTATTAAAATCAGCTAGATCAAAAGAGTTTAGAACAATTGAAGGTAGAAAAAAAGCACATGAAAGTTTAATTAAAAATAATATTGATGCTTTGGTTATAATTGGTGGAGATGGCACATTTACCGGTGGAATGATCTTTAATAAGGAATATGATTTTCCAGTAATTGGCATACCGGGTACTATTGATAATGATATTTATGGTACTGATTTTACCATTGGTTATGATACTGCACTTAATACTGCTGTTGAAGCAATAGATAAAATTAGAGATACCGCCAGTTCACATAACCGTTTATTTTTTGTTGAAGTTATGGGAAGGGATGCAGGATTTATTGCTTTAAATTCAGGAATTGGAGCTGGAGCAGAAGAAATTTTGATCCCTGAAGAAGATATGGGTCTTGATCGTTTGTTAATATCGCTGGAAAAAAGTCGCCGATCAGGAAAAACTTCAAGTTTGGTTATTGTAGCCGAAGGAGATAAAACAGGAAAAAATGTTTTTGAACTCGCTTCTTATGTTGAAGAAAATTTACCACAATATGATGTTAGAGTTTCAATATTAGGCCATATGCAACGAGGTGGTGCACCAAGTTGTTTTGATAGGGTGTTGGCAAGTAGAATGGGTGTTAAAGCTGTTGAATTACTGTTGGATAATAAAACAAATTTAATGGTAGGAATGATAAACAATAAGATGAAAGCTATTGATTTAGAACTTGCTGTAAAAGAACATCATAAAATAAATGCTGAAATATTAAGAATATCTGATATAATGTCAGTATAAAATTATAATAAATTAAATATATTAAAAAATGATTAAAATTGGAATAAACGGATTCGGAAGAATAGGAAGATTAGCATTAAGAGTAGCATCTCAAAGAGATAATGTACAAGTAGTTGGTATCAATGATTTATTAGACGTTGAATATTTAGCTTATATGTTAAAATATGACTCAGTACATGGAAGATTTGATGGTGAAGTAGAAGTTAAAGACGGTAAACTGGTTGTAAATGGAAAAAAAATTAGAATTACTGCTGAAAGAAATCCTGAAGATCTAAAATGGGATGAAGTTGGTGCAGAATATGTAATTGAAGCTACAGGTATTTTTAAAACTAAAGAAACTGCAGGTAAACATATAAAAGCCGGTGCAAAAAAAGTAATTATTTCAGCGCCTTCTGCAGATGCTCCAATGTTTGTAATGGGTGTAAATCATAAAGAATTAAAAGCTGATGAAGCAGTTTTCTCAAATGCATCTTGTACAACCAACTGTTTAGCACCTATTGCAAAAGTTTTACATGATAAATTTGAAATTACAGAAGGTTTAATGACTACGATTCATGCTGCAACCGCAACTCAAAATACAGTTGATGCTCCTTCATCAAAAGACTGGAGAGGTGGTAGATCTGCCATTCACAATATTATTCCTTCATCTACCGGTGCAGCAAAAGCTGTAGGTAAAGTAATCCCTTCACTTAATGGAAAATTAACAGGTATGTCATTTAGAGTACCAACAATGGATGTTTCTGTTGTTGATCTTACTGTTAATTTAAGGAAAAGCGCAACTTATGAAGAAGTTTGTAAAGTAATGAAAGATGCTTCAGAAGGTGAATTAAAAGGAATTTTAGGATATACTGAAGAACTAGTTGTTTCTCAAGACTTTGTAGGTGAGACTCGTACTTCTGTTTTTGATGCAAAAGCAGGTATTGCTTTAACAGATAACTTTATCAAAGTAGTTTCTTGGTATGATAATGAATATGGTTATTCAACTAAGATCATTGATTTATTAGAGTATTCTGCTTCTTTATAAAAATTGATTAAAATATAGTATTGATGAACCCATAACATCTGTTATGGGTTTTTTAGTTTTATTATCTTTACTAAAATTTTATTTTTTGGATTTAAATATTATCATTCCTTTTTTATCAGCTTCAATTTTACTCACATTAATGCCGGGTCCGGATATTATTTATGTCATCATGCAAAGTATTACAAACGGTAAAAAATATGGTATCGTTACAGCTTTGGGTTTGGTGAGTGGAATTTTGATTCACACTACACTTATTGCCTTCGGAATTGCTGCAATTATCAATCAATCAGAAGTTTTATTTTTTATCATTAAACTATTGGGTGCATTTTATCTTTTTTATTTGGCTTTGGGAGTTTATAGAAGTACAAATTCTATGAATTTTGAAAATAATTCAATTCCGAAGAAATCTTTAAAAGAATTATTCAAACAAGGGTTTATTATGAATGTTTTAAATCCGAAAGTAGCCATTTTCTTTTTAGCTTTCTTCCCTGGTTTTATAGTAGAATCTAAGGGTAATATAACTCTTCAAATATATATTTTGGGGCTAATATTTATGATTCAGGCATTATTGATTTTTACAATAGTATCAGTTACATCGGCTAAATTAACTGGTTTTTTACGACAGAATAAGAAATTTGAAAAAATTATAAAATGGCTTCAAATATTTGTTTTTATTGCCATTGGGTTTTATATATTGTTTTCAGAAAAGTAAATTTTTGTATTTATAAGATTTTGTATATTTGATATTGATGGAAAAAGTTAAGATCATTGAATGTCCTCGTGATGCCATGCAAGGTATAAAAACTCATTTTATTCCTACCAGTTTAAAAGTAAGCTATATAAATGCATTGCTAAAAGTTGGTTTTGATACGGTTGATTTTGGTAGCTTTGTTTCTCCCAAGGCAATTCCTCAAATGCGTGATACTGCTGAAGTATTATCACAATTAGATCTAAATACAACACAAAGTAAATTGTTGGCAATTGTTGCCAATATTAGAGGAGCAAATGATGCAAGTACCTTTAAGGAGATTGATTATTTGGGTTATCCGTTTTCAATTTCAGAAATATTTCAAATGCGGAATACCAGTAAAACGATAGCTCAATCATTAAATATCTTGGATGAAATTTTAAATATTGCAACGAAAACAAATAAAGAAGTTGTAGCTTATCTTTCTATGGGATTTGGAAACCCTTATGGTGATCCATGGGATATAGATATTGTATCAAAATGGACAGATATTTTGGCAAAAATGGGTGTTAAGATCTTATCATTATCAGATACTATAGGAGTTGCAAGTGGAGAAACAATTTCGTATTTATTTTCCAATTTAATTCCTCTTTATCCAAATATTGAATTTGGTGCACATTTGCATTCACATCCAGGTTTATGGCACGAAAAAGTTGATGCTGCTTTTAATGCAGGTTGTTTGCGTTTTGACGGAGCAATTAAAGGTTTTGGAGGCTGTCCGATGGCAAAAGATGATTTAACAGGTAATATGCCAACTGAAAAACTGGTTTCATATTTTACTGCCAAAAAAGTTGACACAAATATCAATGCTTTAAGCTTTGAAAGTGCTTATAATGAAGCAATAAAAGTGTTTGGGTGATATTTACTATCTTATTCCTTTAGCTGCAGCTATTGCAGCACCTATAATTCCGGCTTCATTTTTATTTTCAGCAGGAATAATTGGTATATCTATTTTTATCTCATCTTTGTATCTATCCAGTTTTTTACTGGCTCCACCACCAATGATAAATAGGTCGGGTGATAATATAAGATCAATATGTTTGAAATATTTGTTCAATCTTTTTCCCCATTTTTTATAACTAAGATCTTCATTTTTTCTAATTGAATCTGCAGCATAATTTTCAAATGGTTCGTCTTTATAACTTACATGTCCTAGTTCGGTATTTGGAATCAAAACACCATTGTAAAACAAACCTGAACCGATACCGGTACCAAGTGTTATTACGGCAACCAAACCCTCCTTACCTTTACCGGCACCAAAATTAATTTCAGCTAAAGCTGCAGCATCAGCATCGTTTATTACTGTAAAATCAATTCCTGTTACTTTTTTAAATAATTCATCAATCTGGACACCTTTCAAACTAGGGTGTAAATTAGCTCCACTTAAACATTTTCCATGGGCTAGAGGAGTAGGAAAACCACTTCCTGCTTTTCCTTTCCAATTAAAATGATCTACAATTTCTTTGATTGTTTTTGCAATATTTTCGGGTGTTGCCGGTTGAGGTGTAGGGATACGATGACGTTCAGAAGCTAATTCACCTGTTTTTGTATCTACAATTGCTCCTTTTATTCCTGAACCTCCAATATCAATACCTAATACTTCCATAAAAAATAATTTAAGTTTTATAAAACAAACTTAAGGAAAATATTTTTTTGGGAAAGAAAAAACTCTATTTAAATATAAATATCCAAATAGAGTTTGTTAAAATTTTATTTAAATGTTCTTAGAAATGAATTCCAACACCAATACCACCAAATGTAACAGTACCGCCACCAAATTCACCAATAATACCCCAGGTATCATTAAATTTATACTCAACACCAACATGACCGTTAATTTCAAAACCACCAGTCACTTCATCATCACCTAAAACAAAACCTGCATCAACACCAGCCCAGATATCCCATGGTTCAGGTAATTTTAATAAACTGTCAAAATAATAATCAGCTCTAGCCCCAAGATTTATATAATCAAAGCTAAAAGGTACTACAATTGCAGGTGAAACTGTGAAGTTTTTGGCAATTGGTATTTCATAATGTGCGTTAATAGCAGAATTGTTGCCAAATTGTACAAATATATTTAGCGCACTGTAATCTTCTTGCGCATAAGTTGTGTTAGAAAATCCGATCAATAGACCTCCTAGTAATAAGAAAGTAAAAATTTTTTTCATGGTTAATTAATTTAAAGTTGAGCTCAAATATAATAATATTTTAATAATTTAATAAAGATGTTAAATAAAAAATACACTTATTGTAAAAACCACCAAAATTTACTCTTTAGTTTTATAGAATAAAATCTATTTAATTATATTCAATTTTTAATAAATATAAGGAATTAATCGGAATGATTTTTTTGTATATTGAATGTATTGTTCTCCAAACCTTTGTTTTAGAAAAGCTTCTTCCATACCTATTTTCAATAGCAAAACAATACATAAAGAAATATAAAAAAACAGATTTATGGGTTTGAAGTCATAAATGATCATTGCACCAAAAAACGTAATCAATCCAAAATACATTGGGTTTCTAATTATTCTATAGGGTCCTTTTTTTATAAAAACTGCATTGTGTTTTACTTCGGGTTGGATGTTAAAATTCCCAATTTTCATTACTCCAACACCCCAAATTGCTGTTATTATACCAATTATTTGAATTGCTAATAGGTAACCTTTTGTAATAAAATTTTCCGTAAATAAGAAGTATGCCAAACAAGAAAACTGTATGATTACAAGAAATAAAGATTTTTTTGACAATTTAAAGACTTTAAATTATTAAAAAATAAATATAGTAAAATGAAATTTATTATTGAGATATTTTTATTTTTAAACCTAAATTATTTAAGTGATGAAATTAAAAAGACCTATCAATATATTATTTATTCTATTGCTTTTATTGTTTTCTTGTAAACAAAACGATGAAATAATAAAATTTACTTTTTTACAATTAAATGATGTATATGAAATTGGTGCTTTGGGTGGTGGAGAATTTGGCGGAATGGATAGAGTTGCAACACTACATCAACAATTATTGCAAGAAAATCCTAATACTTTATTGTTCATGGCTGGTGATTTTTTAAATCCGTCTTTGTTGGGAAATGTAAAATATGAGGGAGAACGTATAAAAGGTAAACAAATGGTTGAAGTAATGAATGCCATGGATTTTGATTTGGTTACCTTTGGAAATCACGAATTTGACTTGAGTGAAAAATTATTACAGGAAAGAATTGATAGCTCAAACTTTCAATGGATTGCAACCAATATCAAACATATAACAAATAATAAAAAAGAACCTTATTATGTTGTTAAAGACACTGGAAGAAATGTAATTCCTAAAACTATAATCTTTGATATAAAAGATACAGATGGTACTGAGATAAAAATTGGATTTTTTAGTGCAACTATCAATTCAAATCCGGTAGATTATGTGGCGTATAGCGATTTTTATGAAGGTGCTAAAATTGCTTATAACAACTTAAAAACCAAGACAGATCTGGTTTTTGGCCTCACACATTTAAAAATAAGTCAGGATAAAATGTTGGCAAATATGTTGCCTGAAGTACCATTAATTATGGGAGGCCATGAACATAATAATATGTTGGTTACAGTAGGGAATAGCAAAATTTCAAAAGCAGATGCCAATGCCAAAACAGTTTATGTTCATCGATTGATCTATAATACAAAAACTAAAGAGTTAGCGTTAGATAGTGAGTTGGTTGAAATTAATCCTAATATAGTATCAGATAAAGAAGTAGCTATAATTATTGATAAATGGCAAGCAGTTTTAAATAAAAAAATTGAAGAATATTCGCCAAAAGCTTATGAAGTTATCTTTGTAGCAAAAGAGCCTTTGATAGGTTTAGATATTACAGTTAGAAAGGAACAGACAAATCTTGGAACAATGATAGCCAAAGCAATGGCCTTTGCTTATGATTATCAAGTTGATGGAGCACTGATAAACGGAGGTTCAATGCGCTTGGATGATAATTTAGAAGGTAATATTACCGGTGTAGATATTTTTAGAGTTATGCCTTTTGGCGGAAGTGTTTTAAAAGTAAAAATTAAAGGTAGCCTGCTAAAAAAAGTTTTAAAATATGGGAGATTAAAAGCCGGACAAGGCGCTTATTTACAACGTTATGGTTTTGATCATAATAATGAAACTAAAAAATGGTTTAACAAAGGAAAACCAATTAACGACAATAAAATATACACAGTAGCTTTTAGTGATTATTTGTTAAAAGGTTTAGATATTTCTTTCTTAAAACGTGAAAATAAAGATGTTATAGAAGTTTACACACCTAAAGAAGATGAACTAAGCAATGATATTAGAAAGGCTGTGATACAGTATTTAAAAAGTATTAGATAAATGGATTTTATTATTTTTTTATCAATTCAAATTAAAATCGTAAATTTGCCCGCAATTAATTCATAATTGCACATATGTCTACCCAAAAAATTTTATTAGAAGGACTTACTTACGATGATGTATTGTTAGTTCCAGGTTATTCGGAAGTTTTACCACGTGAAGTTAATATTCAAACCAAATTTACAAAAAATATAACAATCAATGCGCCAATCATTTCGGCTGCAATGGATACTGTGACTGAATCGGATATGGCAATAGCGATGGCTCGAGAAGGTGGAATTGGTGTTATTCATAAAAATATGACCATTAAACAACAAGCTTCTGAAGTTAAAAAAGTAAAACGTTCAGAATCTGGTTTAATCATTGATCCTATCACTTTGAGTAAAGATAAAGATGTTGCTCATGCCAAATCTTTGATGAGGAGATTTAAAATTGGTGGAATTCCCGTTACTAATAAACAAGGAGAATTGATAGGAATTGTTACCAACAGGGATTTACGTTTTGAAAAAGATGATGAAAGAAAAGTATCTGAAGTAATGACTACAGAAAATTTAATTACTGCTAAAGAAGGAACATCATTAAAACAAGCCGAAGCAATACTTCAAGAACATAAAATTGAAAAATTGCCTGTAGTGAATTCAGAAAAAAAATTAGTAGGTTTAATTACTTTTAGAGATATAATCAAAGTTCGTGAAAATCCAAATGCAAATAAAGATTCTTTTGGTAGATTAAGGGTAGCTGCTGCTATTGGTGTAACTGCAGACTCATTAGAAAGAGCAAAAGCTATTATTGAAGTTGGCGTAGATGCTTTGGTAATTGATACAGCTCATGGTCATTCTAAAGGTGTAGCTGCAATTCTTAGAAGTATAAAGAAAGAGTTTCCAAATACTGATATTATTGTAGGAAATATTGCTACAAGTGAAGCCGCAAAATTTTTGGTAGATGCCGGTGCAGATGCTGTAAAGGTTGGAATTGGACCGGGTTCAATTTGTACAACACGTGTTGTTGCCGGAGTTGGATTTCCACAACTATCTGCTATAATGGAAGTTGCAAAAGCACTGGAAGGTAGTGGTGTTCCGATCATTGCTGATGGAGGAATTAGATATACAGGAGATATACCAAAAGCTATAACTGCTGGTGCAGATACCGTAATGTTAGGCTCATTACTGGCCGGAACAAAAGAATCACCTGGTGAAACCATAATTTTTGAAGGAAGAAAGTTCAAATCATATAGAGGTATGGGATCTGTAGAAGCCATGACCAAAGGTTCAAAAGACAGGTATTTTCAGGATGTAGAAGATGATATTAAAAAGTTGGTGCCTGAAGGAATTGTAGGGCGTGTTCCTTATAAAGGAGAAGTATATGAAACCATGCATCAATTTATTGGTGGTTTAAGAGCGGGAATGGGTTATTGTGGAAGCAAAGATATTCCAACACAAAAACAAGCTAAATTTGTTAAAATAACTTCTTCCGGTATCTCCGAAAGCCACCCTCATAATGTAACAATTACTAAGGAATCACCTAATTATTCAAGGAGATCATAAATCTTTATAAAAATAAAAAAAACTCTCAAGATTTAAATCTTGAGAGTTTTTTTATTACAAATATTTTTATTGTTTTAGTTTGTAGGACAAGTAATTGAAGTAAAAACAGGATTACCTGAATTATCAACAGTTAAACGCCAGCAATTACCATCAGGTGATTTCATGATTACGCCATCACCAATATCTTCTAAATAAATATCACCTCCTTTAACCTGTAATTGTGAAGCAGGAGTTGCTGTTCCAATACCAATTTTACCATCATTTTTAATACGTAATCTTTCCGTTCCACTAGTGCCAAATTTGATATCAAAATCTTCAAATAACCAGATAAAAGCTTCATTTGCACCAAATTGATAGTTAGAACTATTTAACCCTATAACCAAATTATTTAATTGATCATTATTAAAAAGCATTCTACTATAAGTATCGGGATGTGAATTATTTAGTCTCAAATTTAAAGCATCTGGATCACCATCATTCATTCTAATTTCTAATTGATCATGAGGAGCAGTTGTTAAGGTTCCTATACCAACATTTCCTGCTTTATAACCAATACCGTTACCGTCATTTTTTGGTTTCCAATAGGAATCACCTGAACTTTTAGCAAACATTGCATAAGGTACACTCACAAACTGACTTGTACCCATGCTCGCATAATTTGTACCACCGGAAACATCAACAGCAGTTTCTAGATAATAAGTGTCATTTGCCCAATCAATATCAGCAAAAATACCACTTACAACACTCCCTTTACCGATTTGTAAATTGATCAAACCAAAATTATTGGTAGTTTGATTAAAAGTTTCTTGATATACCGTAGTACCACTTGCACTTGTTTGATGGATGGTAAACTGTAAGCCCATTGCTTGATTTGCAATAATATCACCTCCATTATCACGCATAACTGCTTGGTAATTAAAACTTTCTGGGCTTTGTGCTATTACACTAAATATAAATATTAAAAATACAGAGATAGAAAGATAAAGGTTTTTCATGGTTAATTCTTTAAGATTTTATAGGTTTTGATTTTTTGGTTATTTTTATATAAAGTTAAAAAGTATAAGCCATTTTTAAGCCGATCTACTTTTACGGTGTTTGACTGTTGCTTTAATTCATTTTTATATAGCAATTGACCATTAACACTATAAATTTTATAATGAATGTCAGTAAAATCCATAATATCAATTAAAAATAATTCTGAAGAAGGATTGGGATATATTTTTACCTTAAAATTTTCGTCAAAATCTTCAACAGCTAAGGCAGCTAAACTGGTTTGATGAAATCCTTGAGTAATTTGATAACTTCCATTATTAAGTGTGGCAATAGTGACTTCTCCTGCGGTTGCACTTAGATTTCCCGAAGAATTTGAAGTGTCTAAACCATATGAAGAAATAACTTCTTGAGCTTGTAAAAAAAATGAAAATATAATTAAGAAAAAAAATAGTAAAAATGTCTTCATAATAGAGAATGATTATAAAATTGCAGTTAAATTTACAAAAAATACAGTTATATCCTGAAAATTTTATGAAAATATATTACAATTATAAAAACAGATAAACTTACTTATTTGAAAAATTTGCTCAGTATTTTAAAGATAATTAAAGTTATTTAATACCTTTTGTTTCTTCGTTTTTTTCTTTTACCACTAAATTTTGATCTTGATTTTGGTTTTTCAGCAATTTCAACAAATATTTTTCTTCCTTTATGTTTGAAATTTTTAAAAGATTCTAAAGTTAAATCTGTATAATTTTTATCAAGTTCAAAAAATGAAAAATTATTTAATATTTCTATCTTGCCAATTTCAATATTTCTTTTCCCTAATTTATCATTGATCAGACCTATCATATGCGATGCATTAACCTTATCAATTTTACCTAAATTTATGTAGAAACGAGTAAAAGATTCATCACTTAATCTGCTTTTCTGTCTTGAATCATCAACATTTAGATCGTTTGCATTTTCATAATAAGATAAGAACTGATTAAATTCTATAGAAACAAACCTTTTGATCAATTGTTCACGATCTAAACCTTCTAATTTTTTGAAAATACCAGGTAAGAATTCGTTGATTTCTTTTTCATTGACCTCTATATCGTGTACCTTATCAATTAACGAATAAAGTTGTTTTTCACAAATTTCTTTACCATTAGGCACTAATTTTTGTTTAAACTTTTTATTGATCTTTCTTTCGATTGATTGAAGTGTTCTTTTTTCTTTATTGGTAATAATTGCAATTGAAATTCCTTTTTTTCCGGCTCTACCGGTTCTGCCGCTACGGTGGGTATATGATTCGATTTGATCAGGTAATTTATAGTTAATCACATGGGTAAGATCATTAACGTCTAATCCTCTTGCTGCAACATCGGTTGCAACTAAAATTTGCAGGTGTTTGGATCTGAATTTTTGCATAACCATATCTCGCTGAGCTTGAGAGAGATCACCATGCAAAGCATCAGCATTGTATCCGTCATTAATTAAATTGTTTGCAACATCTTTTGTTTCTCTCCTTGTTCGGCAAAAAACGATACCGTATATTTCCGGATTTATATCGGCAATTCTTTTTAAGGATGCATACCTATTTCTATCGGATACTTGATAAAAATCATGACTTACATTTTCGGCACCAATATTTTTTTGTCCTGCTGATATTTCAACAGGTTTATTCATATAATGTTTGGCAATAGACTCAACCTCTTTAGGAAAAGTCGCTGAAAAAAGTAATGTTTGTTTTGTTGGAGGTGTTGTTTCTAAAATCTTATCGATCTCATCTTTAAAACCCATATTAAGCATTTCATCGGCTTCATCAAGTACCAACCACTTAATGTTGTTAAGGTGTAATTTTTTACGTTTAATTAAATCTACTGTTCTACCCGGTGTACCAACAACAATTTGTACACCTTTTTTTAAACTTCTTAGCTGATCTTCAATACTTGAACCACCATAAACTGCCAATACATTAACCTTATCTAGGTTTTCAGCAAATTCAATAATATTTTTAGCAATTTGAATTGCTAGTTCACGAGTTGGTGAAAGAATAATTGCTTGTGGGTCTTTAGTGCCAGTAATTAATTGATCTAAAATAGGTAAACTAAAAGCAGCTGTTTTACCGGTACCGGTTTGAGCAAATGCTTTTAGATCTTTTTGAGAACTAAAAATTTGTGGAATAGCTTTTTCTTGTATAGGAGTTGGTTTTTCGTATCCAAGTTTATTAAGAGCTTTAATAATATCTTGACTTAAACCAAGATCTTTAAATGAAGGCATATTTGGGAGTTTAAAGAATTAAATTAAGTAAATAACAGGTTTACAGTTTTATAGACCAAAATTATTTACAGATTTGCAAAAGTAAGCTAAATTTTGTTTAGAAAACTATAAATTATTGTTTTTTAAGAAGGTGTAAGTTTTTTTCTAAATTATAGGTGTCATTAAAAAATAGGAAACCATTATTGACAATACCATTTTTATCAACTATTAATGTTCTTGCCATATCTCCATCAAACCAAGAATACAATTTGCAATTCTCATCAATCAAATATTGATTAATATTGGGTAGTTTATTAGTAGTTAAAAATTCTTTCCAAGCATCATTTGTTTTATTTCTTTCAATACCTATGAATAAAATTTCAGGATATTTTTCTTTATAAATAGGTATTTTTTTCATAAGCTTTTCACTTCTACCATAATCTTTTGGCCAAAAGTAGATCACTGTTTTTTTGTTATTTACGACTTCATGAATGTTAACTTCATTATTGTCGGAATCCATAACCACTAATTCGGGTAACTTATCACCATTCTTTAATTGATTACATTGATCAATAGCATGTTTAGCTTCGGCTAAATAGACTTCATTGGTACAATTTTTAAAAAAATAATCTTGACTTTCTTTTTGTTGTTCATCAGTAAGGTGATCTTTAAAAGATCCCCAAAAACCTGAGGCCAGATACTTATTCTTTAATTTTTCGTCAACCAAAATTTCATTAACACTCGTCATAAAGTTCAATGAGAAATTATCTTGAGCAGGATCAATCTTTTGTTTATTATAGGCTAAATTGTATAAAAGTGACTCTAAATAATAAGTATAAGCTCTTAAATTAAAAAGAGATTTATCATTGTAATTTAAGTTTTTTCTGTAATCATAAAAACGATCACTTACGGTAGGATTATCATGCTTATTATTAGCATCTTTATGCCATAACGGGTAAAATTCTTTTTTACTATATAATGGATAATTGATTATTGCTTGGGCAAGATTTTCAAAGAACTCAGTTAACTCTTCATCTTGTGATTTGATTAAATCATTGTATTGAAGCATTAAATTCTTTTGCTCTTCATCAACTTTTTGTGAAAATTCTTCTTCGTTTAAACGATAATAATTTTTGAATTTTTTTTCAATCTTTTCTTGTTGTAAGAATAAATTGATCATAAAATTATTGTTTACCGATCCTTTCCCACTAAAGATAAGCGATTCATCAAAATCCCATGTGTTCAAATAAATTAACAAACTATCTTGTGGCTCAAGGTATAAATATTGATATTCAACACCATGTTTGAATGTGTATAACCCTGTAGTTATTGAATCAAGCGCAAATGAAAATCTATTTTGCTGGTTTATTTTTGCAGAATCTATTATTTTATCATCTTTTGAAAAATATACATAAGCTCCTTTGGGATTTTTAATTTTTCCTCCAAAAAATGTAGTTTCATTTTCTTTTTCATAACTTTTGCAAGAATATGTTAAAAATAACAATCCTAAAAATAATAAAAAGTAAGAATAAAAATAGTAATTTTTTTTCAAATTATATGGTTTAAACATAATAAACAAATTTACTCATATCCATGTTTAACTCTTGTTAATGTGATGTTAAAAGTTTTGGCTAAAATGGTTAAATTAAATGTAAAGTATTGTTTTTTTAACAATTTTTTACTTTTTAGAAAGAAATAATCCAATTAGAGAATTATTTTATTTGATATATGACATATTTAAGTATTTTTGCAAAAAATTTAAAAATACTATGCTTACAGTATCAAATTTATCAGTCCAATTTGGGAAAAGAGTATTATTTGACGAAGTAAATACGCTATTTACAAAGGGTAATTGTTATGGAATAATTGGCGCAAATGGTTCGGGAAAATCTACTTTTTTAAAAATATTATCAGGAGAGATCGATCCAACTTCAGGAAATGTTTCTTTAGAAAAAGGTAAACGGATGTCAGTTTTGTCACAAGATCATTTTGCATTTGATGATCATCCTGTGTTAGAAACTGTACTAATGGGGAATAAGCCATTATTTGATCTTAAAAAGCAATTGGATGAGATCTATGCAAAACCTGATTTCAGCGAAGAAGATGGTATAAAAGCAGGTGAATTAGGTGTTACCTATGAAGAAATGGGGGGTTGGACTGCTGAGAGTGATGCGGCTAATTTATTATCATCTGTAGGTATCAATGAAGATATGCATTATGTTTTGATGAAAGATATTGACGGAAAGGCAAAAGTAAGAGTCCTTTTGGCGCAAGCACTATTTGGAAATCCAGATGTTTTAATTATGGATGAACCAACCAATGATCTTGACTTTGAAACAATTGGCTGGTTAGAAGGTTTTTTGGCAAATTACGATAATTGTGTGATTGTGGTATCACATGACCGTCACTTTCTGGATGCGGTATGTACGAATATATCAGATATTGATTTTGGAAAAATGAATCAGTATTCCGGTAATTATTCATTTTGGTATGAATCAAGTCAGTTAGCAGCAAAACAACGTGCACAACAAAACAAAAAAGCAGAAGAAAAGAAAAAAGAATTAGAAGAATTTATTCGTAGGTTTTCAGCAAATGTTGCCAAATCAAAACAAGCGACAAGTCGAAAAAAAATGATTTCAAAACTGAATATTTCTGATATAAAACCTTCAAGCAGAAGATATCCGGCAATAATATTTGAACAGGAAAGAGAAGCAGGTGATCAAATTTTACATGTTGAAGAGCTTTCAAAATCTATTGATGGTGAAGTTCTGTTTAAAGATATTCATATCAATTTAACAAAAGGAGATAAAGTTGTTCTGTTGTCTAAAAAATCTCAAGCAGCTACATCTTTTTATGAGATCATTTTGGGCAATGATTCTGCTGATACCGGTGAATACAAATGGGGAGTAACTACTAGTCAGGCATATTTGCCTCTTGATAATTCAGAATATTTTAAGAACGAATTGAGTTTGGTTGATTGGTTGCGACAATTTGCTCAAACTGAAGAGGAAAAAGAAGCGGTTAATTTGCGTGGATTTTTAGGTAAAATGATCTTTAGCGGTGATGAGGCATTAAAACAATGTAATGTTCTGTCGGGTGGAGAAAAAGTAAGATGTATGTTGTCAAAAATGATGATGACCCGTGCTAATGTTTTATTGATTGATCAGCCTACTAATCATTTAGACCTGGAATCAATTCAGGCATTTAATAATGCTTTAAAAAAATATAAAGGTACTTTGATCTTTTCAACACACGATCACGAATTTGCGCAAACTGTTGCCAACAGAATTATTGAGATTACTCCAAATGGTATTATTGATAGGTATATGTCTTTTGATGAGTATTTAGAAAATCCAAAAATTAAGGAACTTCGTAATAAGATGTATACTAACTAAAATAAGGGGTAAAATAATTTCTTAAGTATTATTTAATATTTAGTTTTACTCCATCATCAGTTGTAAAAAATCAAAATATACCTGTGCACCGTTGTATAATGCCTCAATAGGAATTTTCTCATCTTTGTTGTGAATTCCTTCGATGTGTTCTTTTTTTAAATAAACCGGAATTGTTGCAAAAGCAGGTATACCTTTGGCTCTAAAAGCACCCAGATCATTAATATTTGGCATCATTACAGGTGCAATTTGACTATTGGGATAATTGAGAAGAATGGCTTTACTTATATTTTCATAGAAAATATTCTTTGTAGATGAAGGTATTGTCTTTGGCATATTTTCGATGATAGTTACCTTGATCGAGTCATTTTTTATGGTTTTTTGAATATGTTTGATAAATTCGTCTTCATCTTTATCAGGAAGTAATCTGCAATCTAAAAAAGCTTCAACATTTGTTGGTATTTTATTGTAAGCTGAATTATTTGAATTAATATTGGTTAAAGTGATTGTATTGCTAAAAATTGCAAAAAGTTCAGGCTGTTTACGTAATTGTGGTATTAAAATTGGCTTAAAAAAACGAGGATGACGTAAAATAAATTTTTCTATACCTTTTTTATGACCAGCTATTGTCTTTAAAACACCTGTATTTATATCGTTAAAAACTGCTTTCTGTTTTTTTGTAACTAATCTGTTTAATGCTTCAATCATTTCTTTATTAGCATATTGTAACGGTGTAACACTTCCGTGACCAAAGGTGTGCATTTCTCTTTTTAGATTAAGCCAAAAACTCCGTTTATGAACAACTGAAACTCCAAAAATTGGATTGTTAAAATTACCACCTATTAAGGTTGTTAATTCTGTAGGTCCTTCTCCAATAACAACAGCAGGGTTTAATTCATGTAAATGGTTTTCAATAACATAATCAACACCACCACTACATTGTGTTTCTTCACAAGAAACAGCTAAAAATGTTATATTGTATTTACTATCATTTATTTTTCCATTTTTAAGAATATTTAGGATGCTTGCCAATTGCATGACAGCAGCACCTTTGTTATCAAATGCACCTCTGCCATAAACTTCACCATTCATGATCTCTCCTGAAAAAGACTTTGTTTTATTATGCTTACTTTCAGGAACTACATCAATATGATTCAAAAGAATAATATTGGGTTTTTGACTTGAGAGTGGAAAAATAGATGCAGCAAAATTGTAAAAGCCATTATCTTCACCAAAAGAGGAAATGTATAAACCATTTTCTTTACAAACAGATTTGATAAAATCACCTGCAATTTTCTCTTCACCGCTAACAGAAGGGATTTGTATATATTTTTGCAATAAGTATTCTAATGAAACATTAGCATTATTAATTTTTAAATAATCTATACCCGCGTATTGGCTATAAGTTATTCCATAAAAAAACAATAATATAAAACTCAAAAATTTCATTAAGCAAATTTATTAAAAAAAATATTTTATAAAATTAACCTATTTTTTATCATTTATTACCTAAATGATTAGATTTTACCTTGTTGTATTATTAATAATCATTAATTTAGCTTAAAATGAAAAAATGGAAATTGATACAATTTTAAGTATTTTTTTAGGAATTGCATTGGCAGCGTCAGTTGGATTTAGAATTTTTGTTCCATTTTTTGTTTTGAGTTTAGCTTCACATTTTCAAATAATACCTTTAAATGAAAATTGGCAATGGGTTAGTAGTGAAATTGCTATGATTACTCTGGGGATAGCAACAGTTGCTGAAATCTTAGCCTATTTAATTCCATGGGTTGACAACATTTTAGATACAATTGCAATTCCTTTGGCAGCAATTGCAGGAACCGCTATTATGCTTTCAACAGTAGCAAATTTCGATCCATTCTTTACATGGATCCTGGCAATAATTGCAGGTGGAGGAACAGCAACCGCCATAAAAAGCTCAACATCAACTACACGACTGGCATCAACAGCTACCACTGCTGGTTTAGCCAACCCGGTTGTTTCTACTATTGAATCCGGAACCTCAGTTTTGCTTTCACTAATGGCTATTTTTATACCCGTAATAGCCGTAGTGTTTGTAGTTTTTATATTTTGGATGATCTATAAATTGTATAAAAAGATCATTCCCAAAAGAAAAATTAAAAATCAAAATTAGATTATTTTTTATTGAATTAATATTTTAGATATTTGCAACTTTATATTTTTTGTGAATAATTAACCCAGTTTATTGATGAAACCAACGATACCAAAAGGAACAAGAGATTTTTCACCAACCGAAGTTGCCAAACGTAATTATATTTTTAATATAATTAAAACAGTTTTTGAAACTTATGGATTTCAGCCTATTGAAACACCCTCTTTTGAAAACTCTAGCACGTTGATGGGAAAATATGGAGATGAAGGTGATCGATTGATCTTTAAAATATTAAACTCAGGTGATTATTTAAAAAAGGTTGATGATAAGCTTTTAAATGAAAAAAACTCATTAAAAATAACTTCAAGAATTTCAGAAAAAGCACTTCGTTACGACCTTACGGTTCCTTTTGCAAGGTATGTTGTACAACATCAAAACGATATTGTTTTTCCGTTTAAACGTTATCAAATGCAGCCTGTTTGGCGAGCCGATCGACCGCAAAAAGGGAGGTTTAGAGAATTTTACCAATGCGATGCTGACGTAGTTGGCAGTAAAAGTTTATGGCAGGAAGTTGAGTTTGTTCAACTGTATGATGCAGTTTTTACCAAACTCGGTTTAACCGATACCATTATTAAATTGAACAATCGAAAAATTTTATCGGGTATTGCCGAAATTATAGGTGAAAAAGATAAATTAATTGATTTTACTGTTGCACTTGATAAATTAGATAAGATTGGTAGTGAAGGAGTTGCAAAAGAAATGTTAGGAAAAGGAATTTCTCAGCAAGCCATTGAAAAGGTTCAACCACTTTTTGATTTTAAAGGTGATAATTATGAAAAATTAGATAAGTTAAAAGGATTATTATCTGAATCACAAGAAGGAACTCAAGGTGTAGAAGATCTAAGATTTGTTGTTGAAGAAATCGATGAACTTGGACTTTCATCTGCCAATTTAGAAATTGATATAACCTTGGCAAGAGGTTTAAATTACTATACCGGAGCAATTTATGAAGTGCAAACCGATAAAGTAACTATGGGATCAATTGGCGGTGGTGGAAGATATGATGATCTAACAGGAATCTTTGGTTTAAAGAATATAAGTGGTATTGGGATATCTTTTGGATTGGATCGTATTTATTTAGTATTAGAAGAATTAAATCTGTTTAAAAAAGTGACTTTGCCTAAGCCATCGGTTGTATTTATCAACTTTGGCGAAAAAGAAGCCATATATTGTTTGAAAACAATTAAAAAACTACGTGAAAAAGGTATAAAATCAGAAATATACCCTGATAATGTAAAATTGAAAAAACAAATGATTTATGCGAATAAACGTGAAATCCCTTTTGTAGTTTTGGTAGGAGAACAAGAAATTCAAGAAAATAAATTTACACTAAAAAATATGCTTACCGGTGATCAGACCTTATGTAATTTTGATGACTTAATACGTCTAATTAAATTATAAATAGTTATTAATTAACAACAATGTTGTATTTTTGCAGCTTAAAATAATAGGAATATGTTTGAAGGTAAAAATGCTAAATTTAGAGAAATGGTAGAAGAAATTGGAGATAATCATGTCTCAACGTCTGCTAAAACACCTTTGCGTGATGATGCTTTTGATATATCAGATGAAGATAAAATCAAATCAATTGAAAAAAATGTTGCCGAAATATTATATACTTTAGGTATGGATATGACGGATGATAGTTTAAAAGGTACTCCGCTTCGTGTTGCCAAAATGTATGTAAAGGAAATATTTGACGGTTTACATCCTCAAACTAAACCAAAACTTTCAACTTTTGATAATAATTATAAATATGGTGAAATGTTGGTTGAAAAGAACATTACTGTTTATTCAACTTGCGAACATCATTTATTACCTATAGTTGGTAGAGCACATGTTGCTTATATATCAAATGGTAATGTTATTGGCCTTTCAAAAATGAACCGTATTGTTGATTATTTTGCTAAAAGACCTCAAGTACAAGAAAGATTAACCATGCAAATTGTACAGGCATTGCAAGAAGCTTTAGGAACTGATGATGTTGCTTGTGTTATTGATGCAAAACATTTATGTGTAAACTCTCGTGGTATTCGTGATATTTCAAGTAGTACTGTTACTGCAGAATATGGAGGGAAATTTAAAAATGAGAACCTTAAAAGAGAATTTTTAGATTATATTCAATTAGATACTAATTTTGAATAAAAATTCACTAATAATAAAACAATAAAGCCTGTCTGAAAAGACGGGCTTTTTTTCTATAATTGCTGATATAAATTATTTTGATAGAAAATATTAGTTTTTAAAAATTGATACTTCATAATATATTTATGAATAAATCAATTGATTAAAGCCCTACCATAAAAACAGCATTACTAAAAAGTAGTTTTCCATTTTCCCAAAAACTTCTAAATAATGGATCATCGACTAAATATACAATTGTTCCTCTTCCTTTTCTTTCAACACCGTAAACTAAAGATTCATCAATGGTCCTAATTGCGTTTTTGCCGGCAAAACCACTTAAAAGATCTGACTTATCTTTAATTACACTAACATTATACCCATCTTTTAGATATGTATATCTATTATTATTAGTTTTTAAAGTGTAATAAAAATCCGAATAACCAAATCCAAGCGGATTAGTATTATCTAATGTTGCTTTAAAGATACTACCCCTTAATAAATTAGAGATATAGTTTCGTTCCATATCACCATAGGGATCCAATATAGATTGTTTTTTTATTGAGTCTTTTTCTTTTTTAATAGCTTCTTTTTCTTTATCATCTTCGTATGTAGAAATTGCAAACTCTTCACTTTCTGCAAAGGTTGATATAGCTGAGTTTATTACAATTAATTTACCTCCTTTGTTGATCCAGAGTTTCAATTCGGACAATATCGATTTGGTTAAGATTTTATTATAATAACCATTTGGAAGGATCAATACATCATAATCATGTAAATCTATAGAATTAAAATAATCTGTATCAATCACATTTATAGGGTAGTGGATCTGTTGTTCGAAAAAATGCCATACTGCTCCAAAACCCAAAGATGAAGTTCCATTTCCTGAAAGAACTGCAATTTTTGGTTTCTTTAAATAAGTAACATTTCTTGAGCCAAAATCATTTCCATTACTTACAAAGCCTGTTGCAACAGCAAGAACATTTCGGTTAAATTTTTTGGAAGCATTTTTTATTATTTCATCAAAATCTTCATTTGTATGGTTTCCTGTACGGGTAATAACCAATGACCCTGCTGCAAAGTCTTTATTGTCAATAGTAAAAGGTTTTTTTGAAAACCGTACTTTAATTTTTTTCTGTAATAAATACGATAAGAAAGAAACATCATCTATGCTATTCCATTTTGCTACATAGGCATAGGGTTTAACTATTTCATTTATACTATTTAAATTATTTTTTATTTGTAGAGGTTTCGTAGAAATTTTTGTTGAAGTAGCATATGCATTCAATCCTCTGGCATAGGGTAATGACCAGGCTGTTATATCATAGGTTAATGAATCCTTTAATATTGTTTGTGGCTCAAATAAAGCTTTTACCAAATTTGATTTTGGTTGATATGCACTGATAATTAAATCATTACCGTTTACTTTAAATTTTTCTGTTTTAAGGTTTTTATAATTAATTCCTTTGACTGAAACATTTGAACTTGCAGTTCCATATTCAATTTGGTGCCTATCTAAAAGTTTGATCAAACTTGAGATCTTATCATTTCCATTATCATTTTTAACAATATATGATTTATACTGTCCATTGGGTTTTTCAGCCGCATTCTTATAATATTTTTGAAACTCACTTGATAATTTTTCTGCATTTAATGAAGATATTTCAATGGTTGATAAACTGGAAGTATAATGGTGAGCAATCCTATCTTTTAAAGATAATTCATCTTCTTCATCATTTATTATACCTAAACCTGCTCTGCCGCTACCTCCTTGTTCATATGTCATACCAACAGCTCCATTATACATTGGATATGAGTCTCCATAACTTGGGTATAACAGATCAAAAAATTCTTTTGTAAAATACAACCATCCATTTTTATCAAAATATTTGGCATTATTTTTACCAACAGTTAATTGAAATTCTCTTTGGAAATCAGATATAACATCATGATATGGTTCTGCTGCCGGGGCAAAGTAATAAGGTTGATTTACACCTTGTTCATGAAAATCCACATGCACATGTGGTAACCATTTGTTATAAGCTTTTATTCTATTTTGTGTTTCTGTTTGTGTTGTCCAGGCCCAATCTCTATTCAAATCAAAAAGGTAATGATTATATCTTCCTCCCGGCCATGGTTCATGGTGTTCAACAACGTCAGGGTTTGTGTTGTAAGGCATATTTCCTTTTTGATAATACCAATTTATATATCGCTCTCTACCATCAGGATTTAAACAGGGGTCAATAATAACAATTGTATTTTCCAGCCAGTTCTTGGTTCTTTGATTATCTGGGTTCACCAATTCATAAATCGTTTTCATAGAAACTTCTGTACTGACAGATTCGTTACCATGTACATTATAACTAAGCCATACAATGGCAATACCATCTTTGGTGAAATTGTTATTTAATAATCCGGCTGATCTTAAATGATTTAACCTTATATCTTCTAATTTTGAGAAATTTTTTGGCGAGGCGATAACTGCGAAATGTAAAGGCCTATGCTCATAAGTTTCACCATATTTTATCAATTTCACATTATCATTATTATCAACAACATGATTAAAATAGTTTACAACCTGAAAGTGTCTTGTAAATCTTTCCCCTAAATCATATCCTAAATACTCTGAAGGTGATTGTGTTTGTGTAAAACCAATTTTTAAGTTAAAAATTAATATTATAAAAAACAGTATGTTTATTCTTTTCATATTTTATTATTAATAATTACTAAATGTAAGCGTGTAAAACTAAAACAAAATTTTGTTTTAGTTTTATGATTTTCAAAATTGTTATACTTTGATTTAATTAGATCTATTGTTCTAATTTTTCCAAAAAATGTAAAGTATCAACACCATCAGCATAATCCCAAAGTTTTGGTTTTTGAGTTTCACCAAATGCTATTTCATCTTCAATACCTTGATTGGCTACAATACATTGAATTTGTTCTTTTTCAATAATAAACCTTTGTTTTAAAAGCTCTAGATCATCATAATATTCATAAAACAAAGTTGCTATTGGTGAAGCATAACTGGTATCTTCTTTTAACATTAAAAAACCATTTTCAAGTAATTTATATTTACTCATTAAATAAACGGCTTTGTTATAGGTGTAGTTGTTTTCGTATTTTTTATATTGGATCAAATCCTTGTAGGGATATATATTTTTAAAAAGTTTATTAAAATCGTAATTTTTTGGTACAAATACTTTGGAAACACTTCGGCAACCCAAGCCAAAATATCTAAAAATATCTTCTCCTAGATTTTGTAATTCTAGATCACTTTCATCTCCACTTATAACTGCAATAGCATTCCTGTTTTGACGAATAATGTTTGGGTATTTATTGAAATAGTAATCAAAATAGCGTGCTGTATTATTACTTCCGGTTGCGATAACAGCATCAAAATTAACTAATTTATCTTCAGTAAATTCTATTTTTCCTTTAAAATCAGGTTCAATTGTTTCTAAATATTTTGTAATTAAAGGTAAAAATTGTTTGTCGTTAGATGATTGTTTTACGATAAGGTTATTTCCGGACATCAATACCGATAAAAAATCGTGAAATCCAACCAAAGGAATATTTCCGGCCATGATTACAGCAATAGTATTGATCTTTTTATTATTTAAAGTATAAGTTAAGATCCATTTATTTAAAATATTGCTATTCAATAATAAACTCCAATTTTCAAAAGCATATAAAATATTTTCTTTAGTAAACCAGCCATTGAAGTTTTTTGCTTTTTCAATTTGTGTTTTAAAGAGATCAAAAAACAGATCATTAAAAGGAATATTATCTTTTTTTTGAATTGATTTTTGAGTAAACTGACTTAAAAAATCACCTAATGAATCAAAAGCTGCAATGCGTTTATCAATTGTCATAGGGTATTGAATTTAATATTTGACAAATTTAATGAAAACTATTTTAAACTATAGAATTTAATTCCAAATATCATTTAAAAATAACTAACAAATTATAACTATTCTTATCGTTTTTTTTCTTTTTTACTTTCATTATATGTAGTATATTTGTTGTTTAGAATGATTAAAAATAAATAATGAAATGAGTTATAATAAACAAGATATTTTAAAAGCTTTAGAAACCATTACTGCTCCAGGAGAGGGTAAAAGTTTGGTAGAAAGTAATGCGATTGGCAATATCGTGATATTCGAAAAAGAAGTAATTGTTGATGTTGTTTCATCAAACCCAACTTTACAGGCAAAAAAGAAATTGGAAGTAGAAATAATGAAAGCCATTCACCAACATGTAGATCAAAAAATTGATGTTAAGGTTAATGTAAAAGCTAAAACCATAGATGTTAAACCTGCATCTATTGCAAGTGATAAATCAATACCGGGAATTAAGAATATTATTGCAGTTGCATCTGGTAAAGGAGGTGTAGGAAAATCAACGATCACTGCAAATCTTGCAGTAAGTTTAGCTAATATGGGTTTTAGTGTAGGTATTTTAGATGCTGATGTTTATGGACCTTCAATGCCAATAATGTTTGATGTTGCAAATGAAAGGCCTTTAGCTGTAACAATTGATGGAAGATCAAAAATGAAACCCGTTGAGAATTACGGCGTTAAGATGTTGAGCTTAGGTTTTTTTACTGATGCAAACCAAGCAGTGATCTGGCGAGGAGCTATGGCTTCAAAAGCCCTAAATCAAATGATCTTTGATGCACATTGGGGAGAATTAGATTTTATGTTGATCGATCTACCTCCGGGTACGGGTGATATTCATTTATCTATTGTTCAAACAGTTCCGGTTACAGGTGCTGTTATTGTTAGTACTCCGCAAAACATCGCATTGGCTGATGCTAAAAAAGGAGTTTCAATGTTCAAACAAAATGATATAAATGTTCCTGTTTTGGGAATTATTGAAAACATGAGCTATTTTACTCCTGAAGAATTACCAGATAATAAATATTATATTTTTGGTAAAGATGGTGCTAAGAATCTAGCTGATGATATTGATACAACTTTCTTAGGAGAGATTCCTTTGGTTCAAAGTATTAGAGAGTCTGGTGATGTTGGTCGCCCTGTAACTTTACAAGAAGACTCTCCATTAGAGAAGGCTTTTACAAATGCTACCAAAAATATGTTGACACAATTGGTAAAACGTAATGAAGCTTTACCTCCAACCGAAATTGTTAGAATAACTAACATGTCGGGTTGTAGTACAAATTAAGTTCAAATTTTCTTTGCCAAAGTTACATACTTTGGCAAAGAATAAATATATATTATAAATGACAAAAACTGAATTATTGATCAATGTAGAAAAAGCATTAGATGAAATTCGGCCGTATTTAATTACCGATGGAGGTAATATTTCATTAGTTGCTATTGAAAATAACATTGTTAAAGTACAACTTAAAGGTGCTTGCTTAGATTGTCATGTTAATCATTTAACCTTGAAAAATGGTGTAGAAGCGACAATAAAAAAATATGCACCTCAAATATCTAAAGTTATTGAAGTTAAGTAAAACTCTTCAATACCTTCTACTCTTATATATTCTTAAATAATATTCGTTATATTTGTGTAATTCTTAAAAACAGGTATAACATATTCCTTTTTTTTACAGAATTGTTATAAATCAAAATTATTATAATTGTTAATTATAGATAATTTTTGTGTTCATATTATTTTTTTGTTCATTTTTAACATTTTGATTATGCCGAGATATCATACTTTGGGAAAAATTCCACCAAAAAGACATACTGTTTTTAAAAACCCTTCTGGTGGATTATATCAGGAAGAATTGTTTGGAACAGCTGGTTTTTCCGGTATGTCATCATTGATATATCATTTGCATCCACCTACTGTAGTTACAAAAGTTAAAGAGGTTAAAGATCTTACACCAAGCATTGCTATAGAAAAAAATATGAAAGCCTTAAGTTTTAAAGGGTTTTCATTGAAACCCGAAGAAGATTATTTGAAAAGTCGTAAGACCTTATTTGTAAATAATGATTTGCATATTGGTTTGGCTGCACCAAAAACTTTTTCAAAAGATTATTTTTATAGAAATAGTGATGCTGATGAAATGCTATTTATTCATATTGGTTCTGGAGTATTAAAAACCATGTATGGGAATTTAAGTTTTTCATATGGAGATTATTTGATTATACCTAAAGGCACCACTTACCAAATTGATTTTGATAGTAATGATAACCGTATTTTATATATAGAATCCTTTGGTCAGATCCTAACTCCAAAAAGATATAGAAATAATTTCGGACAGTTATTAGAACATTCTCCATTTTGTGAACGTGATTTTAGACTGCCAACAGATTTAAAGACCTATGATGAAAAAGGTAATTTTAAAATTTTGTCTAAAAAGCAAGGTGTTTTATGGGAGTATAACTTAAAATATCACCCATTTGATGTTGTTGGTTGGGATGGTTTTAATTATCCTTACGCATTTTCAATTCATGATTTTGAACCCTTAACAGGAAGAATTCATATGCCTCCTCCAATTCACCAACAATGGGAATCTGATGGATTTGTAGTATGCTCATTTGTTCCAAGAATGTATGATTATCACCCCGAAGCAATACCTGCTCCTTATCATCATAGTAATATAGATTCAGAAGAAATTTTGTATTATGTAGACGGTGATTTTATGAGTAGAAATAATATTGAAAAAGGACAATTAACTTTGCATCCGGGAGGAATACCACACGGACCGCATCCGGGTGCTATTGAAAGAAGTATTGGTAAAAAGAAAACTGAAGAATTAGCTGTAATGATTGATCCGTTTAAACCTATGATGATAACAGAAGAAGCATTAAATTTAGAAGTGGATGGATATTATAAATCATGGATAATTGATTAATGTGCTAATTTGAAAATTTAAAAAGATAAAATAAAATGAGCAATTTAAAAGACATAGAAAATTTTGATTATGGTTTAGAGAAGATATTTCCTGAAGCAGATGATTTTTTACCACTATTAGGAACAGATTATGTTGAATTTTATGTAGGAAATGCCAAACAGGCTGCACATTTTTACAAAACTGCCTTAGGGTTTCAATCATTGGCTTATGCTGGTTTGGAAACTGGATTGAGAGATAGAACAAGTTATGTAGTAGTTCAGGATAAAATTAAGTTAGTTTTCACTACTCCAATGCCGGATTCAGATGACTCAGAAATATTTAAACATATAACAAAACATGGTGATGGTGTAAAAACCATAGCGTTATGGGTTGAAGATGCTACTAAAGCTTGGGAAGAAACTATAAAAAGAGGCGCAAAATCTTATTTTGAACCTAAAACAGAAAAAGATGAGAATGGAGAAGTTATCAGATCAGCTATTCATACTTATGGCGATACAGTTCATGTTTTTGTTGAAAGAAAGAATTATAAAGGTGTATTTTTACCCGGATTTGAAAAGTGGGAATCACATTACAATCCTTTAGATTGTGGTTTGCGTTTTATAGATCATATGGTGGGAAATGTTGGTTGGGGTCAAATGAATATTTGGGCAAAATTTTATAATGAAGTAATGGGTTTTGCTAATTTGATAACATTTGATGATAAAGATATTTCAACAGAATATACAGCTTTAATGAGTAAAGTGATGACCAATGGAAATGGTAGAATTAAATTCCCAATAAATGAACCTGCAAAAGGGAAAAAGAAATCGCAAATAGAAGAATATATTGATTTCTACAAAGGTGCAGGTTGTCAACACATTGCTGTAGCTACTAATGATATTGTATTTACTGTAAGTGAAATGAAAAAGCGGGGTGTAGAATTCTTATATGTTCCTGGTACTTACTATGATACTGTTGGTGATAGAGTAGGAGAAATAGCTGAAGATATGAACTTACTAAAGGAACATGGTATCATGGTAGATCGTGATGATGAAGGATACTTGTTGCAAATTTTTACCAAACCATTAACAGACAGGCCCACATTATTTTTTGAAATTATCCAGCGCAAAGGAGCACAATCTTTTGGTAAAGGTAATTTTAAAGCTTTGTTTGAATCAATTGAGGCAGAACAAGCAAGAAGAGGGACATTATAAATAATGATTACTTTTTATAGAGAAATTTTATAGTAAGTTTGTAATGAAATTTTATTAAAAACCATAAATGAAAGACTTCAGTATACTTGATAATTTTATTTTAAAATTGAATTCAGCTAAGAATATATGGGTTCAATTACCTATAGATCAAAAGATTAGCAAACTTAAAGATGTAAAAAATAAAACGGGAAAATATCGTGAAGAATGGGTAAGATTGGCACTTAAGAATAAAGAAATTGATATAAACTCACAACTAAGAGGTGAAGAATGTAGTACAGGTCCATGGGCTTTAATAACAACAATAAATGCATATATTGAGACTTTAGAGAAAATTAAAAAGGGTAATATATCTGATTTAATTAAAGGTGTTGAAACACGTGATGACGGTCAATTAAAAGTACAGGTATTCCCTTCTAATTTTTATGAAAATCTTTTATTCAATCAAATAAAGGGTGAAGTATGGATGCAAAAAGGTGTTACTAGTGATAATCTTTTACAAAATATGGCAGGATTTTACCTTCAGGAAAATCCAGAAGGTAAGGTTAGCTTGGTTTTGGGTGCGGGTAATATAAATTCAATAGCTCCTTTGGATGTGCTTTATAATTTAATTGTGAAAGGAGAAGTTGCATTACTAAAAATGAATCCGGTAAATGAATACCTTATTCCTATCTTTGAAAAGATATTTGAGTCATTTATTAAGGATGATTTTGTTAAAATTATTGATGGTGGAATAGAAGTAGGGAAATATTTAACTGCTCATCCTGATATTGAAACTATTCATATTACAGGAAGTGAAAAAACACACGATGCTATTGTTTATGGAGTAGGAGAAGAAGGAAAAAAGCGAAAAAAAGAAAATAAACCAATTTTAGATGCTGATAAACCCATTAGAAGTGAATTGGGAGGAATTGGCCCTATGATCGTTGTTCCAGGTCCTTGGAACAAAAAGGATTTAGATTTTCAAGCACAAAACATAGTAACAGCAAAATTACATAATGGAGGACATAATTGTGTAGCATCACAGGTTTTGATTCTACCAAATAGTTGGAAACATTCAGAAGAACTTCTATCAAAAGTAAGAGAATACTTAAAAGAAATCCCTTATCGAAAAGCTTATTATCCGGGTTCTGAGATCAGGCAAAAAGAAGCTAAAAATGCATATCCTAATGCTGAAGAGTTGGTTGGTGATGAAGTACCAAGAACTTTGATCACTAATATAAAATCCAATAATGGAAATGAATATGCTTTTAATACAGAATTCTTTGGTGCTGTATTTGCACAAACGGATATCAAAGGGGATACACCACTTGAATTTTTAAAAAACACAGTTGATTTTTGTAATAACACCCTACATGGAACTTTAGGTGCAACAATTTTGATTCATCCTGATACTATGAAAGAAATGGGCGTAGAATTTGAAAATTGTATAGCTGATCTAAAATACGGTGCAATCGGTATAAATGTTTGGAATGCTGTTGCATTTTTATTGCCGCAATGTACTTGGGGAGCTTTTCCCGGCCATACTTATGATGATATTCAAAGCGGAATAGGTGTTGTACATAATAGTTTGATGTTTGATAAGCCCGAAAAGACAGTTTTATACGGACCATTTAGAACACTACCAAGAGCTTTGAATTTAGCACCACCTAAACCCCCATGGTATGTAACTAATAAAACAGGTAATAATACTTTAAGAAAAATTACCGATTTTGCAATAAATCCTAGTTTTTTAAAATTACCGGGTATTTTTATTTCTGCTTTAAGAGGTTAAGAGATTTTTAGATGACAAAAGTTAAAGATCAATTTGATTACGATTATATTATTATTGGTTCGGGATTTGGAGGGTCAATATCAGCACTGCGCTTATCCGAAAAGGGATACAAGGTATTGGTCATAGAAAAAGGAAAATGGTATAATGCAAATGATTTTCCTAAAACTAACTGGAACTTAAAAAGATGGCTCTGGTTACCTCCACTTAAAATGTTTGGTATTTTAAAAATGACCTTTTTTCGACATGCAACTATTTTAAGTGGCGTTGGTGTAGGAGGTGGCTCATTGGTTTATGCCAATACTTTACCTATACCAAAAAGTGAATTTTTTACCAGTGGAAACTGGAAAGGGTTAGCTGATTGGGAAAATGAATTGAAACCTCACTATAAAGTTGCTGAAAAAATGCTAGGAGCAACAAAGAATCCAAAGTTCTTTGATGCTGATCTAGCTTTGCAGAGAGTAGCTCAAAAAATGAATAAATCTGAAGAATTTGAAGCACCAAATGTTTCTGTTTACTTTGGAAAAGCTGATGTTGAAGTAAAAGATCCTTTTTTTAAAGGTGAAGGTCCTGATAGGTCAGGATGTTCTTTTTGCGGACAATGTATGACGGGTTGCCCGAATAATGCAAAAAATTCATTAGATAAGAATTATTTATATCTGGCACAAAAAAAAGGGGCTAAAGTTTTAGCAGAAAAATTAGTGACATCTGTAAAATCAATTGGAAATATTGATGGAAGTGAAGGCTATATTGTTGAACATAAAGATGCTACTTCATATTTTAAAAAAGGCAAAATCCATTTAAAAACCAAAGGCGTGATCTTTTCGGGAGGTGTTTTAGGAACAGTACGTTTGTTATTAGATATGAAAGCTAAAAAATATTTATCCAAACTTTCTGATGAAGTGGGAAATCATATTCGTACCAATAATGAAAATTTATCATTGATCACTTCAAAAAATAAGGATATTGACCTTTCAAAAGGTGTTGCTATTGGATCAATTTTTCCTCCTGATGTTGACGGTCATGTTGAAGCTGTAAGATATGGAGCTGGTTCAAATTTTTGGAAGATTCCAATTATTCCTATGGTTTTCGGTAAGAATATTTTTATTAGAATTTTTCAATTGTTGAAAGAATTAATTTTTCATCCTTGGGGCTGGTTAGGGAATTATTTTACAAAGAACTATGCCCAAAGAACAGTGATATTATTATTTATGCAACATTTAGATAGTACAATTAAATTAAAAAGGGGATGGTTTAATTTATCTTCAAAAGTATCTTCCGGTAAAAAACCAACACCTTTTATACCCATGGCAAAGATTATTGCAGATAAAGTTGAAGAAGAAATAGATGGTAAAGCTTTTATGATGAGTACTGATATTTTAACGGGTGCACCTTCAACAGCTCACATTTTGGGAGGTTCGGTTATTGGAAAAGATAGATCTACCGGTGTTATAAACAGTAAACAAAAAGTTTTTGGTTATGAAAATATGTTTGTTTGTGATGGTTCTGCCATGTCAGCGAATCCGGGCGTAAATCCTTCATTAACAATTTCAGCTATGACTGAAAGAACCATGAGTTTTATTCCTTCTAAGAAATAATTCAGATTGTTTCTTTTAAATGTTAACTTCTATAGTTTAAAAACATATAAAGTAAAAATACTTTATTTATGTTGGAGAAAGTTTACGGAAGTGCAGTTTTTGGTGTTGAAGCTACAACCATAACTATTGAAGTTAATATTGATAACGGGTATGCCTATCATTTAGTTGGTTTACCCGATAATGCAATAAAAGAGAGTAGTTATCGTATTTCGGCTGCTTTAAAGAATAATAAATACAATCTTCCGGGAAAGAAAATAACCATAAATATGGCACCTGCTGATTTGCGTAAAGAAGGTTCAGCTTATGATCTAACTTTAGCTATTGGGATTTTAGCAGCCTCAAAACAAATTATATCAAACAATATTGGTGATTATATTATTATGGGAGAACTTTCATTAGATGGAGGTTTACAACCCATTAGAGGAGCCTTACCTATTGCAATAAAAGC